>NZ_CP121685.1:1970000-2190000 GCF_029760915.1 Olleya sp. YS | reverse complement strand
TCCTTTGAGTTTCATTCTTGCGAACGTACTCCCCAGGTGGGTCACTTATCACTTTCGCTTAGCCACTCAAACCGAAATTCGAACAGCTAGTGACCATCGTTTACGGCGTGGACTACCAGGGTATCTAATCCTGTTCGCTCCCCACGCTTTCGTCCATCAGTGTCAGTATATTATTAGTAATCTGCCTTCGCAATTGGTATTCTATGTAATATCTATGCATTTCACCGCTACACTACATATTCTAACTACTTCATAACAACTCAAGACAACCAGTATCAAAGGCAATTCTACAGTTAAGCTGCAGGATTTCACCTCTGACTTAATTATCCACCTACGGACCCTTTAAACCCAATGATTCCGGATAACGCTTGGATCCTCCGTATTACCGCGGCTGCTGGCACGGAGTTAGCCGATCCTTATTCTTACAGTACCGTCAAGCCTCTACACGTAGAGGTGTTTCTTCCTGTATAAAAGCAGTTTACAACCCATAGGGCAGTCTTCCTGCACGCGGCATGGCTGGATCAGAGTTGCCTCCATTGTCCAATATTCCTCACTGCTGCCTCCCGTAGGAGTCTGGTCCGTGTCTCAGTACCAGTGTGGGGGATCCCCCTCTCAGGGCCCCTACCTATCGTCGCCATGGTGTGCCGTTACCACACCATCTAGCTAATAGGACGCATAGTCATCTCTTACCGTTACCTTTAATGTTATCTTGATGCCAAGTTAACATACCATAAGGTATTAATCCAAATTTCTCTGGGCTATCCCTTAGTAAGAGGCAGATTCTATACGCGTTACGCACCCGTTCGCCGGTCGTCAGCAAGTGCAAGCACCTCTGTTACCCCTCGACTTGCATGTGTTAAGCCTGCCGCTAGCGTTCATCCTGAGCCAGGATCAAACTCTTCATCGTTAAATTTTTAGTCTTGCGACTGTATCTTAACAATTAAAAATCTAAAATACTCAAAATGGTTTATTCTTTTGTTTGAAAATAATCGTTTCCAATTATTCTCTTACGCTGTCAATTCAATATGTTTATGAACTTTTTTATCGTGTACTTAAGTCGTTTATCTCTTAAGCGGGTGCAAATATAATTCGCTTTTTTTTATCCCACAACTCTTTTTGAAAAAATATTTATATTTTTTTTCACTGGTTGCTTTTCAATAAAATCCCGTACGTTTTTACCTAAAACTCCATTACGTCGTTTTCGGGGTGCAAATATAAAACCCTTTTTTATTCCCACAACCCTTTTTTGAATCTTTTTTTACTTTATTTTTTTTTAACCCTTCAACACCATTATTATCAATACTTTATAACCGCCATTTTTTTGCCTCTCATCTTATCTTAAGACTGCATTTAACCTCAAATAGTCCATATACAAACTAAATCATCTGCATTTGGATTAAAACCGCGTTAGGGATTGTAACAACTACTCATTATTCTTGCTAATATATAGTAAAAAATATATAATGAAAAACCAGACCCCTATCAGATCAAAACGCTATAGTTATAAAAATTTACGTCATTACTTATAAGGTTGTATTGCTAGACAAGTTTTATACTATTATATTTGTGCCTTAATTTGATTTTGATGATAAAAATTACTTTACCAGATGGTAGTGTAAAATCTTATGAAAAAGGTTGCACACCAATTGATGTTGCAAAAAGTATTAGTGAAGGTTTAGCTAGAAATGTTATTTCGGCTAGTTTTAACGGAGATACTGTTGAATCTACTACTAGTCTATATACTGACGGTTCTTTAATTCTATATACTTGGAATGATGATGAGGGTAAAAAAGCCTTTTGGCATAGTTCTGCTCATGTTTTAGCTCAAGCCTTAGAAGAGTTATATCCTGGTTGTAAATTAACTATTGGTCCTGCAATTGATAATGGATTTTATTATGATGTTGATTTTGGTGAACACTCTATAAGTGATAAAGATTTTAAGACTATTGAGAATAAAATGTTAGAGATTGCCCGTGGAAAACATGAGTTTTCTATGCGATCTGTTTCTAAAGCAGATGCATTATCCTTATATAAAGATAATATATATAAGACTGAGTTAATAGAAAATCTTGAAGATGGCACAATTACATTTTGTGATCATTCAACATTTACAGACTTATGTCGTGGTGGACATATACCAAACACTGGTATTATTAAAGCTGTAAAAGTGTTATCTGTTGCAGGTGCATATTGGAGAGGCGATGAGAATAAACCACAATTGACTCGTGTTTATGGGATTTCTTTTCCGAAACAAAAAGAGCTAACTGCTTATTTAGAACTTTTAGAAGAAGCTAAAAAACGTGATCATAGAAAATTAGGTAAAGAATTAGAGCTTTTTACATTTTCTCAAAAAGTTGGTCAAGGATTACCTTTATGGTTACCTAAAGGGGCAGCTTTACGAGAGCGACTAGAAAACTTTTTAAAAGAAGCTCAGAAAAAAGCAGGATATGAAATGGTTGTTACACCACATATAGGTCAAAAAGAATTATATGTAACTTCGGGACATTATGCTAAGTATGGAGAAGATAGTTTTCAACCCATATCTACTCCTAAAGAAGGAGAAGAGTTTTTGCTTAAACCTATGAATTGTCCACATCATTGTGAAATATATAATAGTACACAATGGTCTTATAAAGATTTACCTAAACGATTTGCTGAGTTTGGCACAGTATATAGATATGAGCAAAGTGGTGAATTACATGGTTTAACCAGAGTACGTGGATTTACTCAAGATGATGCCCATATATTTTGTACTCCAGACCAGTTAGATAAGGAATTTAAAGATGTTATAGATTTAGTATTATATGTATTTGGATCTTTAGGTTTTGAAAATTTTACTGCTCAAGTCTCGTTACGTGATCCAGAAAAACCAGAAAAATACATAGGTAGTCTTGAGAATTGGGAAAAAGCAGAACAAGCTATTATTAACGCCGCAAAAGACAAAGGATTAAACTATGTGGTAGAGACTGGTGAAGCTGCCTTTTATGGTCCTAAGTTAGATTTTATGGTAAAGGACGCATTAGGTAGACAGTGGCAATTAGGAACTATACAAGTAGACTACAACTTACCAGAGCGTTTTGAATTGACCTATAAAGGAAGTGATAATGATACCCACAGACCTGTAATGATTCATCGTGCTCCATTTGGAAGTATGGAACGTTTTATTGCTATTTTGTTAGAACACACTGGAGGAAATTTCCCACTTTGGTTAATGCCAACGCAAGTTTCTGTACTAACTCTTAGTGAGAAATATGAAAAATACGGTCAAAAAGTTTTAACTTTGCTAGAAAATCACGAAATTCGCGCACTTGTAGATAATCGAAGTGAAACTATTGGTAAAAAAATTAGAGAGGCTGAAATGAATAAAACGCCTTATATGATTATCATTGGAGAGCAAGAAGAGGGCGAAGGTAAGATTTCTGTAAGACAACATGGTGGAGAAGATTTAGGCACGATTAGTGTAGATGAGTTTGCAGAAGTTGTTAAAACAGAGATAAATAAAACAAAAAAACAATTTTAAAATTAAGTTTAACTAAAATATATAAGTCATAGCAATACGTAGAAAAAGATCAAGAGGTCCGGCAAGAATCATTAAGGAAGATCAACACAACATTAACGGAAAAATTAGAGCAGAAAAAGTGCGTCTAGTTGGAGACAATGTTGAAGTAGGAATTTACACCACTAGAGAAGCTCGAGCAATAGCAGAAGAGCAAGAATTAGATTTGGTTGAAATTTCGCCAAAAGCAGATCCACCAGTATGTAAAATAATGGATTACAAGAAGTTTCTTTATGAACAGAAGAAACGGGAAAAAGCATTAAAATCTAAGGCTACAAAAGTTGTTATCAAAGAAATTAGATTTGGTCCTCAAACAGATGACCATGATTACGAATTTAAAAAGAAACACGCCGAGAAATTCTTGAAAGAAGGAGCTAAATTAAAAGCATTTGTATTCTTTAAAGGACGATCTATTGTGTTTAAAGAGCAAGGACAAATTTTGTTATTACGTTTAGCTCAAGATTTGGAAGAATTTGGAAAAGTAGAACAAATGCCAAGACTTGAAGGAAAGCGAATGACCATGTTTATAGCTCCAAAAAAATAGATAAAACTGAATAATTTCAGTAGTAAAAACATTATAAGCGAAATAATTAAAACTAGGAAACAAAATGCCTAAAATGAAAACAAAATCTAGTGCTAAAAAGCGATTTAAGCTTACTGGTACTGGTAAAATTAAAAGAAAGCACGCGTTTAAAAGTCACATCTTAACAAAGAAGTCTAAAAAACGTAAATTAGCTTTAACTCATGATGCTTTAGTTGATAAAGCAGACGAGAACAATGTTAAAGTCATGTTACGTTTAAAGTAACATTGTTTTAACCGGTTAAAATTATTTATAAACCCTGGAGTTAGGCAAACTAAGATTTAAAAAAAGTGTTAATTTATTAACCGCCTACTACAAAAAACAATTAAAATTATGCCTAGATCAGTAAATTCTGTAGCTAAAAGAGCCAGAAGAAAAAAGGTGCTTAAACAAGCAAAAGGTTACTTTGGACGTCGTAAAAACGTTTGGACAGTAGCAAAAAATGCGGTTGACAAAGCTATGCAGTATGCATACAGAGACCGTAGAAATAAAAAGAGAACGTTTCGTGCTTTATGGATCACGCGTATAAACGCAGGAGCCAGATTACATGGAATGTCTTATTCACAATTTATGGGAAAAGTAAAAGCTAATAACATCGAGTTAAACCGTAAGGTTTTAGCTGATTTAGCGATGAACCACCCAGAAGCTTTTGAAGCTATTGTGAATAAAGTAAAATAAGGGGCATTTTGCCAATTGTATAACAATACTTCGCTTATAATACAGAAAATCCGATTCTTAATTGAATCGGATTTTTTTTATGACTTATTTATAGAATATAACCTGACCTCTTCTTCTTTTCCTTTCAGAGAAATATTTCCAATGGATTGTATTTTATATTTGTTTAGCTGTAATTTTTCTAACAATTGCTTGGAAATTAAAAGTGTTTCGTTGTACTTATTACATTCGCCTTGAATCCTTGCAGATGTATTTATAACGTCTCCATGATAAGCTATTTCTTTTTTTAGAGTACCTACTTCTGTAACGATTAAATTTCCACCATGCAAACCTGCTTTAAATTTGGGCTGTAATCCAAAATGCTTTTGATAGGCTTTCTGTTTTTTTAATAGTCTATCTTGAAATTTAAAAAACAGTTCAACACAATTATTATTTTTTATTCCTTTATTAAATGTCCAACTTATGACTGCTTCGTCGCCTACATATTGATATATTTCTGCATTATAATTGGTAATAACTCTATTTAAGTCGTAAAAACATTCTTGTATCAGTTCGCTATATTTGTAATGTCCTAATTGTTCTGCTATGGTTGTAGAACCCTGTAAATCTAAAAACATAAATATGCGTTTTTCCTCACGTGGCTTTTTATATTTACCAATTAACTGATTAAATAAAACCCCTTTACCAAATTTTTCTTTGGAAATTTTTAAAAATGAAAATATTAATGAACATATAATAAAATAACCTACAACTAACCAAAACACTTTATTTTCTTTCCACCAGCCATTCTCGTTTGGTAAGTTTCTGTCTATTTGTTGCTCTATTAGTCCAACTATATAATTGGTTGATAGGATAAGCATTAGTAAATAAATCAAAGACTTTTCAAGTAATACTAATCCAGTTGCTAGTTTATTGAGTTGAAATTTTTCAAATATAAACTCTACTATAGCATAAACAATTCCGACAATAATCCCAGCAAAAACTCCAAATTCTAACCATTGTAGTATTGGGACTACTTCACTATCTGAAGTAGCAAACGCTTTACCTCCTTCTGCTCCTACTTGATAGTAACGTATCATGATAAATAAACAGAAGGCTAGTGACCAAAAAATGATAGTCGCAAATAGTAACCTTAAAAATTGAAATAGTGTGTTTTTCAAATGGTGTTTTTATAATGAAATCTCGTCTATTGCTGCTTTAAATTCTGACCAGCTTATTAGCTTATCTCCATCTTTATCGTAACCTTCAATTAGCTTTGAAGCTACAATACCTCTAATAAAACCACTAATTTCTGCTTCTTGAAGTAGCTTTTTAATTTCGGATTTTGATAGTTTTTTATCTCCATTTTCATCAAAAAAGTCGAATGCGTTTTTTGGTGAATCAAAATGGCTAGTAATTAGTATTTCTATTTTTTTTAGGATATCATCTTTTGTTGACATTGTAGTAATGATTGATGTATTAATTATCTATTGATTAAGTCTAGTTGATTGAGGTACTGCGTTAAGGATTATTCATTTTTTTATAATGTTATTATTGTATTCATGATTACTTCGTAGTTGAGTAATTGTTGGAGCACATCTTTGCTTGCGACTTGCGAAAGCCTGAACCTTGTGGTAACGCCCAAAAATTATGTTTTTTGCTTTTTCTTTTTTGCTGCAGGAAATAACACATTGTTTAAAATTAATCGGTAGCCTGGTGAGGTTGGGTGTAATTCCAATTCGGTTTTAGGATCTCCAACTTTATGGGTGTAATCTTCAGGATCGTGTCCACCATAAAAGGTAAAAAAGCCTTTTCCTTTTATACCGTGTATGTATTTAGCCTCTCCATTAGTTTTATTTTCTCCCATGACAAGTACGTTTGATTTAATTTCTTCTCTTGTAAAGGATGTTGTTTGTCCCATAAATCCCTTAACCAAAGCAGTATGATTTTGACACAACATAGTTGGAATTGGGTCCCATTTAGCTGAAAAATCCATTAATGAAAAATAGTCAGTTTCTTTTGGAATCATTCGCTTAGTAGTCATATCTATGCTTGAAAACTCGTATACCATTGGACTACGTTCTAAGGTATAATCTTTAAAAGCAAATGTTTTAGAAAAATCTATTTTTGATTGGTAATTACCATCGCTTGCATCTCCATCAAACATAGGCTCGCAGATATCTATATTTTCTGCAGATAATGCAATATCAAAACTGTCTGTAGCACTGCACATGGCGAACATGAATCCTCCTCCTACAACATAATCTCTAATTTTAAGTGCCACATCTCTTTTTGCCTCAGAAACTTTAGTGTATCCTAATTTTGCTGCTAAAGCTTCTGCATCCTTCTTTTCTTGTATATACCAAGCTGCTTGACGGTAGCGTGCATAAAATTTTCCGTATTGTCCTGTAAAATCTTCGTGATGTAGGTGCAACCAATCATACAACAGAAGTTCGTCTTTTAATACCTCTTCATCATAAACGGTTTCATAAGGGATTTCTGCATAGCTTAATACCATAGTAACAGCATCGTCCCAAGGTAATTTACCCTTTGGTGTATAGACCGCAATTTTTGGTGCTTTTTCAAGCACAACTGCTTCCATATTTTTACTAGGACTGCTAATTTCTTCTAAAATTTTCTCTGTTTTAGCATCAGATAGTACTTCAAAACTAACACCTCTTATTTGACATTCTCGTTGAATGTCTTCACTATCTGGTAATAAAAACGAACCACCTCTATAGTTAAGAAGCCATTTTACTTTTATATCTTTTTCTAAAGTCCAATAAGTTATTCCGTAAGCTTTTAAATGATTTTTTTGCGTGTCTGCATCCATAGGAATTAAAATATAGGATGCAAATATTTGATTAACAAATAGAAACAGGATTATAAATGCTGCTAATTTTTTCATTTAAAATAAGTGATTTTATAACTTGAAAGATAGTTAAAAAAGCAACTTTTAAAAACGAATTAGCAATAAATTAACTAGATGAGCCAGAGAGCAGGTCTGAAATAATTTTTGTTCTGGGAAATTGTTCAAAAATAATTTTAAGAAATACTGTAATAGGAATTGCCATAATTAATCCTGGAACACCCCAAATATATCCCCAAAACATTAGCATAACTAGTACAGCTATAACATTTATAGAGAATGATTTACCCATAAAAACTGGTTCTAAAATACTACCATACAGTACTTGGGTACCAGCAATTGATAAGATAAAAAATAATAGTTTACTGGATGTTTCTAGCTCGACAAACGCAAAAATGGACAGTAAAATTACTGTAATAAACGAGCCTACCATTTGCACAAAATTGATTAAAAACGCAAATAATCCCCAGAAAATGGGAAAGCTTACATCAAAGAAATAGCAGGCTAATCCAGTAAAAACACCTGTTAAAAAACTGACTAAAAACTTAACTTTAATAAATTTTATTAAGTCTTTTTCAATTTTCATGAAGGTTTTAATAGACGTGTGTTTTTTCTTTAAAATTGTTCTATTTATTAACTTTTCTACATTAATAGATTCTGCTAACCATAGTACGACAAAAAAGGTTGTCATTAGTAGAGCTGTCAAAAATTTACTAATAAAGCTAAGTGTTGGAGATAAATTATCCAGTAATGCCTCCTTATTTACTAACCTTGTTAATGAGCGACTTCCCTCTACTTTTTGAACTCCAAAAAATGCTTCAACACTATCTACTAAAGTGTTTATTTTGTCTTCTGCTTTATGAAAAAACTGAGAATCTGATGCTAAGATCTCTCTACTTGATAATTTAACTAACTCCACTCCTATTTTTATACCTAAAGCTATGACTAACATTACTATAATAACACTAACCATTTTAGGGAGTTTTCGTTTACGTAAAAAGCGCATTAATGGTAAAAACAATAATGCAATAAACATAGAAAACACTAAGGGCACAAATATAAAGGACAATACTTTTAATAAGTAAAATATAATAGGTATTACAATGACTAAAAGTAAATAGTTAGTAGTTTTTATTTTATCCATTAAGTTGTAGGTTCAAATTTATTAAAAAGGCACATCATTGTCATCCTGTTCTGGTGCATCAAAAGCATCGTTGGCAGTTGGGAAATTATCTGGAGCAAAAGTATTATCGTTTGCAGCAGCATTCATTTTACTGTGAAACTCTTGACCAAAAGGCGTGTCAAAATCGTCTAGATTATCAAATTTACCTAAGTGTCCAATAAATTTTAATCTAATACTATCTAAACCTCCATTACGATGTTTTGCTACAATAAACTCTCCTTGACCTTCTGTTGGTGAGCGTTCTTCGTCATCCCACTCGTCTATTTTATAATATTCTGGTCTGTAAATAAAGCTAACAATATCTGCATCTTGCTCGATTGCACCAGACTCACGTAAATCTGATAGTAAAGGACGTTTGCTTCCACCACGAGTTTCTACTGCACGTGACAGCTGTGATAATGCTATAACAGGTACACTTAACTCTTTAGCTAGTGCTTTTAGGTTTCTGGAAATAGTAGAGATTTCTTGTTCACGATTACCACCTGAACCAGAAGCTGTCATTAGCTGTAAATAATCAATCATGATCATTTTTATACCATGTTGTGAAGCTAAACGACGTGCTTTTGCACGTAGATCAAAAATAGAAAGTGATGGTGTATCATCAATAAACAATGGTGCCTTTTCTAAGTCTTTAACTTTAGTATTAAGCTGTTCCCACTCATGCTTTTCTAGTTTTCCAGTTCTTAGTTTTTCTGAAGACAACCCAGTTTCGCTAGAAATTAAACGTGTAATTAACTGTACAGATGCCATCTCTAGAGAGAAAAATGCAACAGGAATATTTGAATTTACCGCTACATTACGAGCCATAGTTAAGGTAAAAGCTGTTTTACCCATACCAGGACGTGCTGCAATAATAATTAAATCACTTTCTTGCCAACCAGAGGTTAATTTGTCTAGTTTATCAAATCCAGAAGGGATTCCGCTCATTCCTTCTTTTTTCGAAATTTCTTCAATTTTCTTTTTAGCTTGAATTACTAAATCTTGAGCAGTTTCACTAGATTTTTTAATGTTTCCTTGGGTAACTTCATATAATTTAGATTCTGCTTTATCTAACAAATCAAATACATCTTGGGTTTCATCATAAGAATCTTCAATAATTTCTGAAGAAATCTTAATTAAACTACGCTGAATATATTTTTGTAAAATAATACGTGCATGAAACTCGATATGCGCAGAAGAGGATACTTTTTGAGTTAAAGAAATAAGATAAAAATCACCACCTGCTAAATCTAACTTTGAGTTTTTCTTTAATTGCGTAGAAACTGTTAATAAGTCAATAGGTTGACTTTCTTGAAACAGCATGAATATGGCTTCAAAGATGTGCTGATGTGCCTCTTTGTAAAATGCTTCAGGACTTAAAATATCTATGACCTCATCAACCCCTTTTTTGTCAATCATCATAGCACCAAGAACAACTTCTTCCAAATCTAAAGCCTGAGGTGGAATCTTCCCCTTTTCAAGGCTAATAATGGTGCTCTTGTCAACTTGGTACCCTTTTATTTGATTAGGTTGCTTCATTGTATGGTAATAATTTTAAGTAAAAACTTAATGGTTTTTTGTGGTTATTTATTGATTAAACTAGCTTATAAATATGACTAATTTATGTTTTAGCGAAAGTAAATAAATAGTTAAGAAATATTGAATTACAAAGTTACTCAATCTTAACAGGTCATCAACATTTATTATGTTAATAACTCTATTTTTTTGTTAACAAGCACAAAAAAAATCTGAAGCAAAAACTTCAGATTTTGTTAGCAAATGGTTTTATAAGGTTTATCCTTTAAAAACTCCCATTTCTGAATATTTTTCGATGCGTTTATTTACTAAATCTTTTGGTGATAAGTTTTTAAACTCGTCATAAGCTTTGACAATTGCATCAGATACTGTTTTAAATGTTGTATCTCTATCTGTATGTGCTCCACCAAGTGGTTCTTTTATGATATCGTCTACAATTTTCATTTTTTTCATATCGTTAGCAGTTAGTTTTAAAGCTTCTGCTGCTTGCTCTTTATACTCCCAACTTCGCCACAATATAGAAGAACAAGATTCTGGAGATATTACAGAATACCATGTGTTTTCTAACATCATGATTTTATCACCTACACCAATACCTAATGCTCCACCAGATGCACCTTCACCAATAACTATGGTTATAATAGGTACTTTTAAGCGTGTCATTTCTAAAATGTTTCTGGCTATAGCTTCACCTTGACCACGCTCTTCTGCTTCTAAACCAGGATAAGCTCCAGGAGTGTCTAATAATGTCACAACAGGAATCCCAAATTTTTCTGCAGACTTCATTAAGCGTAATGCTTTGCGATAGCCTTCTGGATTAGCCATACCAAAATTACGGTATTGCCTAGTTTTTGTATTAAACCCTTTTTGTTGACCAATAAACATAAAGCTTTGGTCACCAATTTTTCCTAAACCACCAATCATTGCCTTATCATCTTTAAAACCTCTGTCTCCATGAAGTTCTAAAAATGAGTCGCCACAAATGGCTCTAATATAATCTAAAGTGTAAGGCCTGTCTGGATGACGTGATAATTGTACACGTTGCCAAGCAGTTAAGTTTTTATAAATTTCTTTTTTTGTAGCTACAAGCTTTTTTTCGATTTGCTTGCAAGTCTGTGTCACATCAACATCACTTTCTTCTCCAATAACTTGACACTTTTCTAGTTGGTCTTCTAGTTCTTTTATAGGTAATTCAAATTCTAAATATTCCATAGGGAATGATAGTTTTGTTTATTTGTTAGGTTGCAAAATTACATTTTTTTTGTTTCATTTTTTATGAATACAATTAAAATGAGCATATTTTAACGTTAAAAATTGATAATCAGTTAGTTTGCTTTGATTTTTAAATCTTTGATTGTTTCCAGTTTTTTAATATTCCGTTTAATAAAACAACACCTAATATAATGAAGGCACCAATGTAAAAAGAGGTAGACATGGTTTCGGTTTCTGGGAATAGTATTAAAGCTAAAATGATTCCGTATATAGGCTCTAAATTATAAGTTAAAACTACAGTATAAGGACTAATAAATCGCATCACATACACTGAAGCTATAAATGCGTAAGCTGTACATACTGAAGCTAGAATAAATAGCCATAACCAATCTGAAGCTGAAATATTAAAATGATTAGCATTAAAGCCTTCACCAAAAAATAATATATAAATTGATATAAAAAATACACCACTTACAAACTCATAAAACGAAATTTTAGTAGCAGAATGCTCTTCTAAAAATTTTCCGTTAAGCACTGCAAATAGTGAGGATAAAAATGCCGAAATGACACCTAATACCATTCCATATATATATTTTAATTCGCTTTGAACTATTAAGTAAATACCAACAATTACAATTAGTCCAAAAACAATCTCATAAGCAATTATTTTACGCTTATAAATTATAGGTTCTATGAATGATGCAAAAAAAGCACCAGTTGAAAACATAGCTAACGCAATAGAGGCATTAGATACTTGAATAGATCCGAAAAAGGTTATCCAATGCAATGCGATTATGATACCTGCAATGGATAATTTGAAAAATCCTTTTTTTGTAATAGAGATATTGACTTTAGTAATTTTAATGTAAATAAACATTAAAACCGTAGCTATTAACATTCTATACCAAACTAAGCTAACCGCATTTATAGTAATAAGTTTTCCGAGAATAGCTGTAAAACCAGCTATAAATACTAGAACATGAAGGTGAAGATAATTTTTAAGTTTATCGTTTTGCATTGCGCAGTAAGATAAGTGCTAATACTCCAAAAATAATGTTTGGAAACCAGACTGCTAGTAATGGCGAAAAATCTGATTGTGAAGCAAGGGTCCCAAATATTTTGTCAAAAAATACAAATATCATGGCTATACAAATGCCGAAAGCTAAATTAACTCCCATACCACCACGACGTTTTCTTGACGACACCGCAACTGCTATGATGGTTAATATAAAGACTGAAACAGGTAAACTCCATTTTTGATATTTAGCTAATTTATAACGTCCTATGTACTTAGAGCCTCTTTTTTCTTCTCTATCGATAAATTGAATCAATTCATTATACCTTAAAGTTTCAGCTATATAATCTTCAGGAGTTAGATCATCCAAATCAAAACTTAAAATAGTATCTTTTTTTCTTTGCACTTCAAGTACATCGTTGTTTTCTCCAATGGTTCTTTTAACGTAATTACGTAACACAAATGCTGAATCTTCTTCATAATACCTAATATTAGACGCACTAATTTTATAGCTCATCTTACCTTCTTCAAAATGTTCTAAAGTAAAATTTATACCTGTTTTGTTTTTGGTATCAAAACTAGTGACGTAAATGATTTCTTTATCATTAATTTGTTTTAATACATTAGTGTTATTAAGTGCTTTTTTTCCAGAGAGGTATTTATATTTAAAATTATTAAATCCTTTACTAGCATTTGGAGCTAAATACAATCCTAAAACAATTGATATAATTGCTACTATTACACCTCCAATTAGATAGGGTCTTAAAAATCGTGTAAACGATACACCAGAACTTAAAAACGCAACAACTTCAGTGTTATTAGCTAATTTTGAAGTAAACCATATTACAGATAAAAATAAAAATAAAGGAAATAATAAATGTGCAAAATAAATGGTAAAGTCTAACAAGTACTGCATAACTTCGCCGAAAGGCGCATTATTTTCAAGAATTTTACCAATTTTTTCAGCTAAATGGACGGTTATACCAATAGGTATAAATAACAAAAGCATGACTGCAAATGTCATTAAATAACGTTTTAGTATGTACCAATCTAATATTTTCACTTATAGACGTTTATCCATTTGCTTTACCATTTGGTCTTTCCAAGTTCTAAAATCTCCTGCTAAAATATGTTTTCTAGCTTCTCTGGTCAACCATAAATAAAATCCTAAATTATGAATGGTAGCAATTTGTTTTCCTAATAACTCGTTAACAGTAAACAAATGTCTTAAATAGGCTTTACTGTATTCTGTATCTACAAAAGTAATTCCCATCTCATCAATAGGCGAAAAATCATCACGCCATTTTAAGTTTTTGATATTAATAGTACCATGAGCAGTAAATAACATTCCGTTTCTAGCATTACGGGTTGGCATAACACAATCAAACATATCAACGCCTAATGCAATATTTTCAAGTATATTTATTGGTGTACCAACTCCCATTAAATAACGTGGCTTATCCTCTGGTAATATATCTGTAACTACCTCTGTCATCGCATACATCTCTTCTGCTGGCTCACCTACAGATAAGCCACCAATAGCGTTACCAACTGCACCAGCATTTGCAATATATTCGGCAGATTGTTTACGTAGATCTTTATAGGTACTACCTTGTACTATAGGAAAAAACGCTTGAGAATAATCATATTTAAAAGGTACTTTTTCTAGATGATTAATGCACCTATCCAACCAACGATGTGTCATATGCATAGATCGTCTTGCATAATTATAATCACATGGATAAGGTGTACACTCGTCAAAAGCCATAATAATATCTGCACCTATACTTCGTTGAATTTCCATGACATTTTCTGGTGTGAATGTATGGTAACTTCCGTCTATATGAGATTTAAATTTGACGCCTTCTTCTTTAATTTTTCTATTTGCAGATAGCGAGTATACTTGATAACCACCAGAGTCTGTTAAGATATTTCGGTCCCAGTTCATAAATTTGTGTAAACCTCCTGCTTTCTCTAGTATTTCGGTTTGTGGTTTTAAATATAAGTGGTAAGTATTACCTAAAATAATATCAGGATTAATATCTTCTTTTAATTCTCTTTGATGCACTCCTTTAACCGATGCTACAGTACCAACAGGCATAAAAATAGGAGTTTCAATAACTCCATGATCTGTTGTTATTACTCCTGCTCTAGCGTTGCTTTGCGTATCTTTTCCTTTTAAATCGAAAGTCATTGTGTTTCTTAAATCTTCAGCTAGCAAATATAAATAAGAAATACACAAAGGGTCTTAAATACTTACTAAAATTGAAATTTTTGTACCACACAGTAAAAAATAATTGTAATTGTTAAGAAATCGAGGCAAATCGTTAATAAGTGTAACGATTCAATTTTTGTGACCGCCTTTTAAAAAACTAATTTTGGAACAAAATAATTAACCCATAAAACATGGCAAGCATACAACAATTAGAAGATTTAACAACACAAGTACGCAGAGATATTTTACGTATGGTCCACAAAGTAAATTCTGGTCATCCAGGTGGTTCTTTAGGTTGCGCAGAGTTTTTTGTAGCACTTTATAAAAAAATCATGGACAGAAAAGAAGGATTTGATATGGATGGTATTGGAGAAGATATTTTCTTCTTATCCAATGGACATATTTCTCCTGTTTATTATAGTGTTTTAGCACGATCAGGTTATTTTCCTGTAGAAGAATTAAACACCTTTAGATTAATAAATTCTAGACTACAAGGTCATCCAACCACTCACGAAAATTTACCAGGAGTTAGAATTGCTTCCGGATCGTTAGGACAAGGATTAAGTGTAGCGTTAGGTGCAGCACAAGCTAAAAAATTAAACGGTTGTCAACATTTAATTTACAGTTTACATGGTGATGGAGAAATGCAAGAAGGTCAAAATTGGGAAGCTATTATGTATGCAGCTGGTAATAAAGTAGATAATATTATTGCTACAATAGATTTAAATGGTCAACAGATTGATGGACCAACTGACAAAGTATTACCAATGGGTAGTTTTAGAGCAAAATTTGAAGCTTTTGGTTGGACAGTTGTAGATATAGAAAACGGTAATTCTATAGAAGACATCTTAAAAGGTATGGAAAAAGCTAAAAGCCTTACAGGACAAGGTAAACCTGTTTGTGTGCTACTAAAAACAGTTATGGGTCATGGTGTAGATTTTATGATGCATACGCATGCTTGGCATGGTAAAGCACCAAACGACGAGCAGCTTGCTATTGGATTAGAGCAAAATCCTGAAACTTTAGGTGATTACTAACTAACCAAAACTTAGACAAAATGAAAACATATACAAATACAGGAAGTAAAGATACGCGTTCAGGTTTTGGAGCTGGACTAACAGAATTAGGACAAACTAATAATAACGTTGTTGCGCTGTGTGCCGATTTAATTGGCTCTCTAAAAATGGATGACTTTAAAAAAAATCATCCAGAGCGTTTTTTTCAGGTTGGAATCGCAGAAGCTAATATGATAGGTATGGCAGCAGGATTAACCATTGGTGGCAAAATACCATTTACAGGTACTTTTGCAAACTTTTCTACAGGTCGTGTGTACGATCAAATAAGACAAAGTGTTGCTTACTCTGATAAAAATGTAAAAATCTGTGCTTCGCACGCAGGTTTAACTTTAGGTGAAGATGGTGCTACACACCAAATTCTTGAGGATATTGGCTTAATGAAGATGTTACCAGGTATGGTAGTGATTAATCCTTGTGATTATAATCAAACTAAAGCTGCAACAATTGCAATTGCAGATCACCATGGTCCAGTATATTTACGTTTTGGACGTCCAAAAGTTGCCAATTTTACACCTGAAAATCAAAAATTTGAAATTGGAAAAGCCTTACAATTACAATCTGGAAGTGATGTAACTATTGTTGCTACTGGACATTTAGTATGGGAAGCTTTAGAAGCTGCAAAAGCTTTACATGATAAGGGTATCTCTGCTGAAGTCATCAATATACACACCATTAAACCTTTAGACGCTAATGCTATTATAGAATCTGTAAAGAAAACTAAATGCATTGTAACAGCCGAAGAGCATAACCATTTAGGTGGTTTAGGAGAAAGTATAGCACGTGTTTTATCACAACATCAGCCAACACCTCAAGAATTTGTTGCAACCAACGATACCTTTGGTGAATCTGGAACACCAGAGCAACTCATGGAAAAATATGGTTTAAACGCAGATGCTATTGTAAAAGCATCCGAAAAAGTTATAAATCGTAAGTAGATTATTAAAATTAATATTTAAAAGAGGGGTTAATCAATTAGATTAACCCCTCTTTTTTTTATACATTTAAGTAACTGATAAACAGCATTAAAAATATTTTGGCATAATTTTCGTTATAATAAATGTTCATCAAAAAACAACAATTATGAAAATTTTAAAAAGATTTTACAAAAACTTAAGTCCTGAAACAGGTGTAAGTAAAAAATTAATTTTAACATCAATTGGTTCGTTATTATTTACAACTTTAATTTTTGCTCAAACTAAAAGTGGTTTTGGTATTAAAGGTGGATTAAACTACAATGGAAATGGTGACTACTTTGAATCTATTTCTAACAATTATCAAAATCCAGATCAAAATATTGGGTACCACGTTGGAATTTTTGGTAAACTAGGTAACAAACTTTATTTTAGACCAGAGCTAGTGTATACAGCTACGTCAAGTGATTATGATGCAGGTACTTTTGATTTTAAAAAATTAGATGCACCATTATTGGTTGGTATAAAAGTGTTGGGACCTATTAGTGTTTTTGGAGGCCCTTCTGTACAGTATGTACTAGATAGTGGTTTTGAAAATGCTACTATTAACACTATAGAGAATGATTTTTCGGTAGGATTAAACTTTGGAATTGGGTTTAGTATTAACAAAATTGGATTAGACTTACGTTATGAAAGAGGTTTTAACGATAATGAAGCTACTATTATAAATAATAATATAACAATCAATAATCCTAACAGATTAGACACACGACCTGAACAGCTTATACTAAGTTTGTCCATTATGTTGTAAACTAAAAAAGCCACTTTAAAAGTGGCTTTTTTTTGTTATTGATTAGACTCGTTAGAATCTGCATCTAAGTAATTGGGTATACCATCACCATCGCTATCATCATTAGTTGGATCTCCGTCTTGGTCTAAATCTTCGTTAGCAGTTAAAACACCATCGTTATCATCATCATTATCAAAAAAGTTGGGGAAGCCATCACCATCTGTATCTTCATTAGAGCCATCACCATCACCATCTAAGTCTTCCAAACGTGAAAAAATTGAATCACCATCATAATCTGTATTTATTCTTGTTAGAAGTCCTAATTTAAATATTATTGGAGTATAACTAGGTATATTACTTGTTGCAGCAGAAAAATATCCTAATCCTGAAGGAATAAATACTGCACCAATACCATAATTATGGTTAGTTGTGGTACCATCTCCGTTTTCGCTATAACTTTCTCTAGCTTGAAACTCTATTAAAGCTTCTCTAAAACCAGTAATAACGCCTAATGAAAATCCTACGTTAGAAAGGTTTAAAGGAGTATTTACAACATCTGCACTATCAAACACTTCTCCATCTAATAAATTTCCTTCATATAAAACACCTACAGCATCTAGAGGGTGAATGGAATGCCCCAAACCTTGTCTTACTCTTAAAATATACAGTTTATAATCTATACCATCTTGAGTCACTATTTTCTCTTCAACTTGGTCTATTAGTGGAATTTTATCACTATTAGCACCTTCAATGGTATCGAAAACTATTTCGAAAGAATCATTTGGTGTTATGTTAGCAGGTGAAGATGACAAATCACTATAGACAGGATTTGACTCAAACTCTTCATAGTTATAAAAATGAGTTTGTAAGTACGCTTCAATTTCTGCTAAATCTTCAGCATATACTTCTGCTCTATCTCTTTCAACAAATACTGGTGTATCATCTTCTTCATCTTTACAAGATAATATAGTAACAAAAACTGTTAAAAGTATTAAAGTAATTTTTCTTAATTTCATTATTGCTATTTTTGAGTCGGCAAGATACATTTTAATATAATTTTGTACAATAACGTTAACGCTAATTTTAGATAATTTGTATGCGAATAGATAAATTTTTATGGTGTGTTAGATATTTTAAAACCAGAAACATTGCTACAATTGCATGCAAAAAAGGGCACGTGAAGGTAAATGAAGCTGTAGTCAAACCTAGTAGAGAGGTTTATCCAACAGATACTATAGAGGTTAGAAAAAATCAAGTAAATTACAAACTAACCGTTTTAGACATACCTCCAAACAGAGTTGGAGCTAAATTGGTTGATATTTACAGAGTTGATAAAACACCAAAATCTGCTTTTGAAGCTCAAGAATTACTTAAATTAGCTAAAGATTACTATAGAAAAAAAGGAGTTGGACGACCAACTAAAAAAGATAGAAGAGATTTAGATAATTTAACCTTTGAAAATGAACAATAATTTATGAGTGTAATCAAAGATATTATTTTAGATAAAAGTGCCATAAATAATAAGTTAAGACGAATAGCTTATCAAATTTATGAAGCTAATACCAATGAAAAAGAAGTGATTTTAGCAGGTATTGATGTTAATGGCTATATTCTTGCAAAAAAACTAAAAGTTATTCTTTCTAAAATCTCTCCAATATCTCCGGTACTTTGTAAAGTTTCAATTGATAAAAAAAATCCTAGATTAGCTATTAAAACTTCTATTAAAATGGAAGATTACCAGAACAAATCCGTTGTGTTAATTGATGATGTTTTAAACTCCGGAACCACATTAATCTATTGTGTAAAACACTTTTTAGAAGCTCCATTAAAACAATTTAAAACTGCTGTTTTAGTTAACAGAAATCATAAAAAATTTCCAGTTAAAGCTGACTATAAAGGTATATCTCTGTCTACCTCTTTAAATGAGCATGTCCAAGTCGATTTAGATAATAAAGATTGGAAGGCTTACTTAAATTAGCTTAAAAATAATATTGTCTATTGTCTCTTCCTTAGAAGTTGTAGATTCTATTACAATCTTTGCTTGATTGTAAAAATAGGAACGCTCAAAAATATGTTTTGCAACAAAATCTCTTAATTCTAATTTAGAGTTAATATGACTTATTAAAGGCCTACTATTATCTTTATAAAGCCTGTTAACAAGTATATCCAGATTTGTTTTCAAATAAATGGTTGTAATATTTTCTAATGCATTTAACCAAGTCATTGTATCATAAAAACAAGGTGTTCCACCTCCCAAAGATATAACTGATTTATTGACAGTAGATACTATTTCTTTTAAGTATAGTTGTTCCAATTTTCTAAAATGAATTTCTCCTTTAGTTTTAAAAATTTGTGAAACACTTAAATTTTCTTTGGTTTCTATATACTCATCCAAATCTATAAATTCATAATCCATGATTTTAGCTAATTTTTTGCCAATTGTAGATTTTCCAGACGCCATATATCCAACTAAAACTAAATTCATTTTTAAGCTTAAATATTGATTATTAAAATTATAGATAAAATGAAAACAAAAAAACAAAAAAATAATTTAAAATAGGGTTGTAATATTAATAAAACGTTTTATATTTGCACCCTCAAAAGGAAAAGACCGGGTAGCTCAGTTGGTAGAGCATCTCCCTTTTAAGGAGAGGGTCCTGGGTTCGAGCCCCAGCCCGGTCACAAAAAGTTAAGCTTCTGCTTAACTTTTTTTTTATCTTTATTTTTCAAAAGCGCACGTGGCGGAATTGGTAGACGCGCTAGCTTGAGGGGCTAGTGACCACTATTGGTCGTGGAAGTTCGAGTCTTCTCGTGCGCACTATAAATTATGATTTAAAAGTTGGACTTGTAAATTTTCTCAAAGTTTTGAGATTCATAATTTTTCTCTTGAAATCAAAGTTAATTGTTAATTATTTCAAAATGTTTCTTCATTTTATGTAAATATTCGTTCTGTTTAATTATTTTAGCTAAACAATGAACAATATAAAGAATAAGTTTAGCATAAAAGACCTTGAAAATTTATCAGGTATCAAAGCGCACACCATAAGAATTTGGGAAAAGCGCTACAATTTGTTTCAACCCAATAGAACTGAAACTAATATTAGATATTACAGCTTAGCCAGCTTACAAAAAATATTAAATATTAGTTACTTAAATAAAAATGGTTATAAAATCTCTAAAATTGCAAGCTTAAATGCTGATGAGATACCAGCTTTGGTAAAGCAAATTGCCGAAGAAAACGACAAAAACAACCATACAATTAATCTATTGAAGTTAGCAATGATTAATTTTGATCAAGGTTTATTTTACAAGACTTACAATGATTTAATTAACGAGTTTTCTTTTAAGGACATCTTCTATGATGTGTTTGTTCCGTTGCTTGATGAGATAGGCTTACTTTGGCAAACAGATACTATTACGCCTGCTCATGAGCATTTTATTGTTGAACTAATCAAGCAAAAGATTATATTAAATACAGAAAAAGCATTAAATAATTCTAAACCTACAAAAGACACTAATGCTTATGTTTTGTATTTGCCAGATAATGAGGTGCACGAGCTTGGACTATTATTTACTAACTACGAAATAATTAACAAAGGGTCTCACTCAATCTACCTTGGTCAAAGTGTTCCTTTAGATAGTCTTCAATTCTTATTATCTCAATATGATGAGATAACATTTGTGTCTTGTTTTACAGTAAAACCCGAAAAAGATGACCTTGTAAATTATTTGAAAGAATTTGATTCTAAGCTGCTAAAAAACACAAAAAATAAATTAATTATTTCTGGTAGGATGACATCTTTGATTCAAGACTTATCCAATCCAAATATTACGACTTATAAATCAACCAAAGAAGTCCTTGAAAATATACAATACGTTTAATTAGTATGAGCAAAAACATTGCTATTATTGGTTCTGGTTTTTCGGCACTTTCTGCATCTTGCTATTTAGCAAAGCAAGGTAATAAGGTGACGATTTTTGAAAAAAATGATACAGTAGGCGGTCGATGCAGACAATTTAAAAAAGAAGGGTTTACATTTGATATTGGACCAAGTTGGTATTGGATGCCAGATATATTTGATAAATTTTTTGCTGACTTTGGTAAAAAAACTTCAGATTATTACCAGTTAGATAAATTATCCCCAGCTTACAAAATCTTTTTTAAAGATGATGTAATAACTATTGATGACACACTAGATAAAATTTGTACTGAATTTGAACGCATCGAGTCTGGTAGTTCGAAACCATTAAAAAAATTTATTAAAAAAGCTCAAGATCATTACGATATAGCCATTAATAAAGTAGTTCTAAAACCTGGCATTTCACCTTTTGAACTTGTAACCAAAGACACTATTACTAGAGTAGACCAATTTTTTAAAACTATAAGTGGAGATGTGAGAAAGCATTTTAAAAACCCTAAACTTATTTCTACATTAGAGTTTCCAGTTTTGTTTTTAGGTGCTAAACCAAGTAATACACCTTCATTTTACAGTTTTATGAATTACGCAGATTTTGGTTTAGGTACTTGGCACCCTAAAGGTGGCATGTATGAAATTATTAAAGCGATGAAAGATTTAGCAGAGAGCTTAGGTGTTATAATACAAACTAATAGTTCAGTTTCTAAAATTAATGTTGAAGGTAAGTCTGCTTCATCAATTATTGTTAACAATAAAGCGTTAGAATTTGATATCGTTTTAAGTGGTGCAGATTACCATCATTCAGAAACGTTGTTAGATGAAAAATATCGTCAATATTCTGAAACATATTGGAGTAAAAAGACTTTTGCTCCGTCATCCCTTCTATTTTATGTTGGTTTTAATAAAAAGTTAGATAATATTCAGCATCATAATTTATTCTTTGATACTAATTTTGAAACTCACGCAGAAGATATTTATGACAACCCAAAATGGCCTGATGACCCTTTATTTTATGCGAATTTCCCTTCAGAAACAGATTCAAGCATGGCACCTGATGGTTGTGAAACAGGTTTCTTTTTAATTCCAATTGCACCTGGAATTGAAGACACACCAGAAATTAGATCACTATATTTTGATAAAATAATTAAACGTTTTGAACTATTAACAGGACAGAATGTTACAAATAATATTATCTTTAAAGAGTCTTTTTGTGTAAAAGACTTCATTAAGGAGTATAATTCTTATAAAGGCAATGCATACGGAATGGCCAACACACTCATGCAAACTGCTTTTTTAAGACCAAAACTAAAAAGTAAAAAAGTAAAAAATCTCTACTTTACAGGACAACTAACAGTACCAGGTCCAGGTGTACCTCCAGCATTGATTTCTGGAAAACTAGTAGCAGATTTAATCACTAAACACCACCAAAATTAAAATGAAAGCACTATTTGATTCTGTATCCTACAATTGTAGTAAAGTGGTGACAAAGTCCTACAGTACGTCTTTTTCGTTAGCAACTAAAATGCTAGCAAACAGCATTAGACAAGATATTTATAACATATATGGTTTTGTAAGATTTGCTGATGAGATTGTTGATACCTTCCATGATTACAATAAAAAAGAATTATTTAAACGTTTTGAAGACGATTTAGAATTTGCTTTAAGAGATAAAATAAGCTTAAACCCTATACTTAATGCTTTTCAACACACATATCATAAATGTAATATTGATAAGCATATGGTTGATGCATTTATGAAAAGTATGCGTCTAGATTTATCAAAATCTAAATATGAAACCGAACAAGAATACAAGGACTATATATATGGCTCTGCAGATGTAGTAGGCCTTATGTGTCTAAAAGTTTTTGTTAAAGGTGATCAAGCTATGTACGAAGACTTAAAAGGCACAGCCATGTCTTTAGGTTCTGCTTTTCAAAAAGTTAATTTTTTAAGGGATTTGAAAGCTGATCACGATTTATTAGATAGAACATATTTTCCTAACACAGATCTTTGTAATTTAACTGAGGAAGATAAATTATTCATTATTAAAGACATTGAAAATGATTTTAATAATGGTCTTATTGGTATAAAAAAACTACCCATTGAAGCAAAATTTGGAGTGTTTATGGCCTATCGATATTACAACCAACTACTAAAAAAACTTAAAAAAACACCTGCTTTAGACATTAAAAACACTCGTATCAGAGTCCCTAATTACAAAAAAGCAGAGCTTTTAACACGAAGTTACGTTAAGTATCAACTTAATTTATTATAGGACAATGCAAGTATTATATTGGATATTAGTTTTTTTGGGCACTTTTTGTGCTATGGAGTTTATGGCTTGGTTTACACATAAATATATTATGCACGGTTTTTTATGGTCATTACATAAAGATCACCATCATAAAGATCATGATAGTTGGTTTGAACGTAATGATGCATTTTTTATTTTTTACGCAGTAGTCAGTATGAGTTGTTTCTATTTATGGAACTACGAAGGCGTGTGGTATTGTTTACCAATAGGATTAGGTATTATGGCTTATGGCTTAGCATATTTTATTGTACATGATATCTTCATACACCAACGCTTCAAAATGTTTAGGAATGCTAATAATTGGTACGCTAAAGGAGTAAGACGTGCACACAAAATACACCACAAACACTTAGGAAAAGGTGAAGGTGAAAATTTTGGGATGTTATTTGTACCCTTCAAATACTTCAAAAAATAATCCATGATTCCCAACACCCATTATGACTACATTATTGTTGGTAATGGATTAGCAGGTTTACAATTGGCTTTAGCCATAAGTAAAGATTCTTATTTTAAAGATAAGCAAATCGCTTTAATTGATCCTTCTACAAAAACAGCAAACGATAAGACTTGGAGTTTTTGGGAAACCGAAAATAAAAATTGGGATGCGATAACCTACCAGAAATGGAAGAAGGCAAACGTTATCTTCAATACAAAAAAAATCAATCTAAATCTTGTACCTTATACCTATAAAACCATACGTGCAATAGATTTTTATACTGAAGCTAAAACACAAATTAAACAGCAAGGTAACATCCATTTTATTATTGAAAACGTCACCTCTATTTCAGAACATAAAACCGTATCAGTTACAACAGATAGTAATACTTATACTGCTGATCATGTTTTTGACAGTCGGATTACTGAAGAAACAAAATCAAAATTACCAAATTACATTACTATAACGCAACACTTTAAAGGTTGGGTTATTGAAACTGAAACAGATTGTTTTGAAGAGGACACGGTAACCATGATGGATTACCGACTAAGGGATGGTAATCAAACAACATTTAATTATGTATTACCGTTTTCTAAGCGTGAAGCTTTAGTAGAGTTTACTTATTTTACAAAACAACTTGTTGATGAGCATGTTTATGATAGTTTTTTAAAACAATACATACAAGAGTATTTAAAGATTGAAAACTATAAAATTATTGAAACCGAAATGGGTCAAATACCCATGACTAACTATCCTTTTGAAAAACATAACACAAATAAAATCACTAAAATTGGTACAGCTGGTGGTTGGGTTAAAGGGAGTACTGGATACAGTTTTAAGCATACAGAAAAAAAAGTCAACCAAATAATAAGTAATCTTAAATCAAATCAGGTTCCTTCAAAAGACTTATTCAAAAGTAAATATGCATTTTACGACAAAATATTTTTAAAAGTTTTAAAAGATGAAAACCATAAAGGGGAATGGATTTTCAAACAATTTTATAGTAAGAACTCTATACAAACTATGTTTCGGTTTTTAGATGAAGAATCGACGTTTAAAGAGGAACTAAACATAATGTGGTCTTTATTTTCTTGGAGCTTCATTAAAGCCTTTTTTAAAACACTATAATAACAGTTTATCTATAGTATTTCTAACCGTTTCACTATTCCAATTGGCTGCACCAGATTTATCAATTACTACCTGACCTGTTTTATCAATTAAAAAATTTCTAGGAATACTATTAACATCGAAAAGCTTATTTGGTGAGGCTTCAGATGGGTTATAAATTGTAAAAGTATAGCCATTATGTACCGAAAATTGGTAAAGTTTTTCTGGTTTTTCGTTAGAAATAAATACAAATTCAATTTTATCTTTGTAGTCTTCATATAACTTTTGAAGACTTGGCAGTTCTGCTATACAAGGTGGACACCAGGTTGCCCAAAAACTAACTAACACGACTTTATTTTCCGCTTGACGGAAATTATATTTATTTCCGTTAATATCTATTAAATTCCAATTATAGTTAGTAATAATCTTTCTATTAGATTCACTTTCTACACTTGGTGAAAACAGTGCTAACCCTTTGTGCAACTGTATTTGTATGATTTGCCTAGTTTGTGGTATTATTAGTAATAATAACATCACAGCAAACAATATATATTTAAAGGTCAGCTTAGGTTTTTTCATAACTATTATAATTAATGAAGCGCCTTTTGCATGACACAAAAGACGCTTCAAATCTAATAAAAAACAAACTTAAATAAATTGCTTTTTCTTTTTAATACTATTAATTTCTAACCACTGTTATTGAATTTGATAATGAAAAACAACCTGATAGGTTATTAGCATTTGCACCCATCATAGCACCTTGTAATCCATCTTCGTAGCGTAAATACCAAATTAAACAAGTTCCAGCTCCTGCACCATCAAAATTAACACCTTCAACATCCGCTAATGTTGGTGGTAACCCTAGAATATTTCCTGCGTCATCTGTAATAACCCATGTGGCATTAGTACCTGTAGCAGTACCATCAAGCGTAATACCACTAACCATATCTGGTGTCCCGTCTACAGTAAAATTAAATGGTCCTCCAGAAATCATTCCAGCATTAGGCTGGTTTCTAACTACAGTAATTGGGTTTGATAAGTCAAAAAATCCTTGTAAATCGTTTGCATTAGCTCCCATCATAGCACCTTGTAATCCATCTTCATACGATAAGTGCCAAATTAAACAAGTTCCTGCTCCAGCTCCATCAAAATCGACGCCTTCAACATCTGCTATTGTTGGTGGTAACCCTAAAATATTGCCAGCATCATCTGTAATAACATATGTACTATTTGCACCTACATTACCTGATAGCGAAATACCAGAAACCATATCTGCTGTTCCGTCTACACAAAACGTAAAATCACCACCTGCTAACATACCTCCATCTGGTTGAGGGCTTCTAAATACTGAAATTGAATTTGATAAACTAAAACTACCTTGTAATCCGCTGGCATTTGCACCTACACTTGCACCTTGTAATCCATCTTCATAACGTAAATACCAAATTAAACAAGTACCTGTTCCTGCTCCATCAAAATCAACACCTTCCAATGCAGATATTGTTGGTGGTAAACCTAAAATATTACCAGCATCATCTGTAATAACAAAAGTAAAGTTTGATCCAACAGCAGTTGGATCTGTTGCTATACCTGATACATTATCGACTATTCCATCGCCAGCTACAAAGTTAAAAGGTCCTCCTGTTATCGCTTTAGCATCTGGAACGATTGGAGTTGGTGTTACAGCGTCATCGTCATTATTACACGATACACTAATTAGTCCTAAAGCCAAAATGGCTACATACATTTTTCTAATCATAATAATTGCTTTTTTTGTTAATATTAAGTTTGTTCAAATCAAAGCTATTAATCTTATGATTAATAAAATGTTAGCTATCTAACATTACGCTGTTTTATTGTAGATTCTGATTTCTTTTCTATTGAAATCAATTATTTTTTCTTCTTTTAATTCGTTTAAAATAATGTTTAACGTAGGTCGTGATGCACCTATTAAAGACGCAATGTCTTTTTGAGTATAAGGATGTTTAATTATATGGTCTCCTGTTTTTTCACAGTCGTAACCATAATCGTTGCATAACTCATGTATAAATTCTAATAATCTTGTTCTTGTATCTTTGAAGAGTAATAATTGAAGGCGTCTTTCTAACTTCTGAAGTTTGAAACCTATAAACTTGTATATTTTAAAGCTAAACGTTTCGTTTTGGCGCATTAAATTGTGCATTGTATTTACTCCTATAGGGCAAATGGAGGTATTATTGTCAATAGATTGAGCAAATTCGTCTCGTTTAGACTCACCTAAAATAGCTTTTTCGCCAAATAATTGTCCTTTAGACAAAATAGCTTTGACAACTTCCTGTCCGTCGTCGTTATAATAGCCAATTTTTACTTTTCCACTTTCAATTAAAAAGACTTTGTTAGCAGAATCTTCTGTAAAATAAATGTAATCTTTCTTTTTATAAGCATCAAAATGGTGGTCGCTTTTGTATGCTTCGAACAAATGAGGACATAACTTTTTAAATAGGTTTACGTCTTCGAAAAACCAAAGTGAATTCATAGTTGTGATTTATTAGATAAATCAACTGTCGCAATTCTCGTTATTTCCTTACATTATAAACAAAAAAACTTCCGAAGTTTTCGGAAGTTTTTATTTTTTTAACAATATTAAAGCATTATGCGTTATTTTCTTTCTTAATTAAATTCAACGCACTTCCTTCATTATACCAAGCAATTTGAGCTTCGTTATAGGTATGATTTACTTTAATGACATCCTTACTTCCGTCAGCGTGAACTAACTCGATTGTTAATGGCTTACCTGGTGCAAATTCGTTTAAATCTAAAAAGTTAAAGGTATCGTCTTCTTGGATTAAATCGTAATCAGCTTCGTTAGCAAAAGTCAATCCTAACATACCTTGCTTTTTAAGGTTTGTTTCGTGGATACGTGCAAAAGATTTTACAATTACAGCAGCAACACCTAAATGACGTGGTTGCATTGCAGCATGTTCTCTAGATGATCCTTCACCATAGTTATGATCTCCAACTACAACTGTTTTAATTCCTGCTTTTTTATATTCGCGTTGTACGTCTGGTACACCACCATACTCACCAGTTAATTGATTTTTAACAAAATTTGTTTTTTTGTTGAAGGCATTTACAGCTCCAATTAGTGTATTGTTAGCAATATTATCTAAATGTCCTCTAAAACGTAACCAAGGACCAGCCATACTAATATGGTCTGTCGTACACTTACCAAATGCTTTGATTAATAACTTAGCACCTGTAATATCGTTTCCTATTGGTGTAAATGGTGTTAGTAGTTGTAATCTTTCAGAATCTGAGGCTACTTTAACTTCCACTCCACTTCCATCTTCATCTGGCGCTAAATAACCAGCATCTTCTACTGCAAACCCTTTAGGTGGTAATTCCCAACCTGTTGGCTCGTCAAACTTTACTTCTTGTCCATCTTCGTTAATTAGCGTATCTGTTAATGGATTAAAATCTAATCGACCAGCAACTGCTATTGCTGCAGTTATTTCTGGTGAAGCAACAAATGCGTGCGTATTTGGGTTACCATCTGCACGTTTAGCAAAGTTTCGGTTAAACGAGTGTACAATACTGTTTTTAGGTGCATTTTTAGGATCACTATAACGTGCCCACTGACCAATACATGGTCCACATGCGTTTGTAAATATTTTAGCATCCAGTTTTTCAAATATTCCAAGAATACCGTCTCTTTCTGCAGTGAAGCGTACTTGCTCAGAACCAGGATTAATTCCCAATTCTGATTTCATTTTTAGTCCTTTATCCAAAGCCTGTTGTGCAATTGACGATGCACGTGATAAATCTTCGTAAGACGAGTTAGTACATGACCCAATAAGTCCCCATTCTACTTGTAATGGCCATTCGTTAGAGGTCGCTTTTTCAGTCATTTCTTTACCCACTGTCGTAGATAAATCTGGTGTAAAAGGTCCGTTTAATAATGGTCCTAATTCTGATAAATTAATATCTATAACTTGGTCAAAATATTGTTCTGGATTTGCATACACTTCATCATCTGCTGTTAAATAATCTTTAACTTGATTAGCAGCATCAGCAACATCTGCTCTGTCTGTAGCACGTAAGTAACGTTCCATAGATTCATCATATCCAAAGGTAGACGTAGTTGCACCAATCTCTGCACCCATATTACAAATAGTTCCTTTTCCTGTACAAGACATTGCTGTTGCACCTGGACCAAAATATTCTACAATAGCTCCAGTACCACCTTTTACAGTAAGGATTTCTGCTACTTTTAAAATAACATCTTTTGGAGCAGTCCATCCAGATAATTTACCTGTTAATCTAACACCTATTAGTTTTGGAAATTTTAATTCCCAAGCCATACCAGCCATAACATCTACAGCATCTGCACCTCCAACACCAATAGCTACCATACCTAAACCACCAGCATTTACTGTGTGTGAATCTGTACCAATCATCATACCTCCAGGAAACGCATAATTTTCTAAAACAACTTGGTGAATAATACCAGCTCCAGGTTTCCAGAAACCAATCCCATATTTGTTAGATACTGATTCTAAAAAATCAAACACCTCACTACTAACACTATTGGCATGTTTTAAGTCTGTTGCTGCTCCTTCTTTAGCTTGGATTAAGTGATCACAATGTACTGTAGTAGGCACTGCTACCTTATCTTTTCCAGCTTGCATAAATTGTAATAAAGCCATTTGTGCAGTCGCATCTTGACATGCAATTCTATCTGGTGCAAAATCTACATAGTCTTTACCTCTTGTAAAGGCTTTAGTAGGTGTTCCGTCCCAAAGATGTGAGTATAAAATCTTTTCAGAAAGCGTTAAAGGTTTTCCAACAACTTTACGTGCTGCATCAACGCGCTCTGTCATTTGGTTATATACCTTTTTTATCATGTCAATATCAAATGCCATATAGTCTATATTTAAAAGGGTTGTTTATTTGTTTTTATCCTGTAAGTCAGGAATTGCAAAATTACAAAAAATTGAAGAATTTTGAAAATATATAACAAAATTGAGTATTCGTTGAATTATACTCAATAATAGCAACTAAAATTAGTTTAAATTTATAAAAATGATAATTTTAAGTGTCATAAAATCGTAAATTAACAAGAAAACTAAAATCTAAACCATTGTTTAAATCTTTTAGAATCACGAAATTTTATGATGGGATATTCAAAATAAGTAAATAATACAAATGAAAAACTAAAAGTGATACTCCAAAACAACAGTAGAACTAAAATTTTATTGAGTAAGTTTAGTACTGAAATATCAATTAACCTCTGCATGGATAATAACACTATAGAATAGTTAACTAGATAAATTGAATACGACCACAAACTAATTGTTATGATAGGTTTAGTTAATACATGATTTGATCTCCAATTAGATAATACAGGGAATGTTAAGAGAATTGATATTGAAACTAACGCCAAATACCAAATATTAAAAAAACTACTGTAAACATTTGGCTCCAGTTGATTTTTGTAAATGTAAAAGTGAGTAATCATGAAAATAATTGCTCCTAATATCAGACTTAACCATTTATAACGTATCCAAAATTTTGTATAATAAACACTTATAAAAGCACCTAAAAAACCATAGTAAATACTATCAATTCTATACACAACAACCTTTCTAAGATTTTTACTCCAAGATATATCAAGATTGTCTACAGTAAAACTTACATCATAAATAAAACGGTTTAAGGTAAATCCAACAATAACTATAAGCGTCATAATAAGGAAACTCCATTTATTTAATTTCTTACATACTAATGCTAAAACCATAAGAATAATTGGTCCCAAGATATAGGCAAACTCTTCAATAGATAAGCTCCAAGATTCTGTAAAAAAGTCTGGTTGTTCTTGGCTAAAATTCTGTAAAAAGAAAAAGTATTTATATAATTGTTTTGGGAGTTCTGTATTGAATACATATAGTAGTCCTATATTAATTAGTAATACCAAATAATAATTAGGTAAAGTCCTAAACCAACGACGCATCCAAAATTGGGTGAACTGCTTTACACTAGTTTGTTGTTTTATAATGTGTTTTATTAAAATAGTACCTATTAAAAACCCACTTAACACAAAGAAAATATCCACACCAATAGTTCCAAAAAACTGAACCATTTTTATAGTTGTAGATTTAGATTCTGGACATAATAAAATAGTGGAATGTGAGCAAAGTATTAGTAAAATAGCAACTGCTCTAACAACATCTAAACCAAAAATTCTTTGTTTATATGTTGTAATTGATTTCAATTAAAGCAGGGTTAAGATTTTTGTCTTGAAATTTTTATTAGTTTAATAATGCCTAAAAATATAGCGCAAAATTCTATGAAAGTTCCAACGGTTAATAGTAAACTACCGTGTTCTAATTGTTGAATTTTAAAATAAGCACCTACAATAGTTAGGGTTATACCTACAACTAATAATAATAATGGCACTCTAAATTGTTTCAAATTCATTTTAAAACAAGCTTTTAATGATTTGCTCAATTGTAACACCTTCTGCTTCTGCTTTATAGTTTTTAATCATTCTATGACGCAAAATACTTGTAGCGACCGCTTGTACATTTTCGATATCTGGAGAATACTTTCCGTTAATAGCTGCATGTGTTTTGGCAGCCAATATTAGATTTTGAGAGGCTCTTGGACCTGCTCCCCAATCTATATACTGCTTGACTAAATCTGATGCAGCACCACTGTTTGGTCTAGTTTTACCTACCATGGTGACTGCATATTCAATAACATTATCAGCTACTGGAATACGTCTAATTAACTGTTGGAAATCTATAATCTCTTGGGCAGCAAACAAGCTGTTTACCTGTGGTTTATGGTCTGAAGTGGTAGCTTTAACCACTTGTACCTCTTCTGCAAAAGATGGATATTCTAAATTAATAGCAAACATAAAACGATCCAATTGTGCTTCTGGTAGAGGATATGTTCCTTCTTGCTCAATTGGGTTTTGCGTTGCTAGCACAAAATATGGCAAATCTAATTTATAATGATGTCCAGAAACTGTCACTGCACGCTCTTGCATAGCTTCTAATAATGCTGCTTGTGTTTTAGGAGGTGTACGGTTAATCTCGTCTGCAAGTATAATATTAGCAAAAATAGGTCCTTTTATAAATTTGAAATTGCGGTTTTCGTCTAATATTTCACTTCCTAAAATATCACTAGGCATTAAATCTGGAGTAAACTGAATACGCTTAAAATCTAGCCCTAAAGCTTGAGAAATAGTATTAACCATTAACGTTTTAGCCAATCCTGGAACACCAATTAATAAGGCGTGTCCACCAGAGAAAATTGAGATTAAAATTTGATTTACTACATCGTCTTGACCAACAATAACTTTGGCAACTTCTTGTCTTAAATCGTTATACTTATTAACTAAATTTTTAATTGCTGCAACGTCAGACATATATTTTACTTATTTTTTAACCAGTTACTACTAAAATCGCAACCTCTATGCGCTTCGCTAATTTTAATATATGTGTCAGCAATTTTTTCATCTTGCCATTTGCCAATAGTTTCAAATTGCTTTTCATTTAAAGCTAATTCTTTAATTTTCAAATAATCGCGAGCATAATCAGCATCATGCTCATCTATTCTATCGGTTACAGTTACTAATTTAAACTTAATATTTCCTTGTCTATCAGTATCTGTTAATACTTCGCTTACAGTGTTATTTTCTAATCCTTGCAATTGACCGTATAATTCTGGGTCCATTTTAGTCAGCTCGAAATTATAATCTTGTGTCTGTGGGTTTATTAATTGCCCACCTTGATATTTAGTTTCTTTTTCGTCACTAAATTCTTCTGCTGCTTCAGCAAAAGTATAGACACCTTCATTAATTTCAGTTCTTATTTTTTCAATTTTTTCTTTGGCTTCCATCACCTCTTCATCAGATATTTCTGGCACCAATAGTATATGACTTACATCATATTCTTGACCTCTAATTTTTTCTAGATAAATAATATGATAACCAAAATCTGATTCAAAAGGCTCTGAAATTTGACCTTCTTGTAAAGAAAATGCAACATCTCTAAACTCTTTTACCATTCTAGGTTGTGCTCTATTCATTGGTGGTAATCTACCTCCAGATTTTTTAGAACCTGGATCATCCGAGTAAAATGCAGCTCTAGATCTAAAGCTTTTCCCTTCTTCTTCGACCTCTCTTTTAAACTCTTTTAATTGTTCAATAACGCGTTGTTTCTCTGCTTCGCTAACTTTTGGCTCAACAATAATTTGAGCCACTTTAAGTTCTGTACCAAATCTTGGACGTTCTTCTTCAGGAATTTTATTAAAAAACTGGCGTACTTCTTCTGGAGTCACTTCAATATCTTCAATAATTTTTCTTTGCATTTCTGATGCCAACTTATTGCTTTTGTTAATTTCAAAAATCTCTTCTCTGAAACTAACCTCATCTTCTTTTTTATAAAATTTAAGTAAGGCATCCATATTACCATTAAATTGTTGTAAAAACTGCTGAATTTGCTGGTCTACATAGGATCTAATTTCAGCATCACTAACTTGAATACTGTCTTGTATTGCGTGGTGAGCGTATAATTTATCTTCTAACAGTTTACCAAATAATTGACAACGCGTCACACCTTGTAACGATGCGCCTTGAGCTTTTAATTGTATGATCATTTTGTCGATATCGCTATCTAAAACAATATAATCTCCTACTACAGCTGCCACACCATCTACCTTCATGGCACCATTAGTTAATGTAGAATCTACAGCTTGTTCTGTAGTAGTTTCGTCAATGATTTCTTGTGCAGAAACAGTAACTGTTGCTAATAGTAAAAACGCAAATGCAGAAAGCGTTTTAGTTTTAATTGTAAATCTCAAATTGTTTGTTTTTAATGGCATCTTTAGTAATGTCCTTTTCTAATTGTTTTATTAATTCTAGTTTTCGTTTATTAACAACGATTTGGTTGATGGTTGGTCTTACGTACTCTAGTGGTGCTGTATCGTTTTGTAGCAACACATTATTAATTTGCATCAAATATAATCCTAATGAATCTTTGAGTTGTATAAAATTAGATTTTTTTAACAATTCATTTCTGTACTCTTGTGTAACAGCCGGAATTTTTTTAATGGCTTGATCTACTCGTATCCATACAGAATCTTTTAATGAGTATGATCTAAATTGAATTGAAATAGAGTCTAATTCTTTTTTATCAGTTTCATTAAAACGTTTAAATTTTGTTTTGATATTTTCTAAATCTAATCTATTAGCCTCGACATTAATATATCTAAATTGGATTAACTCTTCATTTAATTTAAAAGCTTCTTTGTTAGCCTCGTAATAAGTTAAAGCTTCTGATTGAGACACTAAAGTATCTAAATTTTTGGTAACCAATGCTTCTAAATATGCTTTGCTGTACAAGTCATATTTATACTGCTGGACTAACTTATCAAACTTTTCTAATTTAGTATCTGACAAATTTACTTCTGCACCTTTAACCAAAAGTTGCTGAGTTGCCCATTTGTTTATAAAATTATTAGCGTACACAGCGCTATCTGATTGGGACACAAATTCTGGCATTGCCTTTTTTAAATCTTTATTATATAAGAAGACATCGTCTACTCTTGCAATTGCATCTTCTTTTGGTGCTTGATTAAAATAGTCGCATGACCATAAAACACTAAATAAAAATACTATGTAAAATACTTTTTTCAACTTATTTTAACTCTTCTTTTACTTGCTTTAAAGCGTCTTGATTAATAATTACTTTGTATTTTTTAGATAAATCTGCTAACCAGTCTTGTTCTTTTTGTTCTTGAAAATCTGAAATCACGTTACCTTTAGACTCAGCAAAAGTTTTTGACATTTTAGGAAGCACTTCTTTGATTTTAATTACCGTGTAAGCATCATTATGTTTATATATTTTAGAAACTCCAGTTGATAAATTTAACCCTTTTGGCAATGCCTGATGATTAATATCTAAAGTGTCAACAATAAAACTGACGTTAATTTCAGTATCAGAATTTAATCCATTTTTAATAACATCGATTGTTTTATTGTTTTCTAAAAGTTTTTCAACTCTTTTTATAATATTTTTTTTAGCTGAAGAGGCTACAATAGCATCCACCCTTGTATCATAGTAATATTTATCTTTATTAAGTAAATAGTATTCTTGTAATCCTACAGAGTCTTGCTTTGCTGCATTCCAAATTTCGGTTTCCATTAAATCAAACAACAATAAACCATCACGATACTCGCTTAATATTTGAGCATAGTCTTCGTTTTCATTTTCTAGATTATCTTCTTGATAGGCTTTTAAATTACTTTCTACAAATACTTTATAATTGTCCTCTACTAATTTATCAAATGACTTTTTAGCTTGTCGTCTGCGTTGACTTTTTACTAAAAAATCAGCAAAATCTCTCTGGTAAATGGTCTTTTCTCCAATTTTTAATAAAGCGTCGTTTCCTTTAAAGTTTGATGGAATTTTCCAACTGCTTGCAAAAAAATCGTCATTTAAAATTTTTACAAAAGGAGTTAAATTTGCTTCAGTTGACACATTGTATTGTTTTATTAACTTTTCAATACGCTTGTCTTCTATTACTTTAGACCTAGAATCTCTTTTGATTCTGTTTCTTAGTTCTGGTTCTAGTGTTTTAAACGGTTTAATACCATTTTTTTCTAATAATTTGATAATATGATATCCAAATTCCGACTTAAAAGGCTTAGTTATATCGTTAACGTTTTGCAATGCAAATGCTTGTTCTTCAAATATTTTAGAACTTAATTGACCTGCAGAAAACGTGTTTAGTTTTCCTCCATTAGCACTAGAACTTTTATCATCTGAAAACTGCTTAGCTAAAGCAGCAAAATCTTCGCCTTGCTTAACACGTTTGTATATTTCTTCAATACGGTCTTTAGCACTTTGCTCATCTTTCTCATCATCTGTTAACATAATGTGAGCTACTGTTACTTCTCCTCTATTATCACGTTTGTCTTTAGTCCAAACTATATGATATCCAAACTGAGTTCTAAAAGGCTGAGACCATTCCCCAACTGGTGTGTTAAATGCTGCATTCTCAAAAGGATATACCATCTTAAATGCTGTAAAATACCCAAGTTCTTCAGCAAATAAAGTTCTTCCATTATGGATATCTTTTTTGACTGCCTCAAAACCTTCATCCATAACACGACCTCTCAATTTTTGAATTTCTTGGTATGCTAAAAGGGTGTCTTGTGGACTTGCGTTTTCATCAATTCGTACTAAAATATGATTGGCATCAACTTCTTTTTGCAATCTATTATAAGCCTCTTCAATTAATTGGTCTGTAACTTTATTGTCGTTTAAGTAATTTTTAGATAATTGATTTTTGTAGTTTTGAAACTCTCTTAAATAGGACGGTTTTTGATCTAAACCTAGTGCTTTAGCTTCTGCTATTTTAAGCTTGTAATTAACAAATAAATTTAAGTAATTGTCAATATCCTTTTGTGAATCGTCTTTAACTAAATCTAAATTTTTACTGTACACGCGTTTAAATTCATTAGTATAAACGGGCTCACCATCTACAGTAAATAAAACGGTTTTGTTTTGTGCATTAACATGGAAACCTAACAGTAAAAGCAGTGTTAATGTAACATGTAAAAAATTCATTTTCATAATAAGGGCTCTTTTATTAGCAATGTCTGCAAAAATAGCAATATTACACTATAATACAAGCACTTTTGCAAACCATCCAATAAACTTAATTGAGGTAGGTTTAAAACGCTAAAATGGAAAAATTATTAACACGAAAACGTTATAGAAGTATTAAAATTATGGTTAGTATTAATTAATATGCTATTTTTACTTTAAAATAGAATTTATATGATTAAAAATTACTTTTTACTGTTATTGCTATTAGTGTCAAATGCTGTTTTAGCACAAGAAACTTTAACCTTTAGCGGTTATGATGGTGCACCAGCTACAATAACTGCAACCTCATCTACTGTTAATGACCAAATCACTATTGTTTTTGAAGATGTAGATATTATTAACAATTTTTATACAGAGGGTCGTACTTACATTCACATGTATGGTGGCTTAGATACACCATCAGGAGGCTTTCAAGGTGCACCTGCTTTTGGCGATTTAGCTGCACAACCACAATTGACATTGGTAAGTTCTGATACTGACCCAAATGCTGGACCAAACACGTACAGTATTACCATAAATTTATCTCAGTTTTACACAGCTGTTCCTGATGGAACAACCGTTTTTGGGTTTAATTTACTTTTCCAAAACGAGTTTGGAGGTGGTGGAAACAATCAAACTGCAGATTTATATATAGATTTAATAGATGCGCCAAAAAATTCTACATTAAGTATTCCTGAAGCTACAAATACTGCATTGACTGCTAAAATGATTGACAATCAGTTATTGATTTCTAACTACAATGGATCAGTAACGGTTAAGGCATACAATATTTTAGGTAAAGAAATTTTGAGTTTACCTAATCTAGAAGTCAATAATACCTTACGAAAAAATTTAAATTTACCGAAAAACCAAATTAGTATTGTGGTTATAGAAACTATAAAGTCTAGACTTACTTTAAAAGTCGTTTTATAACGATAAAAGTATTTTAACGACTATCTTAATACCTTTAGCGATTGTAATGTAACAATCGCTATTTTTTTTTTAGATTTAGTACTATATCGCTTACAAATGAAATATACTGTTCAAGTCACTATTAACAAATCGTTACACGAGTGTTTTAAATTGTTGGATGATCATGAAAACATGAAACATTGGCAAGAAGGCTTAGTGAGCTATGAGCATATTTCTGGAGACCCTGGAACTGTAAACGCCAAGATGAAATTAAATTATAATTTTGGTAACCGTAAGATGACTCTGGTAGAAACTATTACCTTCAAAGAAAAAAACAAAGCCTATCATTTTAATTTTGATACTAAAGGCATGCATAATATCCAGCAAAATTTTTTTGAAGCAATTGATGATAATACTACTCAATGGACTAGTATTAACGAATTTGCTCCTACTAATTTTACAATGCGCATGATGGCACTGTTAATGCCAAAAGCGTTTAAGAAGCAATCAAAAAAATACTTGACTGACTTTAAAAACTTTGCCGAAAACGGAACCTCTTTAGCTAAATAAATGAGACAATTAAAACTAATTTGGGACTTTAGAGGTCCTGATGCTTTAAAAATTGCTGAGCATCACGAAATACATCTTAAAGAATACATTGCTTTAGAAAAAACAGAATTAAACATTACTGGTTTTGAGCAAGTAAACGATATGCACAGTATAGCGTTTATGGTAGTTAATGAGAGTGAAATGAAGCCTATACGTGATGCTTTAAAACCACATCGTGGTCAAGTTTACAATGATTAAGCAAGAAATTAATCTACATCTATAATATTGACATTACAGTAGGTATGACCAATAATTATATAAAAAGTTGATATTAATATGAGAACTTTAAAGTACAATATAGCTATCAATGCATCTAAAGAAAAAGTTTGGAATACACTTTTTACAGATAGAAATTATCCAAAATGGGTTAAAGTTTTTGCTGAAGGAGCTTACGCTAAAACTGATTGGAAAGAAGGCAGTTCTGTCGATTTTTTGACACCAAATGGTGATGGTATGTTTAGTAAGATTCATCAGAAAACACCAAATAAACTTATGGTTTTTAACCACCTAGGGTTTATAAAAGAAGGTAAAAAAGTTTACGATGAAAAATCTAAAGCATGGGAAAACGCAAAAGAATCTTATGAGCTTATTGAAAAAAATGGAAACACTGAGCTTTATGTAAATATGGACACCACAGAAGAATATATAGATTACTTTGACAAGACTTTTCCAAAAGCTTTAAAAAAAATCAAAGAATTATCAGAAGAATAATATTTAAAGTTTTAATTTCAAACAAATATTATTACTATTTAGGCAAATAAATAATGAAATTAAAACAGTTTTTACAAACCTTTGGGTTAATTACAGTAATACTAACATTATTACCAACTTTGGATTTAGACTATTGGTTTATAAGAATGTTAGATTTTCCTCATATTCAATTAACTATTCTAACCTTGGTTTCTGCTTTAATCTTTTTAATTAAGTTTGACTTTAAAGATTATAAAGATTATTTGTTTATCATAACACTTTTAGGATGTTTTATTTTTCAAACTAGTAAAATCATCCCTTTTACACCTCTAGTTAATACAGAGTTAAAAGATTATACTACAACTAGTCAAGATTCTTTAACATTATTTACCGCTAATTTATTGCAGAAAAACAAAAATCCATCCAAGGTCATGCAAGCTATTCAATCAATAGAGGCTGATGTGGTTGTTTTGACAGAAGCCAATAACCGTTGGAAGAACGATTTAAGTTCTGTTGTAAATTCTTTGTACCCATATAAAGTAGAAATAGCGTTGCCTAACACTTATGGTATGTTGTTTTATTCTAAACATAAATTAATAGAGCCTGAAGTTAAATATTTAATTAACGATAGTATACCGTCAATACATACCAAATTGCAACTACCTAATCAAAGTATTGTGCAATTTTATGCGATTCACCCAACACCTCCAATGCCTCAAGAAAACCCAATGTCTACAGAACGTGATGCAGAATTAATGTTAGTTGCAAAATTGGCTAACGACTCTAATTACCCAGTTATAGTTTTAGGTGATTTAAACGATGTAGCTTGGTCTGAAACTTCTAATTTATTTAAAAAAATAAGCGGTTTACTTGACGCAAGAGTTGGAAGAGGATTTTACAACACTTATAATGCTAAAAACTTTATTTTGCGTTGGCCATTAGATCATATCTTTGTTTCTGAAGAATTTAGGTTTAAAAACAAAAGAGTCTGCAAGTCTATAGATTCTGACCATTTTCCATTGTTTATGTCATTAAGTTTTGAGCCAAATTTAGCAAATGCTCAAAAAAAAGAACCTCCAACATCTTTAGAAATAGAAGAAGCTAATAAACATTTAGAAAAGCATTTTGACAATAAGACTCATTTTGATTAAAATGGTTGCTTTTCGCTTAAATACTTCCAATACCGTTTAGGAACGTGTTGATTATGTAATTTTAAGTTTTTTCTAGATTCTATGTTTGTACTTTTAAAATAATCTTTCCACAACTGTTGAAATTCTAGTTCCGTATCTGTAAAAAATTCGGATGTCGTGTTTGTTGTTATATTTTTTGAAAGTTCTAAAACCACGATCTCAACTGTATTTAGATTGTAATATAATCCGTAGTTTCTTTTTAAATCATATATTATCCACTGTTGGTCTGCGTAACGTTTTCTAAAATGTGTTTCAATAAGTGGTAATACATTAAAATCGGGTTCTATATTTGCAAAATACACTTCATCTTTTGTTAATCTAAATCTAACAAAAGCTTCCATTCTATGCTTTTCTCTGCTTACCTTTTTTGTTATTTTGGACATCTCCAAAACATACATATTTGCATAATCTTTCATTATAGATGTTGTAGACTTGAAAGCATATTTAATAACTTCTAACAACGTGTTTTCTACATTATACAATTCGCTTAAAAAAGCGTAATACAATTGTGCTACACCACGCTTACCGCATTTAATTTTTAAGCTATTCCACACACGATTTGCTTTTTCTTTATCAGTAATTATAGTTTCTGTATTTGAAAACAGCTGCTCTTGATATTGTGATGCTTTGATAATTTTTGGAGTAACTACATTATACTCGTATACATAAAATACTGCACATAAAAATCCATCAAACGACCCATCATATATTAGTAACGTATTTTGCATCAATTAAACAAAGACATTTGAGTACTTAACATGGATGTGTATTTGCTTTTAGAATTTTGCAATATTAATCCTTTGATATGTTCTGGAGTTAAATCCCTTCTTTCAAACTGATTTGAGGCACAAACGATAAAGTATTGCGCTCTATTAAGTGCAACGCCTATTTTTTTAAGGTGCTCCCAGTTAAGCTTATTAAATCGTCTAGCATTTAAAATTTTATGTACAGAACGCATTCCTAAGCCTGGAACTCTGGCTAACATCCGCTTATCTGCTGTATTTACATCTACAGGAAACTCGTGCAAATTACGTAAAGCCCAACCTAACTTAGGATCTATATCTAAATCTAAGTTTTGATGAGAGGCATTTAAAATTTCCTCGATATTAAATCCATAAAAACGCAATAACCAATCTGTTTGATATAACCTATTCTCTCTAAGCATTGGTACTGCACTTCCAATTTGCGGTAACCTAGAATCGTTACTAATAGGAACATATCCAGAATAGTAAACACGCTTTAAATTGAAGTGTTTATAAAAATGATTAGAGGTATACATAATTTGCATATCATTCTCTCCAGTTGCTCCAATTATCATTTGTGTGCTTTGTCCTGCAGGCGCATATTTTGGTGTACTTTTAATTAATTTCTTTTCTGATTTATACTGAATAATTTCGTTTTTTACCTTAAGCATTGGCTTTATAAAATCAGCTCTGTTTTTATCTGGCGCTAATAATTTTAATCCTTTTTCTGTAGGAATTTCAATATTAACACTTAATCGGTCAGCATACAGACCAGCTTCTCGCATTAATTCGTCTGAAGCACCTGGAATAGATTTTAAATGGATATAACCATTAAAATTTTCTTCTAATCTTAACTTCTTAGCCACAGCTACCAAACGTTCCATAGTATAATCAGCATTTTTAAAAATACCAGAACTTAAAAAAAGGCCTTCAATATAATTACGTCTATAAAAATTAATAGTTAAATCAACAACTTCTTGAACCTTAAACGCAGCACGTTTTATGTCGTTACTTTTACGTGTCACACAATAGGCACAATCAAAAATACAATGATTGGTTAACAAAATTTTTAATAGCGACACACAACGACCATCTTCTGTGTAGGTATGACAAATTCCAGACGATGAAGCATCACCTAAACCTTTGTTTTTATTAGTTCTGTTACTTCCACTAGAAGAACAAGACACGTCATATTTAGCAGCGTCAGCAAGGATATTAAGTTTTTCTTTAATCCGTTCAAAAGACATAAAATAGCATATAATTAATGAGGTGCTAAATTACAAAATTATATTTCATTTTATGTATTATGTTTAAATATATTTAAACATATTTGTGATATTTTTTATTTAGTTTTTCTTTTGAAAGCAAAAAAAGCACAACTATAAAGTTGTGCTTTTTTATATTAATATTTCTGTCAAAGCAGAAAATATATTATCTCGAATAATTAGGTGCTTCTTTTGTAATAGTCACATCATGTGGATGACTTTCATTAATACCTGATGCTGTAATTTTTACAAAACGTCCTGTCTCTTTTAAAGTCGCCACATCTTTTGCACCACAATAACCCATTCCTGCTCTTAATCCTCCAATAAATTGATGGATACTTTCATACAACTCGCCTTTATATGGTACACGACCAACAATACCTTCTGGTACTAGTTTTTTAATATCATCTTCCACATCTTGGAAATAGCGATCTTTACTACCTTGCTTCATCGCTTCTACAGAACCCATACCTCTATAGGATTTAAACTTACGTCCTTCGTAAATAATGGTTTCTCCAGGACTTTCTTTTGTTCCTGCTAATAACGACCCTAACATCACAGTATCTGCTCCAGCTGCCAATGCTTTAGGGATGTCACCTGTATATCTAATTCCGCCATCTGCAATTACTGGTACTCCACTTCCTTTTATAGCTGCAGCAACTTCTAGCACTGCACTAAATTGAGGAAAGCCAACACCAGCAACCACTCGCGTTGTACAAATAGAACCTGGTCCAATTCCAACTTTTACAGCATCTGCTCCTGCTTCGACTAAATATTTAGCTGCTTCACCAGTAGCAATATTACCCACAATAACATCCAGTTGCGGGAATTTAGTTTTAATTTCTTTTAAGACCGTTACCACACCTTTGGTATGTCCATGTGCTGTGTCTATGACTATTGCATCAACACCTGCTTTAACCAAAGCTGCAGCTCTGTCTATAGCATCACCTGTGACTCCAATTGCAGCTGCAACACGTAATCGTCCGTAAGTATCTTTATTTGCAAATGGCTTTTGGGTGACTTTAGTTATATCTCTAAATGTTATTAACCCTTCTAATTTATTACCTTTTACAATTAATAACTTTTCAATTTTATTTTCTTGAAGAATTTTTTCCGCATCTTTTAAAGAGGTGCCTATAGGAGCAGTTACTAGATTTTCACTAGTCATTACCTCAACAATAGGTCTATTGTTATTATGCTCGAAGCGTAAATCCCGATTCGTAACAATTCCTTTTAAAACACCATTATTGTCAACAATTGGTATACCTCCAATACTAAATTCTCGCATGGCATTTTTTGCATCTGCAACAATTGCGGTTAAGGGTAACGTGACAGGATCTAATATCATACCACTTTCGGCACGTTTTACTTTACGCACTTTAGTAGCTTGCTGCTCTATGGTCATGTTTTTATGTAATACACCAATGCCACCTTCTTGTGCCATAGCTATAGCCATTCTGCTTTCTGTGACCGTATCCATAGCAGCAGATACTATAGGTACATTTATGGTAATGTTTCTTGTGAATTTTGACTGAATGTTGACTTCGCGAGGAAGAACTTCTGAAAATGCTGGAACTAAAAGTACGTCGTCATATGTAAGACCTTCTCCAACAATTTTATTTTCGTGTGCTGTCATGATGCAATTAGAATTAATTGCAAGCAAATATACGTTAATAATATGAACTATTATTCATTTTTTATGTTCAAAACAGATATCACATCTAAGACCTTAAGTTTTTTTTAAAAAATTTTAACATTTGCAATGTGCTAACTATCAATAGCTTAAAAATATTGTTTTTATTTATTCTAAATAAGCTTTGAAAAAGTAATTGTGAGGCTTATATTTGCACTCTCAAAATAACACTATTTTTAATCAGTCTAAATAAATGAATAAGCTATTACCCCTTATTTTATTATGCTTTACAAGTATAATTATTGCCCAAAATAATGAAAATCAACAAAAATCCACTTTAGATTCTGTACAAAAGTTAGATGAAGTATTAATTAAGTCAAATGTTATTTTTGGTAACAAGTATGTTGCTAAAAACAGAACAGGTTCAGCCTACTATATTTCTCCTGCGGAATTGAAAAAATTAGGATATACAGATATTAATCGTGTGTTAAGAACTGTTCCTGGAGTAACAATTGTAGAAGAAGATGGTTTTGGTTTACGTCCAAATATTAGTTTAAGAGGAACCTCACCAGAGCGAAGTGCAAAAATTAGTTTAATGGAAGATGGAGTGCTAATAGCTCCTGCACCTTACAGCGCGTCTGCTGCTTATTATTTTCCATCGGTAGGACGTATGCAAGCAGTTGAAATTTTAAAAGGAAGTAGTCAAGTACAATATGGACCTTTTACTACTGGAGGTGCTATTAACTTGGTATCGACTCAAATTCCTGATACTTTTTCTGGTAGAATAAAAGCCTCTTACGGTAGCTTTAATAGTGGACAATTATATGCTTCTGTTGGAGATAGCAAAGAGCATATTGGTTATAATATTGAGTATTTAAACTTTAATTCTGCTGGGTTTAAAAATCTATTAAATGATGCCAACACAGGTTTTGATAAAAACGATATAGTAGCAAAATTGAGATTTAATAATAGTAAAGATGCAGCAATTCAACAAAATATAGAGTTTAAATTTCAATATGCAGATGAAGTGTCAAATGAAACGTATTTAGGATTAACTGAAGCAGATTTTGAAGCCAATCCATTTGATCGTTATGCTAGCTCTCAAGTTGATAAAATGACTAATGAGCATTTACAATTTTTGATAACACACAATCTAGAATTTAGCAAAAACTTTAGTATTCGCACCAATGCATACTACAATAAATTTGAACGTAATTGGTACAAATTGAATGATGTTGTTGCTAATGGAGAGAAAGTTGGTATTGCTACCATTGTCGAAAATCCTGAGGACTATCCTACTCATTTTGGTTTTACAAACGGAAATTTAAATTCTGGTGCAGATGCTTTACTAGTGAAAGCAAATAACAGAGCTTATATTTCTAAAGGTGTACAAACTAAATTTGATTATCACTTTTATGGAGACAATACATTTCACGATGTAGAAGTTGGATTTCGTTATCATTATGATGAGGAAGATCGATTCCAATGGAAAGATGGTTATAGCATTAACAATGGAATCATGCAGCTAACAACTGCTGCACCAGAAGGTAGTGATGCAAACAGAATTAGTAGCGCCAAAGCTTTTGCAGGTTATGCTATGTATAAATTTAAATACAAAAACTTAACACTAACACCTGGTTTACGTTATGAAAACATTGTTTTAGCCCGAGATAATTTTGGAACTAGTGATCTTTCAAGAAGTGGAGATAATTTATCTAGTAGAGAAAACAAAGTGGATATAGTTATTCCTGGAATAGGTTTTAATTATAGATTTAACAACGATTTATCCTTATTTGGAGGTGTACACAAAGGATTTTCTCCTCCAGGTAATGAAGACGGTCAAAAGGCTGAAGAGAGTATAAATTACGAATTAGGAACTAGATTCAATGTTAATGGTATCCAAGGGGAAGTAGTTGGTTTTTATAATGACTATAGTAATCTTTTAGGAAGTGATTTATCAGCTTCTGGAGGAACAGGAAGCTTAGACTTATTTAATGCTGGAGAAGTGTCAGTAAGAGGAATTGAGCTACTATTAAATTATGATGTTTTAGAAAGTAGCACAACATTTGCATTACCAATTACACTTGGATATACCTTGACAGACTCCGAGTTTTTAAATAGTTTTGGAAGTGATGATGGTATTTGGGGAACTGTTACAGAAGGTGATGAAATCCCTTACATAGCTAAACATCAATTTAATGCTAGCATAGGTTTAGAACATGCAAAATACAGCGTTAATTTAAATACAAGATACAATGGTGCCTTTAGAACAGTCTCTGGAAGTGGTGATATACCAGCTAACCAAAAAGTGGAATCCGCAATTGTATTAGACTTATCTGGTCGTTATAAAATCACACCTAAATTAAGTGCTACTGCTAATATCATTAACTTATTGAATAATGAGTATGCAGTGTCACGTGTACCTGCAGGATTAAGACCAGGACATCCTTTTGGTGCTTATGCAGGTTTAGAGTTTCAGTTTTAATTAAGTATAGTTACAACACAAAAAAGCTCATATCTAATTAGTTATGAGCTTTTTTTAATTTATGCTATATCAAATTTTTAATGATATGCATTGAAAATCTTAGAGGCTTCATTGTAAGCACTTTCAAATGACATGGCATTTAAATTATGTGCTTTTTTTGCGGTTAGATAAGAGAAAACTTTTTCTGTAGGCATATTGCCAGTTAATTCATCTTTAGCCATAGGGCATCCACCAAATCCTTGTATAGCTCCATCAAAACGTCTACATCCTGCTTTGTAGGCTGCATCTACTTTTTCAAACCATGTTGATGGTGTGGTGTGTAAATGTGCGCCAAACTCGATGTTAGCATATTGCGGAATTAAATTAGAGAATAAATACTCGATATTTTCTGGGTTGGACGTACCAACTGTATCACTTAAAGACAAGATTTTTACTCCCATTTTACTTAAACGTTCGGTCCACTCGCCAACAATATCTACATTCCAAGGATCACCATACGGATTTCCAAAACCCATAGAAATATAAACCACGACTTCTTTATTGACTGCATCAGCTTTATTTAAAATGTCTTGTAAAGTCACTACAGATTGCGCAATAGTTTTGTGAGTATTACGCATCTGAAAATTCTCTGAAATAGAAAAAGGATATCCTAAATAATCAATTTCTGGATGTTGACACGCATCATCTGCACCACGCGAATTAGCTACAATTGCCAACAGTTTACTAGTAGTTTTAGACAAATCTAATTGTGCCAAAACTTCTGCTGTATCTACCATTTGCGGAATAGCTTTTGGTGACACAAAACTCCCAAAGTCTATAGTATCAAAACCCACTCTTAACAATGACTGTATGTATTGCACTTTTTTTTCGGTAGGAATAAACTGCTTAATGCCTTGCATGGCATCTCGAGGACATTCTATAACTTTTACGTAGTTTGACATTGTCGGTTTTAAATCTTGTATAAAAGTAGTTAATTTTCAGAAAAGAAAATGAAAATGGCAATACCAATAAATACGACTATTTGCAACCATTTTAAAACCAATCCAATGTTTTTACTACGCTTTAAATAGTCTGAAATAAAACCAGCTAAAATGGCGATTGCAGAAAAAATAACAAATGAGGTTGCCATAAATAACAAACCTAAAACATAAAATTGGGTGACTGTATTTAATGTTTGACTAAATAAATACGCAGGGAAAAACGCCAAGAAAAAGATAGACACTTTAGGATTTAGTACATTCATTATAAAGCCTTGCTTAAACAATTGCCACATACTTTTTTGTGGTACCGAGTCATTACTTAATGTAACTTTTGCATCACTTCTGTAGACTTTGTAAGCTAGATAAAGCAAATACAAAGCACCAAACAGTTTGATGATAAAAAATAAAGTATCGTTTTCTTTAATAATAGCAGAGACTCCAAAAGCCACTAGAGTAGTATGCACTAAACACCCTGTAATTAATCCACATACGGTTGCAATACCATATTTACGACCATTGGTAATGCTTTGCATTAACACATAAATATTATCTGGTCCTGGCGAAATTGCTAAAGCAGACGTCGCAACTACAAACAATAATAGCGTGTCGTATTGCATTTAAGAATGGTTTAAAATGGCTTTGTTTATTTGTTTAATAAGACTTGGTCCTTCGTAAATAAATCCTGTGTAAATCTGTACCAAATCAGCTCCTGCTTCCAATTTTTCTAAAGCGTCTGCTGCAGAGTGGATACCACCTACTCCAATAATTGGGAAGGCTTTATGGCTTTTATCTGCTAAGTATTTAATCACTTGTGTGGATTTAGCTTTAATAGGCTGTCCACTTAATCCTCCATTACCTATTTGGGCTAATCGTTTGTCCGAAGTTTTTAATCCTGTTCTGTCTACAGACGTATTGCTGGCAATGACACCATCTAAGTTGGTTTCGGCAACAAGTTCTATTATTTCATCTAATTGACCTTGATTTAAATCTGGTGCTATTTTTAGTAAAATAGGTCTCGACTGCGCTCGACCAGACAACTCTTTATTTGCTTTTTGGACAGTTGCAATTAATTCCAATAAGTAATCTTTATCGTTTAATTTGGCGTGACTCCCAACATTAGGACAACTTACGTTTAACACAAAATAGTCCACATAAGGATGAAGCTCTCTAAAACAGTCTAAATAATCATTGGTGTAATCTTCAGGCTTGGTTTGGGTGTTTTTACCTATGTTTCCACCTATTATTACTTTCCCTTTATTTTTTTTAAGTTGCTGGATGGCAGCTTCAAGACCTTCGTTATTAAAACCCATTCGGTTTATAATTCCTTGGTCGTCTTTTAATCTAAATAAACGTTTCTTTGGGTTTCCAGCTTGTCCTTTTGGTGTTACGGTTCCAATTTCAATAAAACCAAATCCAAAGTTAGCTAGTTCGTTATACAACACTGCATTTTTATCGAAACCTGCTGCAAGTCCTACTGGGTTTTTAAACGTTAAACCGAAGAGTTGACGTTCTAACTTAGAATCTTCTATAGTGTATAAACGTCTAAACACAGAAGTCATTCCTGGAATTTTAGACGTAAATTTTATTAATGAAAATGTAAAATGATGAATTTTTTCAGGATCGAAAAGAAAAAAAAGAGGTCTTAGTAGTAATTTGTACATCTATCAATGTTTGCACAAAAGTACTTCGAAAAAATGTGATTTACAATTTAAATAAGCGATAGATATTGTACTTTTATACTTTAGAAATTCGATTAAAAAAATATTAACCATTAAAAAGATTCCTGCTTTCGCAGGAAATATTATGATTTCAAAAGAAGATATAATTAAACGATTTGTTAGTTACGTTACAGTAGATACCGAGTCTGATCCAACAAGCGACACCACACCTAGTACAGCCAAACAATGGGATTTAGCCAACGCGTTGGTAGACGAGCTAAAAGCTATAGGTATGGAAGATGTAACTATAGACAAGCATGCCTATATTATGGCAACCTTACCTAGTAATGTTGACCATGACGTGCCTGTTATAGGATTTATTTCGCATTTTGATACCACTCCAGATTTTACAGGAGCCAACGTCAAACCTCAAATTATTGAAGCCTATGATGGTAAAGATATCGTGTTAAATGCTGAACAAAACATTGTATTATCACCAGATTATTTTGAAGATTTACTATTATACAAAGGTCAAACCTTAATTACCACAGACGGAACCACACTGTTAGGTGCAGATGACAAAGCAGGAATTACCGAAATAGTGTCAGCAATGGAATACCTAATTGCTAATCCGCAAATTAAACACGGAAAAATACGTGTAGGATTTACGCCTGACGAAGAAATTGGTCGTGGTGCACACAAATTTGACGTTGCTAAATTTGGAGCAGATTGGGCTTACACGATGGATGGTAGCCAAATTGGCGAGCTGGAATATGAGAATTTTAATGCTGCTGGAGCAGTTGTAAAAGTAAAAGGAGAAATTGTACATCCTGGTTATGCCAAAGGAAAAATGGTTAATAGCATGTACATTGCAACCGAGTTTATTAACTCGTTACCAAGATTAGAAACTCCAGAACATACCGAAGGGTATCAAGGGTTTTTTCATTTGTATTCTATAAAAGGTGAAGTGGACGAAACGGTTTTAGAATATATTATCAGAGACCACGATAAGGGACATTTTGAAGCTAGAAAAGAAGTGATGCAAAAGTTGACTGACGAGTTAAATTCTCAGTACGAAAGAGAGGTTATTACCATTGAGATTAAAGACCAATATTATAACATGAAAGAAAAGGTAGAACCTGTAATGCATATTGTAGATATCGCTGAAGAAGCCATGAAACAATTGGACATCAAACCTCTAATTAAAGCCATACGTGGTGGTACAGATGGCTCGCAACTAAGTTATATGGGTTTACCCTGTCCAAATATTTTTGCTGGAGGACATAATTTTCATGGACGTTACGAGTATGTTCCAGTGGAAAGCATGATAAAAGCTACCGAAGTGATTTGTAAAATTGCTGAGTTGACAGCTTTAAAAAATAGTAAATAACTAGTTTTACAATGCAGATATTAAAAAGCCAAAACAATTGTTTTGGCTTTTTTTGTTATTTGAATTTGTGAAATTTTTAGGCTAACTTCGTTTGGTTACCATAATGTATGAGAGTGTTATAAATTTTATTTCGAGAACATCGTAGTACAAATTTATACAATATTTCAAGTAATTTAATTATAATCATGAAACATCAAATTATTAAGTTTTTTTTAATTATAAATATAGGTATAGGTTTCACACAAAATGAAACGGATAGTATAAAATCAAATAATTTAAAAAGCCTAAAAAACGAACTAAAAACATATAAAGACAATACAAATAAATTAAATACTCGAATTGCTGTTCTCGAAGAAAGTATTTCTAATCTTGAAAAGAATAATGAGTCTCAAAGAGAATTTTACAAAGACAGTCAGACAACAATTATACAAATTATAAGTGCTGCTTTTGCTCTGATGCTAGCAGCTTTTGCTGCTTTTGCATTTCTTTATAATAAACCTCATCACATTTGGAAAAAATACAAGAAAACAAGAGATGAGGCTAAATCTATTCTTAAACGTCTTGAGTTTCAGTATCGCCATCAAGAATCTATTTTCATGATTGGAAAAAAAGCATTATTTCAGTACACCAAAAGGGATTGGGATATGATAGAACAATATTCTAATAATGCATTGACAACTAAACCTTCAAAAAGAACTCCGAATGATTGGGCATATATTGGTTTGTACAAATTTAAATCTGGAGATGTTGAATCTTCTATTATTGCATTAGAAAAAGCAACTGAATTAGATAAAAATTTTGAAGTAGCTTTAAAGCATTTAGGAACTATTTACGATATAAACAAACAACATTTGAAAGCTATTGAAGCTTTTGATAGAATTATTTATATTAATCCTTTAAATGACCAAGCATATAATAATGCTGGCATTTCTAGTGGTCAATTAAATCATCATCAGAAAGCTGTAGAGTATTATAAAAAAGGTATTAAAGCTAATCCAGAAAATTGTTTTATTTATACAAACCTCTTTGAGGAAAACATCGTAAATGATGAAAGTTTTGACAAAAAACTAGTCAAAATTTTTAAAAATAAATTTTCAGAAAATAAAGATGCTATGAGTGTTTTTGAAATGTATGGAATTTATAACAAAATATTAATTGACAAAGATTTAAATCTAGAGTTAGCATTGGATAATTGGAAAAATGATTACGGAATAGTTTTTCCTGTGGAAAGTTTTCATGGAATCGAAAACTGGATTTTAAATAAACCAAACTCTGAAATAAAAAATAAGCTAAATAAAGCATTAATTTTTTTCAAAAACTTAAAACCCAATAACATGTATAATTAATGATATTTCTAAATATATAATCCAAAATATCTCACTCCAACCCCAAAACCACTTCAGGATTAATAGTGTTCTGCTTAAAAAATTCTAAATCATTTAAACTACAAACACCTGGATAATCTCCAACATAGTCTTGTATATCAATTATAATTTGAAAGTGTAAATGTGGCGCATAGTCACCATTTACAGATGCGTCTCCCAAATAAGCTATGGTATCACCTTGTTGTACCATTTTGCCTACTTTTAAATTTAGTATGGACGCTACACTTAAATGACCATACAAAGTGTAAAATGCAACCTCATTGATTTTGTGTTGCAAAACTAGGGTTGGACCATAATCTCCAAAATTGGTGTTGTTTTTAAAACTGTGGATGGTACCATCAAAACAAGCTAAAACTGGTGTGTCTGCTGGACACCATAAATCTAAACCTAAATGGATATTGCGCTGTTCTGCTTGACTTTGTGATGCAAAATAGGCGCTTCTATTATATAAATTTCGACGCTCTAAATAACCACCAAAAGCTACTTGTTTGTTGTGTGTGTTTAAGTAATTGGTAATATAGGTATCCCAAGCTTTGGATGAAGAATTATCAAAGGTATCTAACGCTGGATTGGATTGCGATAAATCTATAGAAATATAATCTGATTTTGGAATGGAAGCGTCAATGACGTATAAGTTTTTTGAAGTGTATTGACTTAAGATTAGGGACAGTGTCTTTGAATTCATTTTATATTAAAATTGAACCCAAATTTAAAGAATTTATTTAGCAACTACAGTACTAAATTTGGCATTAATCACAATAGTTTTGCTAGTATTACTATTATTGTTTGGGTAGTGTTTTATGGTTTTATTTGAGGTACTTACATTGTTGAATTTAGATTTGTTACCACTATAAAACAGATTGTAATCTGTATTTGGCAAGTTTAATTTGGCATCACTGTTTTCTAAAATAATATTTAAATTACTAAAATCTGAAGCTATGGTATTGATTAATAAATCGCCAAAGCTTCCGTTAATAACTGAGTTTCCAGAAAGCGTATTAATTTCAATATCTGAAGACACTGCATTAAGTATTAAGTTATTGGCATTAGCGATAATGGCATCATCCACATATTTTAACTTCAACTCACCAGACATCCAATCTTTTACAGCCACTTTAGCATAAGACACATTAATGGAGGTGTTACCTCCAGTAATGTGATTAGCTATTAATGATCCATGAGAGATATCTCCTTTGGTGTTTTCTAACACGTTGGCTAGTTTTAACTCGCCATGTCTAACGTTAAGTTTTAGCTTCGCCTTTTTTGGCATTTTTATAATGATGGTTTTTGTGGTGTTATAATCTATATCTTCAAACAACTTACCGCTTTTTTTGGTTGTTTTTTTTCCATCTTCATTAAATTCAGCTTCAAAACGTTTTTCTAGTTCTTCTAATTTAGGTACTAACTCTTTTTCTAGACGTTCTCCAAAAGCTTCCATTCGTTTTTCAAAGTCTTCGCCAAAAGCTTCCTCCATTTTTTTACCAAAGTTTTCTCCCCATTCTTCCATACTTTTTTCAAAGTCTTCACCAAAAGCTTCCTCCATTTTTTTACCTAACTGCTTTCCCCATTCTTCCATATCTTTTTCAAACTGGTCAAGGTCTTCCTGATTGATGCTTTTTGCCCATTCGCGCATTTCTTTTTCATAGGCTTCACCATACTCTGTTCTGTATTTTTTACTCCAGGAGTTTAAATAGGATTCGCCTTCTTTTTTATATCTATCGTAATCAAAATCGATATTATAATTACCGTCTGGTGACTTTGGAAGGTTTAACAACTTTAATTTTTCTGGCAACTCGCCCAATACTTCCAAGTTTTCTAAACTTTTTAATACAGGCTCTAGGTTGAGTTCTAATGTTTCAGGTAGATTTGCCAAAGCCTCAATAGATGCTTCATCTAAAATAGTGACGCTCAAATCATCAGACCAGATACCTCTTGCTCCTTTTGAAGTAATTGTTACGTAATCAGAATCTCCTGTAAGGGTGACATCCCAATTGTCTATTGCTTTTTGTAGTTGTTCTTTAGTTAGTTTTTTGCTTTCGATATAAGCTTCAACTTCTATGTAATCTTTATTCCAAGTTTCTACAATAATATTAGTGTGACTGGTATTTAAATCTACAGTAACATCTTTGTTAGCTCTTACAGATTGGTCTATTTTGCTTAACTTTTGTTGTGCAGTAACACTTACGGTTACTAGTAATAAAATTAAATTTAGATATATAGTTTTCATCTTTTTTAGTTTTTTTTAGACACTTCGACAAGCTTAGTGTGACATTTTCTTGTTAATTAGTAGCCTACCCTTGGGAAGCTTCTATGTTGTTTAATTGATTGAGTTGTTCTTTAAGACGATACATCAAGTTTAAACGAAATTTCAGGTTTTGGATTAAGGCATTAACTGTATGCTCATCTGGACCATTATCGGTCAGCTCTTTAGATAGGCTTTTGTATTCTGCATTTAATTCTTCTAACCGTAACACATAACCATCAAACAGTTCTTTATTGTCTGGTGTTAATTTTAATTTAGATAACTCTAAATTGATATTAGCCACATAATAATCTTCCACCTTTTTTAAATCTGGAGAGATATCGCCAAGCGTCATCGTTTTTTCAGTATTAGGTTGGTCGTTGTCCACCACTTTTATAGGCTCTATATCCTTTTTAAATAGTGTGTAACTTCCGAAACCTAAACCAATGACTAGTAGTACGCTTGCTGCAATATTTAAAAACGTCCATCTGGATTGCTTTTTTTGTGGCAATGCTTGGTCTAGCTTCTCTAAAAATCGTGCTTCGTGTCCTTGGGACATCTGCTGATGAGATACTTTGTTATCGTTTTTGAATAGGTCTCTAATATCTTTCGCCATAATGATTGTGTTTTAAAAGGTCTTGCAATTTTACTTTTCCTCTGGATAGTTGTGTACGTGATGCGACTTCGGTAATATTTAATATTTCAGAAATCTCTTGATGATCATAACCTTCTATTAAAAAGAGCATGACGACGTACCTGTATTTATCCGGAAGCTTGTTAATGGCTTGCTTAATTTGGTCTAAAGTTGTTGTGTCTTCTACTAACCATTTGTCACTAGTATCTGTATCAATTACTTTTAGGTGCACCTCATCTAATTCAACTAAACGTTGTTTTTTAGACTTTAAATAATCAATACTTTTATTAATAACAATACGTTTTAACCAAGCGCCAAAAGTAACGTCGCCTTTAAATTGATGTAGTTTTGTAAACGCTTTAATAAATGCGTCCTGTACTACATCTTCTGCTTCTGCAGTGTGATGGACAAACCGTAAAGCCACATGGTACATGGCATCACAATATTGGTTATACAACTGCAATTGTGCTTTTCGGTTGTTTTGTTTACACAACTCTATGTTATCTAACGTAACGACTTTCACTTGTTGGTTTTTGGTTAGTGTTCAATCTAAAGACGACACAAAAAAAGTAGTGTTGCAAAAAAGTTGAATTTTTTTTTTCAAGTTAGTACAATATTTATAAATAATTTAAGCGTTATGTTTCTGTAAGTACTAAATTTTCAGTTAATTTTGTTGAACTATTAATCATTATATTTTTTAAATGAATACATTCTTAAAATGGGTCATGGTAGTACTATTGCTTATAGTTACTGGCTTATTCATATATAATTTTACTACAGAAGGTGGATTATTTAATAAACCATTAAGTCCTAAAAAAACGGTTGTGTTTGAAGTTGGACACTTAGAGCTGGAAGTGTTTTATAACAGACCATCCAAACGAGATCGAGATGTTTTTGGCGCCTTAGTCCCTTTTAATAAAGTTTGGCGTACAGGAGCAAATGAAGCGACCACCTTTGAAACCAATGAGGATTTATCTATTAAAGGCATGTTATTGCCTAAAGGAAAATATACGTTGTGGACCGTTCCAATGGAAGACCAATGGAAAGTCATGTTTAACTCTAAGCAGTATGATTGGGGAGTTAACGAAAAAATGGAACCCAATTGGGATCCTAATTTTGATGTGGTAGAAGTAGAAGTACCAGCTCAAAAATTGGATAAATCTGTGGAGCAATTTACCATTGCGTTTGACAACTCGACAGACGATTTAAAAATGACTATGGCTTGGGATGATGTAAAGATTGAAATCCCATTGAAAAACTAATAGTTAGTAAGTAGTGTTTAGTAGGCAGTAAGTAGTCCTTCTTACACGAACTAAATGTATGTATTTGTGGCAAAAAACAAGAAATCAGCATTATCAGAAAATGAAGGTGTTTCTCTATCAGAAACGACTAGCGATGCTGCTATTTCAAAAATTAAAGCCAAACGTAAATTACAACGTACTACAAAAGACCTTGTAGATGCTATTTTAGAAGGCAATATTACGGCTTTAAGTCAAGCCATCACCATAGTAGAAAGCAAACACCCAAAACATACAGAGCAAGCCCATGCCATTATTAAAGCCTGTTTGCCACATGCTAATCAATCGGTTAGAATTGGTATTACTGGTGTGCCTGGTGTAGGTAAAAGCACCTTTATTGAAGCGTTTGGAACCTATCTAACTAGCATTGGTAAAAAAGTAGCAGTCTTAGCTGTAGATCCAAGTAGTAGTTTGACCAAAGGAAGTATTTTAGGTGATAAAACCAGAATGGAAGACTTGGTCAAAAACAACAAAGCGTTTATACGTCCATCTGCTTCAGGAGACTCTTTAGGTGGAGTGGCAAGAAAAACGCGCGAAACCATTATCCTTTGTGAAGCTGCTGGTTTTGACTCCATAATTATTGAAACCGTTGGTGTAGGACAAAGCGAAACTGCTGTACATAGTATGGTCGATTTCTTTTTACTATTAAAATTAGCTGGAGCTGGAGACGAGTTACAAGGTATTAAACGTGGTATTATAGAAATGGCAGATGCTATAGCTATAAATAAAGCAGATGGTGACAACCTTAAAGCAGCCAAACTCGCTAAAGTAGAATTTAACAGAGCCTTACATTTATACCCAGAAAAAGCAACGGGTTGGCAACCCAAAGTCACTATGTGCAGTGCTATTAACAACAAAGGTATTGATGACATTTACCATATTATAAAGGACTATTTAGAAATTACCGTTGCTAATAATTATTTTTATAATAAACGTCAAGAGCAAAACAAGTTTTGGCTTATTCAAACTATAGAAAATCGTTTAAAAGCAGATTTTTTTAATAATGAAAGCATTAAGCTAGAGCTTAAAAAACAGCTAGAGCTTATCGAAACTAACCAAACCACACCATTTGCTGCTGCTGAGTATTTGTTGGGATTGGAATAATAACTTGACTTTGTAAAAAAAACGTCTAACTTCGTTTAACGACTGATATAAAATATTAATATATGGTTTATATCATATAAGTTGTACACAAATGTGAACAAAAACTGTAAAATTCATTGAAATTTGTTTAAACCGAAATATAAAAATTTTAAATTTACGTTATGAATACAATTGTTGAAGAACCAGTAGTAACGTATAATCAAATCAATTTAAGTTTTGCTAATTACACAAAAGAGCGAAGACTTGAACCACTTGTAAAATGGGCTGGTGGAAAGGAACAGGAATTAAAATATATCATTCCAAATCTTCCTGACTATTTTGAAAATTATTTCGAGCCTTTTGTTGGTGGAGGTTCAGTTTATACCGCAATTCAAGCAAAAGAATATTTCATAAATGATAAAGCACACGAATTAATTGATTTATATAAAATCATAGTTTCGGACGAAAGGGAGATGTTTTTCAAAGCAATTGATGAAATAATTCACAATTGGGAAGTTTTAGGAAACATTTCAGAAAAAAATCAAAGTTTTTTTATAAAAATCTATAAAGATTTTGCATGCGACATAATATCCAAAGATATTTTGTCAAATAAAATTTATGAGTTTATCTTAAAAAACTCTAAAGAGTTCAACGGGCTTTTTTCTTCTTATTTCAACTTCAATATTGAAAATTTCTTAAAAGAAATAAAGAAAAATTTAGTTCGAAAAACTTCAAGAATGAAAGTTCTTGAAAAAGAAAAAGGTAAACTTCCAGACAAAGATATTTTAGATAATATAGAAACTGCTTTAAAAAGTGCATTTTATATGCATTTCAGACATATTTATAACTTTCACAAAAAGTATGAACTAAACCAAGCGTTTTACACAGCAATATTTTTATTTATTCGTAATTACGCTTATTCAGGTATGTTTCGCTACAATTCAAGAGGCGAATTTAATGTTCCTTATGGTGGAATTGCATATAACAATAAAAATTTCAGAAAGAAAATTGATTATTTAAAATCAGAGCCATTACAAGAATTGTTATCAAAAACAAATATTGTAAATGCGGATTTTCAAGAATTTTTTAATCTTTTTCAGCCAACAGAAGATGATTTTATCTTTTTAGATCCACCATATGACACAGAATTTAGCACATATGCTCAAAACGATTTTGTTAAATCTGACCAAAAAAGACTTGCTGACTTTTTAATTAAAAAGTGCAGAGCAAAATGGATGATGATAATAAAAAACACAGATTTTATTTTAGATTTATATACACATCCTGAGATTAAAATTTCAACATTTGACAAAACTTATTTAGTAAGTTTTATGAATAGAAATAATAAAGAAACTGAACATTTATTAATAACAAACTACTAAATGAGCGAAAGAATTTACGAAGGAGATTTAAGGCTTCCTGCATTATATTTAATAAGCTTAAAAAACGGAAAGATAAATACCTCTGAATTATCAAGTTTATTAAGAGATATTTTAAAACCATCAGGAGACGATTTAGTTATTTTAGCAAATAGAAATGACGATTATTTTTCTCAAATTGTCAGAAATCTAACAGCAAGTAAAAGACCTTTCGTTAAAAATGGGTTTATTGAACGTGAATCAAAAGCTGGAAGTCCGCTATATATAACAAACAAAGGAAAACAGTATTTAAAAGACCATAAAGCTGAATTAAGATACTTACTCACAAATGATTTTGACTATTCTGACATTAAAGATAATTTAAAAGAAATAGAAAAAGGAGAAAGAAAACGATTAACATTTGATGAAAATATTATAATTCAAGAAGGAGTTAAAAAAGTAGCAAAAGTAAAAGTTTATGAACGTTCAACTAAATTAAGAAATTATGCTATCGAACATTTCACTAAAGATGGTCACATAGCTTGTAATTGTTGTACATTTGACTTTGAAAATTTTTACGGAGAACACGGAAAAGGTTTCATAGAAATTCATCACGAAAAACCTATTTTTCAATTTCAAGATGAGGATTTGGAGAAAACTCTGGATAAAGCTTTACAAAATTTAGTTCCAGTTTGCTCAAACTGCCATAGAATGATTCACAGAAACTGGAGCAAACCATTAGAGATTAAACAATTAGTTGGCTTCATTGACCAAAACGGAATATTTAAAAGATAAAAAACACTATGTCCAACAACGTGTCACAATTAATTGCTGTATCTGTTTGTACTCAGAAAAATGGACGGGTTTTCTTTTACTTATTTAGTTCTAGCCAACACAACTAACTATACACAAAACCATTAAACAAAACTTTAAAATCTCACTACAAAAAATTAGCCTTATACCAATCTACTTGTGCTTTAACACCTTCTAATAAGGTGGTTTGTGGATTATAGTCTAATAGCTTTCTGGCTTTATCAATATTAGCTTTTGTACGTAATTGGTCACCTACTCTAGCTTTAACATGGTTTATTGTTATGGATTGCCCAATCACTTGCTCAACTGCTTCAATCCCTTCTTGTGTGGTGTGCTCTACTTCTGTACCTAGGTTAATGATTTCGCCATCTACTTTGGTGTCGTTACCAATCACGCTAACTATTCCATCGACGATGTCTCCAACATAGGTAAAACTACGTAAATGTGAGGCACTACCTTCATACAATGGGAAAGCCTCTCCATTAAAGGCACACGCTATTAACTTGGTGTACATTTTCTCTGGACGCTCTCTTGGTCCAATTACAGAATACAAACGTAACGAGCAGCTTTTAAAGACTTGCTCTCTACTTTTTTGTAATACTAACTGCTCTGCTGTTAATTTAGTCACACCATAATGCGATGCTGGTTTTGGAGCCACACTTTCTGGAAACGTTGCTTCCAGACCGTAAATAGACGAGGTTCCAATATTAACAAATAATTGTAAGTCTATGCATTGCAAAGCATAGTCAATCAGGTTTTTGGTGGCAATAATATTATTGGTAAAATAGTCTTCAAACGTAGAGGTCGCAGAAATACCTGGTTGTGCAGCAAAATGAAATATATAGTTGATGTCTTTTGGCAAAGTTTCAGCAAAATCTGGATCTCTTAAATCAGATTTTATCACTGTTATTCCTTTTTCTAATAATGCTTTTTCGTTTAAGGTTTTCAGCGTCAAGCTGTAATAGTCGTTAAAATTGTCTAAACCAACAACCTCGTGACCTAATTTGTGTAATCGCTCGCAAGTGTGAGAGCCTATAAAACCTACTGCTCCAGTAACTAATATTTTCATAAGTGCTATTCTGTAATACAAAGAAACAGATTTTTTTTCGATAGTAATTTCAATTCTATAAAAAACAATACATTTGTAGCATTAAAAGAGGTTTATGAACTACCAATTTACCATTGTTGTTCCTGTTTATAATGAAGAGGATAATTTACTTAGAGTGGAAAAAGAGCTTTTGGCTTATACCAAAATAGCGACTAAAACGACTAAAGTGTTATTTGTAAACGATGGGTCCAAAGACAATAGTCAAGCATTAATTGAAACCATTTGTGACAGAAATGAGGCATTTGATTACATTTTATTTAAGGACAATAGAGGCTTGAGTGCTGCTATTAAAGCAGGTTTTGATTATACAAAAACAGAATTGGTAGGTTATATAGACTCTGACTTACAAACTGCACCAGAAGATTTTAATTTACTGTTAGAGCATATTGGCGAATTTGATTTAGTAACAGGTGTACGCGCTAACCGTAAAGATAGTTTTGTTAAAAATATGTCGTCTAAAATTGCAAACGGAATTAGACGTGCGTTTACCAAAGACGGAATGGACGATACAGGCTGTCCGTTAAAAGTGATTAAAACAGACTATGCTAAACGCATCCCAATGTTTAAAGGGCTTCACCGATTTTTACCTGCTATGATTTTATTACAAAACGGTAAAATAAAGCAGATACCTGTACAACATTTTCCGCGTGTTGCTGGCGAAGCTAAATTTGGATTGTGGAACAGGTTATTAGGACCTTTATTAGATTGTTTTGCCTATCTGTGGATGAAGAAAAAGTATATTAACTACGACGTAGCCAAAACAAAATAATGAGTAATTGGATTGTACTTAGTATTGGATTTTTAGCGCAAATTTTATTTTCTTCTCGCTTAATTATCCAGTGGTTAACTAGCGAAAAACAGAAGCGCGTCATTACGCCAACCTTATTTTGGACACTTAGTCTAGTGGCTTCTTTTTTGTTGTTTATTTATGGGTATTTACGTGATGATTTTGCAATTATGTTAGGTCAAGGTTTAACCTATTATATTTATATTAGAAATTTACAGCTACAAAACCAATGGAAAACATGTCCTGTAGTTATGCGATGGATATTGTTATTTATGCCTGTTTTTATTACGGTTTTTTACTTTAATAATAATGAAATTGATACGGTTAGGTTGTTTAAAAACGAAGCCATTCCGTTATGGTTATTAGTACTAGGAATCATCTCTCAAATTGTATTTACCTTACGCTTTGTGTACCAATGGATGTATTCTGAAAAACATAAAGAATCCTCGCTACCTTTTGGGTTTTGGGCATTAAGCTTAGTTGGGTCGTTATTAATATTGACCTACGCTATTTTTAGAGTGGATTATGTGTTGCTTGTTGGACACTCGTTAGGTGCCATTATTTATATCCGCAATTTGTTAATCTTAAAACAGCAGAATGCCTAAATCGTTTAAAAAATATCCGCTACTTATTATTTGTTTGATTATAGCCATTATGCTATTACCAAACCTGGAAACAATCCAAGTCACCATAATGGAAGCGCGTAATTTTATTACTGCAAGAGAAATGATTCAGGATAACAACTGGTTATTAACTACCATGAATGGTGAAGCACGTTACGAAAAACCTCCTTTACCAACTTGGTTAACTGCAATTTCTGGTTTAGTATTTGGCTTAAATAGTGTATTTGGCATGCGTTTACCAGCTATACTTATGATTATGGTTTTGGCAGCATATTGCTTTAAATTATCAAAATCGTTATTAAAAAGCAGAGCGCATAGTATAATTAATACCTTGATTTTAATCACCTCGTTTTACGTAATTGGGATTACTATTGAAGCACCTTGGGATATTTTTACTCATGGTTTTATGATGGTTGCCATTTACCATTTATACAAGTCTTTTAAGTCCAAAAACATCCATTGGAAACACGTTATTATTGCTGGTGTTGCTATTGGCTGCTCTATTTTAAGCAAAGGACCTGTAAGTTTTTACGCGTTACTTCTACCGTTTTTATTAGCCTATGGTTTTAGCTTTAAATACCAAAATATCAAAGCAAAAGTAGCACCAATTGTAGCCATTTTAATACTAGGTATTGTTGTTGGTGGTTGGTGGTATTTGTATGTAAGATTAGAAGATCCAGAAACGTTTACAGCCATTACAAGTAGAGAAACAGGAAATTGGACTAGTTATAACGTGAGACCATTTTATTACTATTGGAGTTTTTTTACACAAAGTGGTTTGTGGACTATTCCTGCATTTATTAGTTTATTATACCCTTATTTAAAGCGCAGAGCCATACATTATAAAGCTTATAAATTCACGTTTTTATGGACTATTTTTGCTGTGATTTTGTTATCTATTATTCCAGAGAAAAAGTCACGTTATTTGATGCCAGTTTTAATTCCATTAGCGTTAAATATTGGATTTTATATCGAGTATTTAATCCGAAAATTTAAAACACTAAAGGATAAACGCGAGACGCTTCCTGTGTATATTAATTTTGGATTAATTGCTTTAATCGGTTTGGTTGCACCTTTAGTGTTGTACTTTCAATTTAAAGCAGAATTGCATGAGGTGTTAGTTCCTTTCATTTTATTTTCTGTAGTCGTATTTGCTTTAGGACTTGCAATTCTTCTTCAATTAATTAAAAAAGAAATAAAACACGTGTTTTTGTTAACCGTTACTTTTTTTGGAGCTTTATTTTTGTTTGGATTACCTGTTTTTAAAGGATTTACTAGTGAAAACTTTAACCCAGTTTCAACTTTATTAAAAGATAACAAACAACGTGACCTAAAAGTGTATGCGTTTAATTATGTGCCACCAGAAACCATTTGGCAGTATGGTGAAAAGATTCCGCAAATAAAAATTGGAGAGAATACATTCAAATTCCCGTTAGAGACTAAATTTGGTGTTTTAGCAAACGGAATTAGTCCAGAAGATCAAGCGGTATTGATTGAAAAGTACAGCATTGAAAAACTAGATACTTACGACTTAAACGAAAGTGAACCAGGAAGTAAACAGTATAAAGAGAGGCTGATTAGCAACTATTATTTGTTTAAAAAGAAATAAGTTATTTTAACTGAAATCTAGATTGCAGATACTTATCTAACTTGTAGAACATCCATCCAGATAACCCACCAAAAATCATACCTGTTAAAATATCTAGTGGATAATGTACACCAATATACACACGACTGTAAGCCATTGCCATAGCCCAAATAATTAATATATAAATCAGGTATTTGTATTTATATCTTAAAATTAACCCTGAAAAAATTGCGACAGCCATACTATTACTAGAGTGTCCAGAAAAATATCCATATTGACCACCACACCATGATTTAAGCAATCGCATGGCTTGTACTAATTCGTCTTCATGACACGGTCTATGACGTTTTACAATAACGTTTTTAAATAAGTTAGTAATTTGATCTGTAAACAAAATCATTAAAGCAATAACCACTAAGGTTAATACAAACATTTTAGTGTTTAAGCGTTTATACATTAACACTGCTAGGACAGCATATAAAGGAATCCAGTGTAGTTTATCGGTATAAAACAACCAGAAACCATCCCAAGTGGTAGATCCTAAATTGTTTAAAAATAAAAAGAGTTCTTTATCGTATTCTACTAATTGATCTAACATGTAATTATTCTTCGTATCGTGCTACTTCCCTATCATAAAACGCAGTAGCTTCTTTTATTAAATTTTCCATTTCCATTTCTAGCTCTTTTTCGTCATGTTGGTTAAAATCTTCAAACCATTCTACGTCATCATCTTCTAAATTTATTATAAATCTAGGAAACTCTGTATGAATAACAAAAATTGCGTTTGGAAAATCTGTATTATCACCTAGTATGTATTTTGGTAGTTCCATTTTTTTAACTTTTAGCTTTTAGTTGTTAGCTGAATTCAAAATTAGCTTTTTTGTGAGATAATTAAACCTTATAAATAATAAAATTGCTGCAGATGACAATCCTGCTAATAATCCTAGCCAAATACCAAAGCTGCCATAAGCATCTTCTTTACCTAAATACCAACTGACTGGAAACCCAATTAACCAATAAGAAATAAAGGTTATAACCGTAGGTATTTTAACATCTTGCAATCCACGTAAAGCACCCAAAACAATAACTTGTAAGCTATCACTAATCTGAAAAATAGCTGCTGCAATTAATAATTGAGACGCAATGGTAACCACTTCCATATTATCTGTAAAGTTGATAACATCGTCAAAATCGACATAAATTCGTGGTAAAAACTGATTAAATATTAAGAATAACGACGCAAAAATAACTGCAAAGACAAAGCCCATTAAAAATAACGATACTGCTATACGACGTAACTCAAAATACTGCTGTAACCCTTTTTGATTTCCCACTCTAATCATAGAAGCTACACTTAATCCCATGGCGACCATAAAAGTCATAGAGCTTAAATTTAATGCAATTTGATTAGCAGCTTGAGGATTTTTACCTAATAATCCACTCAGCCAAATTGCAGCAGTAAATATGGCAACCTCAAAAAACATTTGCATGGCACTTGGCATTCCAAGACCTATAATTTTGTTTAGCATTAATTTATCTAATACAAAAAACTTAATATTGGTGACATAAGCTTTAGATTTTTCGCGACCTTTCAATAACCACCACAAATAAGCGACCATTATAAAACGAGAGGCTAAAGTCCCGTAAGCTGCACCAACTATACCTAGTTCTGGAAAACCAAACTTACCAAAGATTAACAAGTAGTTTAAACCAACATTAACTAGGTTAGCGACAATTGTAGCGTACATTGGGTATTTGGTTAATGACAAACCATCACTAAATTGCTTAAATCCTTGAAAGACAATCAATGGTATTAACGAAAACGCCACTAAATCTAAATACGGAATAGCTAATTGAACCACCTCAACAGGTTGCTTCATCAAGTACATTAATGGTTTAGCAAAAAAGACGAGTAGGAATAACAACACACCTAAAACAGTACATAAAAATAGTCCGTGTTTAAAAGCCGATTTGCCTTTAGCAAAATCGTCTGCGCCATCTGCTTCTGCAACTAAAGGTGTAATTGCAGTACTAAAACCAATACCAATGGACATAGCAATAAACATAAAGCTATTCCCTAAAGACACAGCAGCTAACTCTGCAGTACCCAATTGACCAACCATAATATTGTCTACAAAGCTCACAAAGGTATGTCCCAACATACCCAACATAACTGGAGCTGCAAGTTGCCAATTGTATTTAAACTCTTTAGTGTATTGGGATAAAACCATTTGGCAAAAGTAGTGGTTTTGAGAAGAATTTTTAATGGAAAATTATCATTAAATACATTAAAGGCTGATCACTTCTTTTTTCGCCTCCTCAAACTCCTCAACCATTTCTTTAATAATCTCAGCAACAGGTTTAATGTCATGGATTAATCCTGCAATTTGACCAATTTCTAATTCGCCTTCTTCCAAATCACCTTCAAACATGCCTTTTTTAGCACGTGCGCGACCTAACAACTCTTTAAGTTGTTCTGGTGTTGGACCAGTTTTATATAAGTCTTCAACTTGTTGGTAAAACTTATTTTTAATCAATCTAACTGGTGCTAATTCTTTTAGGGTTAATTGCGTGTCGCCTTCTTTAGCATCAACAACTACTTGCTTAAAAGCTTGATGTGCGCTACTTTCTGTACTGGCTACAAATCGGCTACCCACTTGTACGCCATCTGCACCTAACACCATACAGGCTAACATAGCTTTTCCAGTTGCAATACCACCTGCTGCAATTAATGGTATGTTTAACTGCTCACGTACCATAGGTATTAAAGTTAGTGTTGTGGTTTCGTCACGACCATTGTGTCCACCAGCTTCAAAACCTTCAGCCACCACAGCATCCACACCTGCATCTTGTGCTTTTAAAGCAAACTTGACACTACTAACCACATGCACCACTGTAATTCCCCTATCTTGTAACCATTTGGTCCATGTTTTTGGGTTTCCTGCTGACGTAAACACAATTTTGACACCTTCTTCTACAATAATATTCATAATCTCTTCAATGTTTGGATACAACATTGGGACATTAACACCAAAGGAGTTGTTCGTTGCCTGTTTACATTTTTGGATATGCTCACGTAACACATCTGGATACATGCTACCTGCACCTATTAATCCTAAAATCCCAGAATTACTTGCAGCAGATGCTAGTCGCCATCCACTATTCCAAATCATTCCAGCTTGAATGATTGGATATTTAATGTTGAAGAGTTGGGTGATTTTATTTGGCATATTTTATTTTATAAACACTTCGACAAACTCAGTGTGAGATTGATGAATGAATTACTCATATAATTCTTTGTCAGTCTGAGCTTGTCGAAGATTTAATTTTTAATTATTTTTTTAGTTATTGACAAGTCATTAGCTTCAATTTTAACTAAATACACACCTTTTGCTAAAGCAGTAGTATTTATGTTTTGTTGAATAGTCGTGACTGTGGTTTCTATGACTTTTTTTCCTAAGATATCGTATATTTTTACCCATGCTTCCTCGTACTGATTAGGGATTTCAACAGTTAATTCGTTTTTAACTGGATTAGGATATAGTTTTAAAGTTGTATTTTGATTCTGAAACTCGACAACCGATAATCCTTGTGCTAAAGCAATGGATAAATCTGGTATTCCGTAACCTAATACATTATCTGGAGCATTGTATTGTGATGCAGATTCTCTAACTAATTGCATGATTTCAGCATTAGTAAAAGAAGGCAAAGCTTGCCATAAACACACGATGCCACCAGCCAATATTGGTGCGCTAAACGAGGTACCATTTAAGGTTGAAATAACATCATTATTTAGTATGACATAACTAGATTGACCTTGAGCCACCACATCTGGTTTTTGAGTGGGTTGTGTACTATTTCCTTGAGAGCTAAAAGAGGCGTAAGTCCCATCTGCTTTTACAGCACCAACACTAAACACACCTGCTGCATCTGCTGGTGCACCAACAATTTGCCAGCTTCCTCCACCAGAATTTCCTGCAGAATTCACAACCAAAATGCCTTTTTCAAACGCGATGTTTGCCCCTTTTGTGATGTATGTAGTATTACCGTCCATATCTGCTGGTGTATGACTATAATTAGGGTTATCATACGTCGTATAACCTAAAGATGAGTTGATAACATCAACACCTAAACTATCTGCACGTTCCGCAGCTTCTACCCATAAACTTTCTTCTAAAGGAGTTTCTGACGCAGCGTTTTCTGTTCTGAATAAATAATATTGTGCATCTGGAGCAGTCCCAACAAATTGATCCTGAATAAATCCAGCCATATCACTAAGTACCCAAGTACCATGAGAATTTCCTTGATAAATATAAACGTCTGAAGTTCTATCAACAAAATCATAACCACCTAAAATTCCGCCAGCATCTCTTAAACGTTGAAAGCCATTCATAGTATCTACATTTGGAAATCCAGAATCTAAAATAGCAACTGTCATTCCTGTTCCTGTATAACTATCTGGATGTTGGTGTAAATCGTCACCATTAATCATTTCTATTTGATTGGCAGCATTACCATAATTAAAGGTCGTTAAACTGGACTCTACCTCGTGTTTATCTTGATTTTGACTGGTTCTTGTATTTAGGTTATCATCTGCAAAATCTATACTGCTAACAATTGGATTACCACTAACAGTTACAGTACTTAATGCATTGATATCTGCTGTACTACCAATTACATGTAGTGCATTAAACCATTTGGATTTAGCCATAACAGAAATACCTGGTTGCGATTTTATGGCAGCAATGTAACTGTTGTCCACAGGAACATCTCTAAAATCTATTGCTACATTGTGTGCTGCTTTACGATCTAAAGCCTCTTGAGTTAAAATAGAAATAGGATTTGCTAAAGCCGAACTACTGTTAGGCTTGTCTGCTAAATATACCCAAGCATGTTCTTGCGATACAGCTATTGAAGAATAGATTAATACGAAAATAAGGAGCAGCTTTCTCATAACAGTAACCTTTTGTTACTGCAAGTTAAGAAATTACACCAGAACCTACTAATTCTTCATCCAAATACCAAGCTACAAATTGACCTTCAGTAATAGCGGATTGTGGTTGTTCAAATTCCACATATAACCCATTATCTACTTTGTGTAAGGTTGCATCTTGAAGTGCTTGACGATATCTAATACGCGCTAAAACAGTTAAATTTTCTCCTGATTGTAAAGCTAAGTCTTCTCTAACCCAATGTAACTCGTCATTAGATACAAATAGTGAGTTTTTATACAATCCAGGATGCTTTGACCCTTGTCCTGTGTAAATCACGTTTTCTTTAACATCTGTATCTATAACAAATAAAGGTTCTACTGTTCCTCCAACTCCTAATCCTTTACGTTGTCCTTTGGTGAAATAGTGCGCGCCTTGATGCCTACCCATTATTTTTCCTTGTTCTACAGAATAGCTAGGTTTTCTGGAATTGTATTGCAACTCTTCTAATTTAGAATCAAAACCAGGAGGTGTTTCATCGTAAAACGGAAGGTCTTTAGGTATTTCTACAATAACACCTTCTTTGGGTTTAAGTTGTTGTTGTAAAAATTCGGGTAATCTTACTTTTCCTATAAAACATAACCCTTGAGAGTCTTTTTTTTCTGCAGTAGTTAAGTCTTGTTGTTTGGCAATTGCTCTAACCTCTGGTTTTAATAATTCTCCAATAGGAAATAATGCTTTAGCTAGTTGTTGTTGAGATAATTGACATAAAAAATAAGATTGATCTTTATTTGGGTCTTTTCCAGCTAGTAATTGATGAATCTCTTGTCCATCTTTAACAATTGTATTCTTTCTGCAATAATGACCTGTTGCAACGTAATCTGCACCAAGATCTAGAGCAATTTTCATAAATACATCAAACTTGATTTCTCTATTACAGAGTACATCAGGATTTGGTGTTCGTCCTTTTTCGTACTCGTCAAACATGTAGTCCACAATACGTTCTTTGTACTGCTCACTTAAATCTACAGTTTGAAATGGAATAGCTAGTTTGTTAGCAACTAACATAGCATCATTACTATCATCTAACCAAGGACATTCGTCTGATATGGTCACAGAATCATCATGCCAGTTTTTCATAAATAAGCCAATAACCTCATAGCCTTGCTCTTTTAACAGATAAGCAGCAACGCTAGAATCAACTCCACCAGACAATCCAACAATGACTCTTTTTTTCATGTGTTTTAAAAATTAATGACAAAGATAAGTGTTTCTAAAAAATTTATGATAATAATCTCTATTTGTAACCCGAACGTATATTGTTAATAAACAGTTAATTAAAAAAAATTAACAAATCTTTAAAATATTCTTGTTTAATCTTTTTATAGATTTGTTGAACAAACTTAAAAAAAGCAAAATTATGAAAACAATCAAAAAATTATCTCTGTTATTTTTAGCAACATTTGTATTATGGTCTTGTAGTGACGATGATGACGCTCCAACACCAACTCCATTACCATTAAACATTGTAGAAACAGCTCAAGCTACACCAAGTTTAAGCATTTTAGTAGAAGCTGTAGTACAAGCTGGACTTGTAGACGCATTATCTGCTAATGGAAGTAGAACAGTATTAGCTCCAACAAATGATGCTTTTACTGCATTTTTAGCAGCTAAAGGATTTTCATCTTTATCTGAAGTACCAAACGACGTATTAACCCAGATTTTATTAAACCATGTTATTGATGGAGCAAATATTTTGTCTACTGACTTAACTGGTTCTGCTGGTTATACAAATACTTTAGCATCAGGTCCTAATAATACTAATTTAAGTATTTATTGGGATGGTAATACAGGTGTAACATTTAACGGTTCTTCAAACGTAGCGATCGCAGACATTTCTGCTAGTAATGGTATTGTACATGTCGTTGATGCTGTAATAGATTTACCGACTTTAGCTACATTTGCAACTACAAATCCTGCTTTAGAAGATTTAGTAACTGCACTAGGGTCTGCTGACTCTCAAATGCCTTCACCAATGTTAGTATCAACTTTAGCTGATGCAGAATCAGGACCATTAACAGTATTTACTCCAACAAACGATGCATTTGACGCATTACTATTAGAGTTAGACCCAAGCGGAATGACAGGATTAGGAGATATTGATCCTGCAACTGTTGAAGCAGTTTTAAATATACACTTGGTTGCTGGTAACGTACAGTCAAGTGGTTTATCTACTGGATCTGTAACAACTTTAGGTGGTACTATTGATGTAGATACAAGTGACTTTACAATAACAGATCCAATGAACAGAGTTATTAATATCGTAACATCATTAGTTGATATTCAAGCTGTAAATGGAGTAGCACATGTTGTAGATAGAGTTATTAGACCATAAGAAGAATTTATATTAGTTAGTTTTTTAATCATGATTTAGATTAATGTGAAACAATTGCTTTCCCTTAGATTAATAGACACATTAATCTAAATTAACAAAAAACGCCTTGAGAAATCAAGGCGTTTTTTAATATGTGCTATTTTAGTTATTTACTCTCTTTTCTTATCTAAGTCTTTTTCTTCTACTAACTCACCCTTTTTGTATCTTTTCCAAACACAACATTTTACATCATCTCTATAATGTCCTTCTGTTGCTATAATACCGTCTTTATTATACGTTTTATACGCACCATGAAACTTATCTGCTTTGTAATTAATACTCTTAATTAAATTACCATTTTCGGCAAACCATTTAGATTCTCCATCCAATAGTCCATTTTTATAATGTGCTTTTTCGGCTACCTGTCCGCTTAGGTAGTACACGTTTCGTACACCTTCCAATTTTCCTTGATTATTGTAAAATTCTTCTGTCATGACTTGGTCAGCGTTTTTATGATAGATTACCCACTTACCAATGTAATTTCTTCCTCGCATTTTACCTTCGCTAATTTTTTTTCCTGTACTAGCTAAAAAAGTAACATAAGCTTCATTAGTGTCTTTATCAAAAACCTTTGTTGCAGTTAGAACAGCTTTACCATCAATGTTTTTATAGAACTTGAAGGTGCCAATTTCTTTACCATGATTAAATTCGCCTTCATATCTTACCACATTTGTGTTTTCAAAATTCTTTTTCCACTTGCCATGACGTAGTCCATTAGTATCAAATTGATTAACTTCTTGACCCACTAACCCACTGGTTACAAGTATAAATAGTAGTACTAAATGTATTCTTTTCATTTTTAAATATATTATCGCTGTCGCGGAAATCCTGCCTAATGGCTTAACGTTGTTTAATTGTTTTTGTTATAACAAAAAAGCTGCCAAACTAAAATTATAGTAGACAGCTTTATAATGATATGATTAAAAGAAATTATTTTTTTTTGTTTTTTTGTTGCATTTGTTTTTGCTTTTCTGCTTGTTCCATCATTTCTTTCATTCGTCTTTGGAACTTACTTTCCTTTTTTGGTTTCGCTTTTTGTACTTGAATATTAGCGTGAATCTTCTCTTCATCTAAAATGAAATTTTTGATAACTAATAAGATTCCTATACTAATTAAGTTAGAAATAAAGTAATACAAACTTAATCCTGAAGCGTATTGATTAAAGAAAATAAGCATCATAATTGGTGCAAAATAAATCATATACTTCATCATCTTAGCCATATCTGGCATTCCCTCTTGCTTTGGAGCTGACATTTGGTTTTGACCAGTAGTTAACTTCATGTAAAAGAAAATAGCAATAGCAGCTAATATTGGAAATAAGCTGACATGATCACCATATAATGGAATATTAAACGGTAATTCTGCAACAACATCATAAGATGACAAATCATCTGCCCATAAAAACTTTTTCTGTCTTAATGCAAATGCAGTTGGGAAAAACATAAATAACGCATAAAACACTGGCATCTGGATTAAAGCTGGTAAACATCCAGCTAGAGGACTAGCTCCTGCTTTATTTTGCAACGCCATAGTTTCTTGTTGCGCCTTTAATTTATTGTCTTTATGTTTTTCTCTAATAGCATCTAATTCTGGCTTTAATACCTTTAGCTTCATTTGTGACAAATATTGCTTGTATTGCACAAAACTCATCGCCAATTTTATTAAAATGGTCATTACAATAATAGCAATTCCGTAAGGTAAAAACGAGCTTAAGCCATTAAATAATGGAATGAATAAAAACTTGTTTATCCAACCAAAAATTCCCCATCCAAAAGGAATACTTTCTACTAAATTATTATCGTATTGCTTTAATATTTCACTATCGGTTGGTCCATAATACAACTTTAAACTATTGTTGATATTTGCACCATTTAATGCTAACGCAGTTTTTGTTGAAAACTGTTTTGTGAATATTGAATCTTTTTCTTCATCCTCTACTAAGTTTTTAGACGTTATTGCAACCTCCTTAAAGGGTTTGTCAGTGACTAATATCGAACTAAAAAAGTGTTGTCTGTAAGACAACCAATCTACATCTTCCTCAATCTCGTCATCGTCACCCATTTGAGATAATTTATCGACATCACCTCCATCCATTTGGTAAGTTAGTCGAGTATATCTATTCTCATAACTTATACTTTGGTCGTGTCTGTAAGCTTTTTGAGTCCAATCTAAACTAATAGGATTTGAGGTATTGATAGCACTTTCTAAACCTTGAGATTGGATAGTAAAATCTATCATGTACTCATTGGGTTTAATGACGTAGTTATACTCTAAGTATTTATCTTCGGCTGTCTTAAGTTTCATGGATACAATGGTATTGTCTCCACTTTTAGTTACTGTTGGCTGAAAGTATAAATCTTTAGTGTTTAATGTACGATTATCGTTGGTTTGGAAGTTGATGTTAAATACCGCATTTCCATCTTTTACTAAGTAAATAGGAATAGAATCAAAATCTACAAATTGTTTTAATTTAACCTCTGATAAATGACCACCTTTGGTATGAAATTTTAATTTTAATACATCGTTTTCTACAGTTACTTCATCCTCTGTAAAGTTTGATGATGATGCAGAGTAAGCAAAACCTCCAATCTTTGATTGTAGTTCTGCTACTGCGTTAGAGTCTTTTGGTTTAGAATAATCTATAGCAGTAGTGACTTTGGTATCGGTTTCGGTTTTAGTTTCTGCTTTTTTCTGAGCCTCAATTTGTGCTTGTTTTTCGGCTTCCTGTGCTTCTAATTCTTCTGGTGTTGGCTTATTTTGCCACATCATGAATAATAAAATACCAAAGATTAAAACAAATCCTATTATCGAGTTTATGTCTAGTTTTTTTTCTTCCATACTATTTGGTTCCTCTTACTTTTTACAAGGAATAATTAATTAGTCAAATATACGACCACTTTTAAATTGGTGTCAAATTGACACTTATTTTTTGTTACTGTATTTTAAACTTGCCCTTACAAAAGCCACAAACAAAGGATGTGGATTGGCAACTGTACTTTTATATTCAGGATGATATTGTACACCAACAAACCAAGGGTGAGCTGGATTTTCTATAATTTCTACTAGTTTGGTTTCTGGATTGTATCCTGTAGCTTTTAAGCCTGCAGCTTCAATCTGGTCTTTATAGCTACTGTTAAACTCATATCTGTGTCTATGACGCTCTTCTATATCCTGCGACTGGTAGACTTTATGAGCAATAGATTCTTTTTCAATATGACAATCCCAAGCCCCTAAACGCATGGTTCCACCCTTTTCTGTAATAGATTTTTGATCTTCCATTATGTCAATTACTGGATGTGTCGTTTTTGGATTCATCTCTGTAGAGTTGGCATCTTTAAGACCTAAAACGTTACGACAAAACTCGATAACTGCCATTTGCATACCTAAACAAATCCCTAAAAATGGAATATTATTTTCGCGTACAAATCTAATAGCATCAATTTTTCCTTCAATACCTCGTTCTCCAAAACCTGGTGCCACTAGCACTCCGTCCAAATGGGACAATTTCATTTTGATATTGTCTTCATTTAAATATTCTGAATGGACAGACTCAACATTTACTTTGACTTCGTTTTCTGCTCCTGCGTGAATAAATGATTCTAATATCGATTTATAAGAATCTTGCAACTCGACATACTTACCAATTAATCCAATAGTAATTTCAGATTTTGGGTTTTTATGACGTTTTAAAAACTGATTCCATCGTGTTAAATCTGGTACATCACTGTGTAATGCTAGTTTTTTTAACACCACTTTATCCAACTGTTCTTCTAACATTAAATTGGGCACATCATAAATAGTTGACGCATCAATAGATTGAATAATGGCCTCCTCACGCACATTGCAGAATAGTGCTAGCTTACGCTTTAAATCGCTTGGTAATTCGTGCTCTGTACGACAGACTAAAATATCTGCCTGCACACCACTTTCCATTAAGGTTTTAACGCTATGCTGAGTTGGTTTTGTTTTTAATTCTCCTGCAGCAGTTAGGTACGGAATTAAAGTTAAATGAATTACTAAAGCATTATTATCACCTAAGTCCCATTTTAATTGTCTTACTGCTTCAATATATGGCAAAGACTCGATATCACCTACAGTTCCACCAATCTCTGTGATGACTATGTCATACTCTCCAGAATTACCAAGAATTTGGATTCTGTGTTTTATTTCGTCTGTGATATGTGGTATAACTTGTACTGTTTTACCTAAAAATTCACCTTTACGCTCACGATTAATCACACTTTGGTAGATACGTCCAGTAGTAACATTGTTGGCTTGACTGGTCGGTACGTTTAAAAAACGTTCGTAATGTCCTAAATCTAAGTCGGTTTCTGCACCATCGTCAGTGACATAACATTCGCCATGCTCATACGGATTTAAAGTTCCTGGATCTACGTTAATGTAAGGGTCTAATTTTTGGATGGTAGTTCTGTAACCTTGTGCTTGAAGTAGTTTAGCCAAAGAGGCTGCGATAATGCCTTTTCCTAAAGAAGAAGTTACGCCTCCTGTTACAAATATATACTTAGTTTCTGGTGTCATGTTGCGTTGTTAACGCTTGCAAATTTATGATTTTTAGTTGAAACTATTAGGGTTTCGGGTTTTATTTTTGAAGAATTTGTAGACTGTTTTTTATATCAAGTCATGAGGTTGTACACTTGACTTTCTCGACTTTTTATTATATATTCAATACATCTAATTAATAATACTGTTTTTAACGCAAACCCATCTTAAATACTTTTAGAGGCAAGAAAACAACTAAAAAAACTAAATGGCTAAAAATAAAACCACTGAAACTGAAGTAGATGTCTTAGATTTTATTGAATCATATGTAGACAATGATCAAAAAAAAGCTGACAGTTATAAATTAATTGAATTGATGACAGATTGGTCAGGTTTTAAACCAAAAATGTGGGGAGCGACAATAATAGGCTTTGGAAGCTATCATTATAAGTATGCTAGTGGTCATGAAGGTGATGCTTCCTTATTAGGTTTCTCTCCTAGAAAAACTCAGTTTTCACTTTATGTCTATTCTAAAACTGAAAAAAGTGATGCTCTACTTGAGGATTTAGGAAAATTTAAAATGGGTAAAGCTTGTATTTATTTTAAAAAGCTATCTGACATTAATATTCCAATTGTAGAAAAACTTTGCATGCAAACAATTGCATATCTTAATGAACACCATGAATGTGCTTGTAGAACATAACAATTTACTTAGGATACTGCTTTTTAATGGTTCTAACTAATTGCTCCAAACCATTGACTTTTAACGTGTAAACAGTTTCTAGCATGTCACCTAGTTTTCCTTTAGGGAAACCTTTGTTGTGGTACCACACCACATAATATTCTGGCAAATCTATTAAGAATCGGTCTTTATATTTTCCATAAGGCATTTTAGTATGTGCCAATGTAATTAGGAAGTCCCTATCTGGTTGTAGTTGCACTATCCTTTAGATTTAAATTTTTCTGTCGCTTTTAATCTAATGGCAATACTATCTTTCCATTTTTGTTGACCAACTACATCTATTGAAAAATTACTTTCTGCATCATAAGTATGTTGCATATTGGCTAAATCATCTTCAATAGTTTTGTGCAATTCTTGAAGAGTTTGTGCTAAGTCATCATGCGGTTTTATTTTTGCAATACGTTGTCTAAATAGTCTAGCATGTAATTCGGTAATATCAAAATGCAATTGCTCGTGTCCCAACACATGTGCATCCACTTGTTCTGCTTTACACCAAGAGTGTTCTGGATAAAAGAAGGCTTTAACTAATGTTTTAAAACCTACTACTTTTTTGTTGCTTTGTTTAATCGAGTAGCTAAATGTAATACCAGAAGCTGTGACAGCTACAGCATCTGTATCTGGGTTAGGTTGTCCTTTAAAATCGTTCCAAGTTAATTTATAGTGTTCGCTCCATGACAATTCTTCCATTGCATCACTTTGCAACAGCATACATCCAGCGAATATGACAATATATTTTAGCATGATTAAGACTCTCTAAAACAACGTTAATATACTGATTTTTATTGTTTTATCTCAACAATTTTTAAATCTTGGTACTTGACTAAATATACCGTATCGTTATAATAACCACCAAACAATTTCTTTTTGTATGCAAATTTATTTTCTACATAACTGGTTAGTGGCGACTCGTTAACAGAAAGGTATAAGTCTTCTGAGGTCACTAAACGTAATACCACATCCATTGTTAAATCAAATCCTCTTACAGCGTATGGGTTAGGCGACTCTTTGTATAAAGCCATATAACGTTTATTAAAGCTGTTACTTTCGTCCTCGCTAAACGATTTGTTGATGGATGCATAGGTAAAACTTAAATTAGATAAATGGGTGTTTCTAACCTCATCATCCTCAAAAGCTTTAGTTTTATCTGTTGTTGCTAAAATTACTGATGTTGTAGCATCAATTTTAGAATTTAATATACTAGACACATTGGACACAAATCCAGCGTTGGCAGTCTCTAAAAACACGACGTTTTTACCTGGTTTCAGAACATTAACTATATCTTGATCTAAAATGTAATAGGCATCAGCACCTGTTTTAGCTACTTTTCTTGACATCACCACAGAGGCTTTAGGAAATGTTCTTTTGAGTAAATCTGAAGTTGCTTTATTTTTCATGTCTGAGACAATAATAAAGTGCGAGGTGCTATCTGTTTTAAAATAGTTTACAATTTTATCTTTAAGCAGTTTTTCTGCTGGTCTAGATTGAAATACATTATCGCCTAAATTTACTGTTTTAGTAATTGGTGATACTAACGGAATATTTTTACTTTTTAAAGCTGCTGCTGCTGTATTGAATAATTTTGGCATAACAGGCCCAATAACAACATCGACATCATCAAAAGTATTAGAACGCACTAAAGATGCAACTCTACTCTCTCTGTTTTCTGTATCGTATACATCTACTTTTAAATTAATTCCTAAAGACGCTAAGCTATCTAATGCAATTTTAACACCTGAGTAAAAATCTAAAGACGTACTTATGTAAGGGTCAGTTCTAATTAATTGTTTTGCATCGTATATAGAATCTGAATCAATTTTATTTAGCTTGAAAGGCAACATAATAGCAATATGCTTAGTACTTCTATCTGAAATTCTGGTTGATAAATCTGAAGTAGTGATTGTGTCACCTGAGACCAAACCTCCTTCAATCTCAGAGTTTTGACCAGTTAATGTAGCATTAAACGGGATTTTTAATACCATACCTTCTTTTAAACCAGTTGTTTCTAATCCAGGATTTAATTGCTCTAATTGTTCTTGGGTTAATCCAGTTTTAAGTTTTAATCTGTAAAATCCTTCTGCTGGTAAAACAGTGTAATAACTGTATTGCTCATCTATTTGCTTTACGTCTTCCTTATCTAAATTAGGCACATTAACAACGTCACCTGGTTGTAAGACCTCAGCCATATTTGGGTTCAAATCTTCTAACTCTTGAACTGTAATTCCGTATTGATACGCAATACGCCATTTACCTTCTTTTGGCTTGACTGTGTAGGTTTTAGTAGTTGGTTTTACCACAACCTGTTCTGTTATCGTTTTGTAAATAGGGATTTTTATTTTATCGCCTTTACGTAAATTATTAGCGTATAATTGTGGGTTGTGCTTTTTGATATCCTCTTGCTTAACATCATATTTTTTTGATAAACTGTAAAGAGTTTCTTTACGTCTTACTTTATGCGTTTTAAAACCATCTAGTATTCGGGTAATTTTGGTACTAGGTGAGGTAGTTGCAACTGTATTTTCCTTTGGAATAATTAACACCGAATTTGGTTTAATTTCTTTTCTGGCATCTGGATTTAGTGCATAAATCTGAGATTTTGAAACGTTATATCTAGTAGCAATTTGCTCTATGGTTTCACCTGCTTTTACTTTATGGGTTTTGTAGTTTTGCGCTTTCGCGGAAGCACAGCCGAATACGACGACTAGTGATAAAATGTATATTAATTTTCTCATATGTTGTTTATACGTTTCAAAATGCGTTAGCGGTTGTAGTGGCATCCTTTTTTTGCTGCCATATATGGCAAAAAAAGATATAACGTAAGACGCGACCCTTGTGGTAACGCCCAAATTATATTATTCCCACTCTATGGTTGCTGGTGGTTTACTACTAATGTCGTATACTACTCTATTAACGCCTTTTACTTTGTTTATTATATCGTTACTTGTTTTTTGTAAAAACTCGTAAGGTAAATTTACCCAATCTGCTGTCATACCATCGGTACTTTCTACTGCTCTTAATGCGACGCATTTTTCGTAAGTACGCTCATCTCCCATAACACCTACGCTATTTACTGGTAGTAAAATAGCTCCTGCTTGCCAGACCTTGTCGTACAATCCTGCATCACGTAATCCGTTTATAAATACAGCATCTACTTCTTGTAGGATCCGTACTTTTTCGGCTGTGATATCTCCTAATATCCTGATGGCTAAACCAGGACCTGGAAACGGATGACGACCTAAAAGGGTTTTATCCATGTCCATAGAAGCACCAACACGTCTGACTTCATCTTTAAATAGCGCTTTTAATGGCTCTACTATTTTAAGTTTCATAAAGTCTGGTAAACCACCTACATTATGATGACTTTTTATAGTTGCACTTGGTCCTCCAGTAGCGCTTACGCTTTCTATAACATCTGGATAAATCGTGCCTTGTGCTAACCATTTTACATCTTCTATTCTATGCGCTTCATCATCAAACACCTCAATAAATACGCGACCTATTGCTTTACGTTTGTCTTCCGGATCGCTCTTTCCTGCTAGTGCATCCAAAAAGCGTGCCGAAGCGTCTACACCTTTAACGTTTAAGCCCATACCTTTGTATTGCTCAAGGACGTCTGTAAATTCGTTTTTACGTAATAATCCGTTATTTACGAATATGCAATATAAGTTTTTTCCGATGGCTTTATGTAATAGCATGGCTGCTACAGAACTGTCTACACCTCCTGACAATCCAAGGACTACTTTATCGTTGCCTAATTTAGTTTTTAAATCGTCTACCGTTTCTTGTACAAATGCATTTGGTGTCCAATCTGGATTAACATTTGCAATTTTGACTAAGAAATTTTCTAGCAATTGTTTACCATCTGTACTGTGATACACTTCTGGATGAAACTGGATGGCATAAGTGGTTTCGCCTTCTATTTTATAGGCTGCATTTTGTACATCGTGTGTGCTTGCCAATAGGACTCCATTTTTTGGTAATATTTTAATGGTGTCACTATGACTCATCCAAACCTGACTTCCTTCATGGATGCCTTCTAAAAAAGTGTCGTTGTTTTCTACAAAACTCAATTTTGCACGACCGTATTCACGAGTATTTGATTCTGCAACTTCACCACCTGAAAAATGGGCTAAATACTGTGCACCATAACATACTGCAAGCATGGGCTTTTTACCTCTAATTTCTGATAAATCTGGATGAAAAGCATCTTTTGACCTAACCGACATTGGGCTACCAGATAATATAACCGCTTTGTATTGGTCTAAATCTTGTGGTGGTTTGTTAAAGGGGTGGATTTCAGAATAGATGTTAAGCTCTCTAACTCTACGCGCAATAAGTTGAGTGTATTGCGATCCGAAATCTAAGATAAGTACTTTGTCGTGTTGCATGCGCAAAAATAGTATATAGATTTTAGATTTACTTTTACGTTTTACGTTTTTTTCAAAAATTTTTCAACATAGTGCCAACCTACAAAATATATGTGTTTTTTAAGATGTACCCCTTTTGTCTTACTTTAATTTTAATATGAGTTTTTAGAATTTGTATCTTTATTTTACTAAAAACTAACAACTTATGAAATGCTTTAATTTTTTTCTGGTTTTATTATTAATTTTAAATTATCAATCTTATTCTCAAAATCAAAAAATCATAGATAGTCTTACATTATCATTAAAAATTAGGCCTAATGATACTCTTAAAGTTGGTGCATATGGAACCTTGCATGAATTACTCATGTTTAGTGACCCAGAACTTGCTTTAGACTATGCTAATGAGGCTCTAGTATTATCTAAAACACTTAATTATAATAAAGGTATTTCTTCCAGTAATTTACAAATTGGTAATTTTTATTATAATAAAAGTGAAGTCGACTCGGCAAAATACTACTATAATAAGGGACTTAAAATAGCTAAAGACAATGCGATAGTTATTAGTCAGATATTTGCAAACCATTCTTTAGCTTCTATTGAAAAAGATGCAGGCAATTACGATTTAGCTATTGACATTGTTATGCGAAACATTGACTTATATAATAAGGAAGAAAATTTAAAAACGCTTCATAATAAAATACCATTTAATTTAATAGGAGCAGAATACGAGCTTTTAAGCCTAATCCATTTATCAAAAGGCAATAATCTAATTGCTTTAAAAGAATGTTTAAAAGCTTTAGATTTTTTTAAAAAAATAAACGATGAGATTAGACAAGCTGATGCATTAAAACAATTAGGCAATATTGAATACGCTCTTGGTAATTATAATTCAAGTTTGACCTATTTTAATGAAGCATTAGATATTTATAAAAAAAATAACGATCTATTCTATCAATCCTCTACAGCCAATCAAATAGGTCTTGCTTATATTCAATTAAAGGACTACAAAAAAGCAGAAACATCGTTTAAAGAAGCTTTAGCTATTGCTAAAAAAACAGAGAGTACAAAGGATCAAGCGGATAGTATGCGAGGTTTAGGTAAAGTCGCATTATATGAAAAACAATTTAAAGATGCTGAAGATTATTTTCAAACTGCACTAGAAAAATATCAATCTATAAATTTTAATAATGATGTGGCAAAAACACTTAGCCTATTATCTCAAGTTGCTGTTTCAAATAATAATTGGAATTCTTCATTACAATACATTAATAAATCTATAACAATTAATGAAAACATTGGTGCTACCTCCAATTTAAAAGATAATTACTTTCAAAGATCAATACTCTATGAACAATTAAATAATACACAATCTGCTTTAGAGGATTTAAAAAAATATCAAGTTATAAATGATTCTATAAATAGTAAAGAAAAAACTCAGCAAATAGAGGAGCTGAGAACCATTTATGAAACTGAAAAAAAAGAACAACAAATCCAAATTCAAAAAAACGAAATAGACTTATTAAATTTAAAAGGAAAAACTAATAATTTACAACGCCTTCTTTTAGCTTTAGGTTTATTACTTGCCTTAATTGCTGTGTATGCTTTTTATCTAAGAAACAAACGAAACAAATTAGCAAAAGAAGCTGCTCAAGCTGAGCTAGAATTTAAAACCAAAGAATTAACCACTCATGCTTTACACTTAGCCAAAAAGAATGAAGTCTTAAACGATTTAAAACAAAAAGCTAAAGTATTAAAGCAAGATGCAGATGCCGATCCTGGTTACCAAATGTTGATTCAAACCATAAATTTTGATTTACAAGACGATAATAATTGGGAAAACTTCTCACGTTATTTTGAAGAAGTACACAAAGATTTTAATAGTAAAGCACAACAACAATTTCCAAACATAACGACTAACGATTTACGTTTAATGGCTTTATTAAAAATGAATTTATCCTCTAAAGAAATTGCTAATATTTTAAATATTTCTAGCGATGGTATTAAAAAAGCTAGACAGCGTCTTCGCAAGAAAATGGGAATAGATTCTAATCAATCTTTAGAAGCCATTGTGATAGCTATTTAGACATAAATCTGTATTGACAAATCTTTTAAAACACCTGTAAATACAGGTGTTTTTTTATGTACCCTTTTTGTACCCAAGCGTTTTTTTGGCAATCTAAAATACACCACTATGTTTGCCTTGTCATTAAGTTGACAAAACCGTTTTTGTGGTGATCTTGTTCAAAAAAGCTGCAGACTATTTGAGCAAGTTTCACACAAACGTAAAGAATAATTAACCACAAAAAACAAAGTATTATGAAAACGCTATTTAAAACTTTCACAGTATTGACACTTATGTCATTAATTGTTGTTTCCTGTTCTAAGGATGACCCTACAACAGACCCTGGTAATCAAGGTGAAGGAGAACTTATCATCACACCTGGAACCGTAACAGAAGATGATTTTGAATCATTTGAGGGAGAAATTGGAATTGTACTAGATGGTCGACCATTAGCTAGAAAAGGATACAAACCTACTCAAGTTACTATCAATGTTAACGCCAATAATGGTAATTTTTCTGAAACTATACCTTTGGATGAGTATTCTTATTTAGGACAACTTAAAATACCTTTAGAAGGGTTAAGTGAAGCTGCTAAAAACGAATTAACAAATGGTGTACCAGTGACTCCCGAATATAAAGATGTCAATGGTAATATTATTTTTACAGAAAGTACCTTTACTTCTTCTTTTCAATCCAATCCTCCTACACGTTCTGCAAATACTAATAACATACAAGAAACTATTGAAAACCAAACACTAACATTATCCGATAGCACAACGTATTACATACAACGTATGAATGTTGATGGAAGCCCAGATAATGGTGCCTGGAGATTTTTAGATAACCCAAGTTATAGTCATGTTATTACTGCTAATCCTACAGATTTTAATGCAAATGAGACAGATAGAGGTTTTGCTTTTATTCCTATTCCTAATGAGTATAATACCTTTGCTATACTTCATAAAGAAACAGGACGATTTATACAAGCCACAGAAATAACCGTAAATACACAAAATTATTTTGGAACTTTTGTTGCACCAAATTTGAGTACACGTACAAATTTTTCTCAGATTCAATCTGCCTCAGATTATGATAATTTTAAATATCGATTCGATCAATTAAACGATGGTAGTTATTCTATTGTAAGTATAGAATGGGGAGATAATTTTCCATTAAAACAAATTCCTGGTTTTGGATTATCCTTCAGCAATTGGGTAGTTAATAATGCTGTTGTTTTTAATCCCCAGACCGTCTATGCAGAACCACGAAGCTGGCGTTTAGTTTCAACTAGTGTGCAATGGAACGTAACTAGTATTGGCACTTCATTTTTAGAACCTATACTTCCACCTGCTGTAACGTCCTTAACATTTAATAGTGTTCTTAATAATTGCGGAAGTGGAACATTAAGTCAAACCGTAGGTGTAGCGCAAAGTGAAACCCAACAAAGCACTATTGGATTTGAAGAAACACTCTCTACAACCACTTCTAATTCATTTGATGTAGGTGTAAGTTTAGACGTGGAGTTTTCTGCTCAAATATTAGGGACAGGAACCACTGTAAATGCAGGTGTAAATACAAGTTATGGCCATTCTTGGTCTTCTACAGAAACAACTAGTGAATGGGAAAGTACGCAAAGTGGAGAAACGCAAGTAATTACGTCAACACGAACAGTTATAGTCCCTTCGGGAAGCGCTTCGTTAGTTTATGATGTTATTCAATTTTATCCAGAAACAAGGATCAATTTTGCACAACGTTTTCGAGTTGAGGGTGTAGATTCTAGTTCTGGAAGAGTATTATCTGGCGAAGAAATTAGAACATTATTTTACGTTAATAATTTTAATGGTGTAGTCACAACTGTTGAACCTACCTCAATAGTTATTACTCTTAAAGGGGTTTTAACTTTAGATAAAATTATAGATTCTGAAAGCAACGTCCAAGACGTTCCTGCTAACTGTAACTAACCAAATTTTACGAAAGAGTAACAATTAAAAGTTACTCTTTCGTTTTTATCAACTTATAAATCTAAATACGATGAAAATAATTACTTACACTTTATTTTTCTTTATGATTAGTGCTACTTTAAACGCACAAATTATGACTGAAGATTTTGAAAACGAACTTCTTGGAGGCACTTCATTTTCAATTAATAATTTAAACTTTACTACTACAGGAGATTTAATCATTAGCGAATTCAATGGTTTTTCTTGTGATGGTGCCTCAGGACTCAATAGGTATTTAGATTCAGGATACTTAGATGGTGCATCATCTGGAGTAATAGGCAGTATAGTTGCACCAGATGGCTACACTTTTCAACTTGCTTCTGTAGCAGATACCCAATGTGGATGGACTGGAACAAATGATGGAGATAATTATTCAACAGGAACAATCCGATTTACAGGCAAAACGATATACAATTATACTATCTCTGAAGAATTTACTATAACCTCTACTTCAAACACAAATTTTGAAACCTTTTCGTATGATTATTTTATATGGGATGGCATGGAATTAATAAGTTTGGAATTAGAAATTATTAATGGTATGGACTATTGGGCAATGGATAATTTAATGGTTAAATCCATTACTCCTATAGAGTCATGTACAATTGGTGACAATTACAATACGTACTACTCCAACCCTCAAATATGTGGACAAAGTTTTACCGCTAATTGTACTGGATCACTTAATTATGTACAATTTAATGTTCATCCAGCTGCTGGTGTTTTATCTGCTAGTACCTTATATATTTATGATGGCAATACGACTTCAGGAACACCAATATATACTCAAAACTTTCCAGATATTACCGTAGCAAGTCAAGAACGAAAAGCTAGAATAGATATTTCTGGTAATGTACCCTTAATAGAAAATAATCAATATACTTTTGTTTTTGATATTGGAAATTTAATTCCGCAAGGTACTGCACCTAGCCCTTTCCCTGAGGGAAATGCTTTTTGGGATGGAGTAATAAAACCCAATCATGACTTTGGTTTTAAAGTTTCTATAACAGATGAATCTCTGTCTGTAAACACCTATAATTCACTGTCAAACATTAAACTATATCCTAACCCAACTTCAGATTTTATTTGTGTTTCTAATGTGTTAGACAATAAAAACTATAGCATCTATGATATCACTGGTAAAAAAGTTTCTTCTGGTCAATTGAATAAAGACTCTAAAATTACTGTTAAGAAACTACAAAATGGACTTTATTTTTTAACTATAGACAACCATCAGTCCCTTAAATTTATTAAGCAATAAACAATCAAATAAAAGCTAGGACCTCTTGATTATTATCAGGAGGTTTTTTTAAATAGTAATAATGGTAAACTCTCCTTTTAAAGGCTCTAATTCTTGAATTAATTTAGGAATTAACTGCTCACCAAACTCTAAATATATTTCAGAGAAATTAGTATTTCTTTCTTGTAAACTTCCATAGGGAAATAATTGGTTTTGCAACTCTGTCATACGTTCTACCTGATCTTTAAGCTTACGCTTTTGAGCAGTTAATAAGCGTTTTTCTAAATGTTGTAATCCGTTTATTTGTTTTTTTTCTTGTGCTGCTACTGCACCAATAAACGATTTATCGGTCTGCTCTGCTAAAGCATACAAATCTTTAAATTGTTTTGTTAAGTGATTGATTTGCTCTGAAAAATCAATATCTATATTAGAAATTTGACGCACCTTTTTATTAATAAACGCATCACGTTTTAAAAAGATGTCTTTGTTTGTGATGTTTAGTTTTTTAAGTTTTTTAGCTTGTTGTTCTGTTTGAATCAACACAGAATTACGTAACAGTAAAATTGGAAAAGGAACTTGATTAGCTTCAAAATTAGATTTTAATTGAAACCAATACGCTAGCTCGCCTCCTCCACCAATATAACATAGATTTGGTAAAATAACCTCTTGGTAAAGTGGACGTAAAATTACATTAGGACTAAATCGTTCTGGAAACTGATTGATTTCTTGTAGTATTTCAGCTTTGTTCCAACTAATTTTGGTATTAAGTACTTTATACGTTTCATCTTCAAAAACAATACGTTCACGAAGGTTTTTAGAGATATAAAATAAGTTAATTTTTCTTGGATTAACCTGTATTTTATAATCGGTAGACAAATGACTAATTTGTTGATTGGTATCTTGAACAGCCTTAAAAGACACTTGATCTAAGACTTCTTTTTCTAAATACGGAATAAACAATTCCTTTAACGCTTTATGGTTAGGATCTAAGACTACTAAACCATAGTCTTTAAACAACTCATTGGCTAAATATTGTGTCGCTTCTGCTAGAGTATGATGTTTTAAGTAGGCGTTTTCAAACAACTCCTTTAATTGGTTTGCATGTTTACCAACACCAAGTTCTTTTGAAACTATTTCAAAAACGTCTTTTAAGCCTTGTGTTTCAATATCACCTACAATCCCGCTAACTTGTTTGTTCCACTGTATTTTTTTACCTCTGAAATTAAAATAATTAATTTCTTCAAAATCATGATCTTCTGAAGCCATCCAATACACAGGTACAAACTTATAATTTGGATAAGTGTCTTGTAATTGTTTGGTCAGGTTAATGGTAGATACTATTTTATGCAAAAAGTAAAGTGGACCAGTAAACAAATTAAGTTGATGTCCAGTTGTCACAGTAAACGTTGTGTCTTTACTTAACAACTCTATATTAGATAATGTTGTTTGAGAAGCTTCTAAGGTCTTGTATTGTTGCTGTAACACTTCAACCAAAACAGATCTGTGTTTTAAAGAGAAAATCTTTTGCTTATCTTGTATCTGAGCCCTAAAATTTTCTAATACAGGAAACTTACCATAAAACGACTGCAATTCTGTCTTTTGGCTCAGATAGTCTAGTATTATTTTAGAAAAGTATCCAGTATCTTTAAAAGGTATACAGTCTGTTGGCATAGTTACAATTAAATCTGATGTAAATATAAGGTAGTTTAGCCTATTGTTTGTCTTAAAATTAACATAAATCCTTACACTAATCTGCCAAATTTTGCTTAAATTTATGTGTTAATCCCTCAATAAAATATTGCTATGAAACATTTATTTTTTACACAGAAAAACACATTTTTAACTCTTTTAATTCTAATTTCTAGTGTATTTAGTTTTGCACAAAATACTCAGGAATTTAAAGGAAAAATTTTAGACAAGGATACGTCTAAACCTTTATCATTAGCAGACCTTACAGTTAATAACTCAAATATTAGTACAGTTACTAATAACGAAGGAGAGTTTATACTTAAAGTTCCAGAAGATTTATTAAATAACTCTGTTTCTATTTCCTACTTAGGTTATAAAAAGTTAGATGTTGCTTTATCTGAATTTAAAACTACTAATACCAAAATTTATCTTGAGCAAGCTGCAACTGTACTTGCTGAGATTGATTTAGTAGTACCTAAAGATGCCAGAACTTTAGTTAATAAAACCTTGTCTTTAAAAGGTGAAAACTATTTTTCTGAAAATATATTTATGACAGGTTTTTACAGAGAAACCATTAAAAAAAGAAATAAAAACGCGTCGTTGTCTGAAGCAGTAGTCACTATTAACAAGCAATCTTATACCTCTAACCGAAACGATGGTATTACACTAATAAAAGCCAGAAAAAATACCGATTACTCAAGATTAGATACTATAGCTTTAAAATTACAAGGCGGTCCTTTTAGTAGCTTGTATACTGATGTGATTAAGTATCCTAAATTCATTTTTACTGATGACAATATGGACGATTATAATTTTAGTTTTGATCGCTCCACACAGATAGATAATAGACTTGTTTATGTGGTTAATTTTCAGCAAAATCAAAATGTGTTAAGCCCAATGTACTCTGGTAAATTGTACATTGATGCAACTACCTATGCATTAACTAGTGCTGTGTATAGTTTAAATGTCGAAAATCGTGAAGAAGCCTCTAAACTATTTGTAAGAAAAAAACCAAGACGTGCTAAAGTTTACCCAACAGAAGCCTCCTATCGTGTTAATTATAAGACTAAAAATGGCAAATGGTATTTTGGGTATAGTAATATTTTACTAACATTTAAAGTTAATTGGAAAAACCGATTATTTAATAGTAGATACACCTTACAAAGTGAAATGGCTATAACCGATTGGAACATAGACGAAAATTTATTGTCCAATGAAGATACTAAACGCTTAAGACCAACCAGTATTTTACAAGATCAAGCGTCTGGATTTTCCGATCCAAATTTTTGGGGCGAATACAATATTATAGAACCAGAAAAGTCCATAGAAAGTGCTATTAAAAAGATTAGTAAAAACCTCAAGAAGGTATAATACTATCCTAAAGTGGTGTTAAGGATTTATCTTGATGATTTATAATAACATCAAAATAATTGGTGTCGTAAAAGGTTTTAAGCGAGTTATACTTATACTCATCACTAAGCGTATCTGAAACCTTTAATATATTGAGATTATGCTCATAAATACGCCAAATAAGCTCAGAGCAGTAATGCTCTGTGCTATCTTTGTAATTAAAGCTATGATCAAAGGGTAAGTTTTTTTGTTTGTAATACGCTATTTGACGCACTATTTTTTGTTGATTAATACTATCTATATTTTTTAGTCTTGTGACTAAAATAGTTTGGTCGTGAGAGTTATGTACAAACGAGTCTATAGCTTGTAAACGTAATCCATCTTGATTAGACACACTACTAGATAAGGCATGTGCGACTTTTAACGTGTCGTTTTGATTTACAATAACACCTAGATGTGTCACATCATAATCCTCATCCATCATTTTTAAGATCATGGTGCTTACTAAACCATAACCACGACGTAAAATAATATCTCCATTTTGGAGTTTAGCTTTTTCTTTAGACGATAGTTTATACAAAAAAGACGATTCATATGGTCTGTTTGAATCGTCTTTTAAAAATTTATATCCTAAAAAAATGACACCAATAAGCAGTATTATTTTAATAGCTGTTTTTATCATCTACTCTGCTGCTTCGCCTTCCTCGTACTGGTCTTCATCCTCATCTTCGTCAAAGTCTAAATCAGGATTACCTGTTTCTTTATCAAGATCATTCATACCTTCTTTGTTCATAGACTCTTTGTTCATATCAACTAGCCATTCGCCATCTTTTTTAACTAAGTTAATAGGCATGTCTTGATCTTTTTCATCTTCGCTACTTGACATTTTTACAGTACAAACCGCAGTATCACCATCAATTTTGGTCTCTACCACTTCAAATTCCATTTCTGACTCTTTCATTTTGTCTGCAAATTGGTCTTTAGCACCAAAAGATTCTAGCATAGTTAACATAGATTTAGTGTCAGTCGTCGCATATTGTTTAGCAGTTTCAAAGTCGCCAGAATACATGCTCTCTAAAAAGTTAATGGTTGCACTTTCTGGTCCACCACCACCACAAGCAGTTAACACAAGGAAACAAGAGACTAGAAATGTTTTTAAAATTGATTTTTTCATTTTATGATTTGTTAAGTTTTTGTAAATATACTTTTTTAGGCTTAATACTCAAATTGTTTTTGTGGTTGTAAACCTGAAAATTGATAGGTTGTATTAATTTTAGGTACTTGACTTTGTTGTTTTTTTCGGCTATCTTCGTTACATACTCGATATAGTTATATTGAAAACTCGCAATATATATACGTTGTGCATAATATAAACCTAATCTATGAAGAAAAATTTGATTTATATTTTAACTTGTTTTTCGCTTCTAATTGTAAGTTGTGAAGAAGATCCAATTCCAGCTGACATTGAAACTTTAGTGTTTGGGAAAGTTTATGATTCAACTAATGATATTCCAATAGTAAATGAGAAAATAAAATTAGCGGAATATAGCACGCAAGCAACATTTGCTGGAACGAATTACATATTTAAAGGTTTTATAGATTCGACTACAACTGACATAAATGGAGATTACAATTTACCATTTAACACGACTGGAAATGGAAATAAATATCAAATTCAACTTGACTTTAATGAACAAGTGCACATACCGAATTTGGTCGAATTTATTCAAGACGAAAGTATTGGAAACCAAGAAGAACTGAATTTTGAGGGTTTGAGACTATATCCTGTAGATTTAAAAGTTATAGCTACCGATGAAATAACTCAAGAAATAAATGTATACAAACAATTTCCTGAAAGACTAATCGACCCAATACCACCTTCAACTCAAAATTCAATAAGACGAATTTGGATTGACAAAAACGTGGTTAATGAAATTAATTTTCGAATTGGAAATTCAAGTCCATTTTTAAATCATTATATTGAAATTCCGATAAATGACACAACTGAACCTTATGAATATGAAATTATAATTAGCTCATCGGATTTTCAATAAATGCTAGGTTAAGATTTGAATAATTCATTGCTACTTAGAGCCTACTTACGAAAGTCCACTTGGGCTTAATATTTATGTGTTATTTGCTTAATTAATACTTACTTAAACACGCAACGAAATCATATACTAGACCTTCACACAAAACCCTACTTCACCACCTCACCATACAAATCAAAATCTTCAGCTTCTGTGATTTTAATGTTGTAATACTCTCCTGTTTTTAAATACGTTTCTGTTGCATCAATCAATACTTCGTTATCGACATCTGGACTATCAAACTCGGTTCTACCTACAAAATAGTTACCCTCTTTACGGTCAATAACAACATTAAAAATTTGACCTATTTTCTCTTGATTTAACTCCCAAGAAATCTGAGATTGGATTTCCATAATTTGGTTGGCACGTTCTTGTTTCACGTCTTGTGGCACATCGTCTTCTAAGTTATAAGCGTGAGTGTTTTCTTCGTGAGAATACGTAAAACACCCTAAACGCTCAAAACGCATGTCTTTAACCCATTGTTTTAACTCTTCAAAATGTGCTTCAGTTTCGCCTGGATAACCAACAATTAAGGTGGTTCTAATAGTCATTTCTGGAACTATCGCTCTAAACTGATGGATTAGTTTAGTGGTTTTTTCTTTAGTGGTACCACGACGCATACTTTTTAATAAATCGTCACTAATATGTTGTAACGGTATATCTAAATAATTACAAATTTTAGGTTCTCGCTTCATGATATCCAACACATCCATAGGGAATCCTGTTGGGAAAGCATAATGTAACCTAATCCACTCGATACCTTCTACCTTGACTAAGTTTTCAAGTAATTCGGCAAGGTTTCGTTTTTTATATAAATCTAATCCGTAATAGGTTAGGTCTTGTGCAATTAGTATGAGTTCTTTTACACCATTTGCAGCTAGTTTTTCAGCTTCAGTTACTAAATTTTCTATTGGTGTAGACTTGTGTTTTCCACGCATAATAGGAATTGCACAAAAACTACACGGTCTGTCACAACCTTCAGCAATTTTTAAATACGCATAATTTTTTGGTGTGGTTGTCAAACGCTCACCAATAAGTTCATGTTTGTAATCTGCACCTAAAGCTTTTAATAAACCTGGTAATTCTGTGGTTCCAAAATATTGGTCGACATTAGGGATTTCTTTTTGTAAATCTGGCTTGTATCTTTCGGATAAACAACCCGTTACAAACACTTTATCCACTTCTCCATCTTCCTTTTTTTGCATGTACTCTAAAATCGTGTTCACACTTTCTTCTTTGGCATTATTGATAAAACCGCAAGTGTTAATAACCACGACATTACCTTCTTCTTCATGCACCACTTCTTTTCCGTTAGCTTTTAATTGTCCCATTAGGACTTCGCTATCGTAAACATTTTTACTACAACCTAAAGTTATAACGTTGATTTTGTTTTGTTTAAGTGACTTTGTTCTCATACCTCAATTTTGGACTGCAAAGATACTATCTAATTTTAATATAACAGATATTAAACCATTCCGTTTTATATTAGTCCAAAAGAAAAACCAGTATTATGAAACCGATTCACTTTGTACTTTGTCTTTTAATTGTGATACTATTTAATTGTTCGTCTGACAATGACGACTCAGATACTAATAACCCAACGCCTGAAGCGACTTATTTTCCGCCTATAAATTCTGATACTTGGGAAACGGTTTCGCCTACAGATTTAAATTGGAATACAACAGCTATAGATGAATTGGCACTATTTTTAGAACAAACAAACTCCAAGTCATTTATTATGTTGCACAAAGGAAAAATAGCTTTTGAGCAATATTTTAATGGACACTCAGACACAGCTCCATGGTATTGGGCAAGTGCAGGAAAAACACTAACTACAGCAGTCACAGGAATTGCGCAAGACCAAGGATTGGTTAATATTAATACTAAAGTCTCTGATTATTTAGGTACTGGTTGGACTAGCGCGACTTTAGAGCAAGAACACTTAATTACTTGCAAAAACTTACTATCTATGGATTCTGGGTTGGATGATACGCTAGGCGATTCGGTAGCACCAGAAGACTTACAGTATATTGCAGATGCTGGTACACGTTGGGCATATCACAATGTGTATGTAAAATTGCAAGATGTTGTAGCAAGTGTTAGTAATGACACATGGGATAATTATTTTAATGAACAGTTAAGAGATAGAATAGGTATGACTGGAGCTTGGTTTGGCTCTGGAGATTTAAGCGTGTATTGGAGTAATTCTAGGAGTATGGCACGATTTGGTTTATTGATTTCTGAAAGTGGACAATGGGACAACACCACAATTATATCTCAAGATTTTGTTACCGAAGCAACAAATACCTCTCAAACTATTAATGAAGCGTATGGATATATGTGGTGGTTAAATGGTAAATCAAGCTATCACTTACCACAAACACAAATTGAGTTTTCTGGAGAACTAATCCCAAACGCACCTGATGATATATATTGCGCATTGGGTAAAAACGACCAGAAAATTTACATAGTCCCAAGCAAAGATTTAGTAATTATTAGAATGGGAGACGCAGCAGATGATGTTAATTTTGCATTATCCACTTTTGATGATGACCTATGGGGAAAAATTAATGCAGTTATTAATTAGTTATAATCTTTTGGTGCTTGTCTTTTTTTAGACACTTGCTCGTATAAATACGCAAAGTCTAATAACATTTTTTCCTCTTTACCAATAAAGGTTAACCCTTTAGGTACTCCATTTTCTGTGTAACCCATTGGTACTGTAATTGCTGGGTTTTCTGCTACAGCAGCAAAACCTGCATGATAATTATTTATAGATAGAAAAGCATCAAGATTATGTCGTTTCATAACGATGTCAAAATACATACTTCCGTTATTTTTTAATATTTTTTTAATGTTTTTGAATTCTTCTTCAGTTGCAGTATCAGCTACAACTCCTCTAAATAATTTCTGCCCATAAGGCATAACGTTTGCAGAATCTTTTGTATTAAAAGTAATGACGTCGTCTACCGATTTTAAATTTAAAGTTGGGTCTGCATATTTAGAAAAATAGTCAGGCAAATCCTTTTTCATATCTAAATTTAGCAGTCTTAAAAAATCAGGAAGTTGATAGTCTTCTGGTTCAAACTCTACTATTTCTGCACCTTGCGCTTTTAAAACCGAAATAGCTTCCAAATACAACGAGTCTTTTAACAAGGGTTTAAATGCTCCGAATGTTTTATTTTTTAAAGATTTACCTTCAAATCTAGAAAAATCTCTTGGTGTCCATTTTGTATTGACAGATTCAAAAGATTTTGAATCCTCTGGATCATAACCATACATAGCACCCAATAAGATAGCTGTATCGGTTACGTTTTTAGCAATAGGACCTGCAGTATCTAAAGTAGAAGATATTGGAATAATACCACTACGACTTACTAAACCTACTTCTGGTTTTAATCCTACAACCGAGTTTTGACTCGCAGGAGATAATATAGATCCTGAAGTTTCACTACCTACTGCTGCGACACAAAAATTGGCTGCAACTGCTACTCCGCTTCCAGAGCTAGAGCCACCAGTATCAATGGTTTTACGACCATAAGGATTTAAGGTCTGACCACCAATTGCACTATAACCACTTGGGCAATCACCACAAAAGAAGTAAGCCCATTCACTTAAGTTAGCTTTACCTAAAATTAATGCACCTTGTTCTTTGAGCTTTGTGACAATAAAAGCATCGTTTGTATTGTTGTTTTGAAGAGCAACTGCTCCTGCAGTTGTTGGCATTCCTAAGGCGTTGATATTATCTTTTAGTAAGATTGGCATTCCATAAACAGAATACTTTAAATCTTCTATTGCAATATCCATATTACGTAAAGCTTCATCTTTTGCTTTAGCTTCAGAAATTATATTTGGGTTGATGGCAATGACTGAATTTAGAGACAAATCATTTTCTCTGTCAAATGCTCTAATTCTGTATAAATAAAACTTGGTTAAATTTTCATAAGACAGTTTTCCTTCTGAAATATATTGTTGTAATGTGGGAATATCTTGTTCTAAAACAAGTGGTTTTAAAGCGTTGTATCGTTCTTCTGTAAAGTCTTCGATTTGAACGTTTAAATCGCGCCAAATCTGAGCATTAGATAAGTATTTAGAGTCCAAAACTTTAAATTCTCTAAAGTCTTTGGTAGAAATATCAGAAATATCTGTGTTGTCTTTTTTTTCTGTAGTGGTTGTTGCCTCTTTACACCCAAAGGTAATTAGTAGTAGACATAGAAATGTTAAAACTCTCATGTTGTATTTTTTAATAAAAATACAAAAAGGAAATTAACCTCTAGCTTCAAATGGAAGGATGATATGGTTTTCTAAATATTGTTTTAAGCCTTTAAGTAGTAAAGCCCAACAATAAGTACTATGTCTAAAGTGATGACTGTTGGATTGCCAGTCGTTATGCGAAAACTCGACTAACGTACCATTGTCGTGATTTTTAAGATTAAAACCAAAAGTAGTTGGCATCCAATCTGGATCGGATTGTGTCATTTTTAGATAGAAAGATTGGTTTGGAACCACTTCTGAAACCTTACAATACCAATCGTATTTATCAGTAAAATTAAGATTATACTCTGCTCCTAATTCTGGTTGACCTGATGATTTTAATGTCCACCAATTATTTAAGTGTTCAGGTTGTGTCACTGCATCAAACACTTGTTTTGGAGCTACTTTGATAACTAAATCATGTAATATATTATGTGCCATAAGGATTAAATTTATGAATAAAATCATAAACTAAGTCTGGAAAAGTAAAATGAAAAATGCAAATACCTAAAAGTATCAATATGATAACTTTATTAGCATTAGTACTATAAAGGCTTTTCCAACTAAACCAAATACTAAAACCAAAAATAGGAATTATAAATACTAAAGGAAATAATGAATAATAAACTAAATATTCAGGTATTAAAGGATTGTCTAGATTAAAGTATGTTTGAATTGTAGTATATACAGTAGTAATTAGAACTAAGGTAGAATATAGAATTATAAAAATTGCTATGATTCTGAATAATCTATCTGAAGTTGAGTTCATCTACTTAAAGAAAGAATCTACAAACTCAAATTTATTAAAGACTTGTAAGTCTTCAATACCTTCTCCTACTCCAATATATTTAACTGGAATTTGAAACTGGTCACTAATACCAATCACCACACCACCTTTTGCAGTACCATCTAATTTAGTTACTGCTAAACTAGTCACTTCTGTAGCAGCTGTAAACTGCTTAGCTTGCTCAAAAGCATTTTGACCTGTACTACCATCTAAAACTAATAATACATCATGTGGTGCATCACCAATTACTTTTTGCATGACACGTTTTACTTTTGTTAACTCGTTCATTAAATTAACTTTGTTATGTAAACGACCAGCTGTATCGATAATAATAACATCAGCATCTTGTGATACACCAGATTGTAAGGCATCAAATGCAACAGATGCTGGATCACTACCCATATCTTGTCGTACCATTGGCACATCTACACGATCTGCCCACACTTGTAATTGGTCTATTGCTGCAGCTCTAAAGGTATCTGCTGCACCTAAAACCACGTTTAAGCCTTTCTTTTTAAATTGGTAGGCCAACTTACCTATAGTGGTTGTTTTACCAACTCCATTTACACCAACGACCATTAGGACGTAAGGTGTTTTGTTTCCATTGTCTTGTTTTGGTAAGTCAGGAATGGTATACTCCGTGTCTTCTCCAGAATTAGTTTCTGACAGTAAGCCAGCAATTTCTTCACGAAGAATTTTATTCAGCTCGTCTGTCCCTAAATATTTGTCTTTAGCAACTCGTGCTTCGATACGTTCGATGATTTTTAAAGTCGTATTAACACCAACGTCACTAGAGACTAAAACCTCTTCTAAGTTATCTAAAACATCATCATCTACTTTAGATTTTCCTGCAACTGCTTTACTAAGCTTGCCTAAAAAACTGGTACTTGATTTTTCTAAACCTTTATCTAAGGTTTCTTTTTTATCTGAGGAGAATATTTTTTTAAAAAAACTCATGTGTTTTTTAATTGATATGTTTGATTAGCCTATTACAATTTTAGCGCCTAATTTAATAGACTGCTACATTGTCATAGTTTTACTTGGTAAAGAAACGCAATATTTTAAAAACAAAAAAGCCACTTTCTAATAGAAAGTAGCTTTTGTATGTTGTGTTTTGATGTAAGACTAGTTGTCTTTCATAAAATCTTTTACTAATTCTGGTGACATGATTGATTCAACAAACATGTAAGCTCCTGTTTTTGGAGACTTTACCATTTTAATTGCTTTTGTTAATCTTTTAGATCCTGTTTGTAATGATGCTACTGATTTCTTTGCCATGTCTAATACTTTTTTATTCTTTACTTAAAGAATATTATTTAATTTCTTTATGAACAGTCATTTTCTTTAAGATTGGATTAAATTTTTTAATTTCCATTCTGTCCGGAGTGTTCTTTTTGTTTTTAGTTGTAATATAACGAGAAGTTCCTGGTTTACCAGACTCTTTATGCTCTGTGCATTCTAATATTACTTGTACTCTATTACCTTTCTTTGCCATAATTATAATTCTTTACCTGTTGGGCAATTATTTTACAAATCCGTTAGCTCTTGCTTTTTTTAATGCAGCAGAGATACCGATTTTATTGATAGTTTTTAATGCTGATGTAGATATTTTTAAAGTTACCCACTTATCTTCTTCAGGAATATAAAAACGTTTTTTTATTAAATTAGCATCAAATCTACGCTTTGTCTTATTCATTGCGTGAGATACGTTGTTACCAACCATTGCCTTTTTTCCTGTAAGTTCACAAACTCTTGACATTACTTTATAACTTTAAATTATGTTACTAAAAATCGAGGTGCAAATATACTAATAATTTACTATTTGACAATAGCTAAATAATTAATTTTAAAAAATTTCTTTTTGGAGTAACTCTAACGCTTTATTTACGGTTTTATTTATAACGCGTTCGCGATGATTTCCCATGGTAAATTCGTGCGCTACTACTCCGTTTTTTGTAGCTATTGCTATAAAAACTGTACCAACCTCAGCATCAGAATCGCCTTTAGTTGGTCCAGCATTACCTGTTGTTGCAATAGCAATATCTGATTTTAATTTTTCTCTTACATTAATTGCCATAGCTTTAGCTACTGGAGCACTAACTACAGAATGTTGTTTAATTAAATCTTCTGACACACCTAAAACATCTATTTTAGTTTGGGTAGCATAACTAACAATAGCTCCTTTAAAAAATGCAGACGCACCAGAATGTGCTGTAAATTGTTCGGCTAACTTTCCGCCAGTACAACTTTCTGCTAATGCTAACGTTTGACCTGATTTGGTTAGTTGTTTGGCTATGATTTGTTCTAGACCTTCATTAGAGTCTTGAAAACCAACAAAGATATCTTTAATAAGTGGTAAGATATTATCAACTTGTTGCTGAATGTCTTGTGCTAAACTATCTTCGTTATCTGATTTGCCTGACAATCGTAATCTAACACGTCCTAAACTAGGTAAATAGGCTAGTTTGATATGTTTAGGCAAATTATCTTCTATAGCTTCTAAACGATCTGCAATTGCACTTTCACCTAAACCATAGGTTAAAATGGTTTTATGCAGAATAAAAGGACGCTTATATTTTTGAGATAATTTAGGAAGGACTTCATTTTCCATGAGTGCTTTCATCTCGTAAGGTACACCTGGAAGCGAGATAAAGGTTTTATTACCTTTTTCTAACCACATACCTGGAGCAGTTCCAAAACGATTCATAAGCACTTTAGCTTTTGAAGGTACTAGTGCTTGTTTACGATTAATATCTGAAATAGGTTGATTGATATACTTTTTAAACAAATACTCAACGTGATGTAAAACAGCATCATTTTGTACTAACGTATCATTAAAGTACTGAGATAAAGTATGCTTAGTGATATCGTCTTTGGTAGGACCTAAACCACCAGTAACAATAATGATGTCTGCATTGTGTTCTGCTTCAGCAAAAGCTTTTAGTAAATGGTCTTTGTCGTCTTGAATGGATGTGATTTGATAAACAGAAACACCAATGGTGTTTAACATTTTACCTATAAAGGCGGAATTAGTATCTACTATCTGTCCGATTAAGATTTCGTCACCAATAGTAATTATTTCGGCTAGCATTACAAATTAAAATCTTGAGTAATTTCTGTAGTTGCTTTTTCTACAGCATCTAAAACTTTATTTAATTTATCTGTGATGTCTTTATCTGTTTGCTCATATTTCCCCCAATCTTGCACCTCAATTAAATCGTCTAAGATTCCTAGTTCAAACATATCTACTGTAGGTTTCATTTTATGAGCCGTTTGATAGGTTAACAAATAGTTTTTATTTTCTACAGCTATTTTAAGCACTTTAGCATCTCCTGGCACTTCTTCAATAAAAGTGGCTGCTAATGCTAAGATAAATTCTTGATCGTTATCTGCTAATTCTTTTAATCTGTGTAATTTGTAATGTTGTTCCATGTATTATTTTACTGTTATTGAAAATAATTGTTTATCCTCAATAAATCCGTTTAGTTTATCGTTAGCAACTACCTTGCCAACTCCAGCAGGTGTTCCGGTAAATATAATATCTCCTATCTTTAAAGTAAAATATTTTGATACATATTCGATTAACTCGTCAATTTTCCACAACATTAAGCTTGTATTTGCGGTTTGAACCACACTTCCATTTTTTTCTAAGCTAAAATTGATATTATTGACGTCAGAAAATTCTTCTTTACTTAACCATGTACCTATCACTGCTGCGCCATCAAAAGATTTTGCTTTTTCCCAAGGTAATCCTTTGTCTTTTAATTGCTTTTGTAAGTCTCGTGCAGTAAAATCGATACCTAAACCAATCTGCTTGTAATATTTGTGTGCAAATTTTTTATCGATATGCTTTCCTAATTTACTAATTTTTACCAAAACCTCTACCTCATGATGTACATCATTAGAAAAATCTGGTATAAAAAAAGGTTGCTTTTTTAATAAAATGGCATTGTCTGACTTAATAAACACTACTGGGTCTGTAGGTTTTTCGTTTTCTAGTTCTTTTATATGGTCTGTGTAGTTACGACCTATGCAGATTAGTTTCATGGTTTGGATTGTTTATTATAATACCCAATATTTTCTATAATGTGAAGTGTTTCTATGAATTTTTTTATCGATACAAGAATCGTATAGTTTTTTTAATTCTGAGGATTCTTCAATATATTTCTCAAGACATATTATCAAATAATCTAAGTCGTCTGATTTCAAATAATAATTCCATAGGACGTTATTACCATAAATTACAATCCCTTCTTTGTGATTATTATTAATTGCTTTAATTAATTTTCTTACATCTGAATTATAATTTTCAATATCTTTTGCTTTACTTTTTTTATAGTATATATAAAAAACTACACTAAATGTAGCAGATAAAAAAATAGTCCAAATTATAATATCGATATTTTTCAATACTCTTTACTTAATCCAGCTTATTATTAAATGCTCTTAACTTGATTGCTGTTAGTACTTTTTTTGTATATAATGGGAAGTCTGCATTTAGCAACCAACCAAAATATCCTGGTTCTTGATCTAACACATCTGTAACCAGTTTTCCTTTATGTTTTCCAAAAGAAAATACTTCTTGACCTGTTTTATTGTAACTTATAAATCCTGCAAAATCAGCAAACTTTTTACGCGAGCTAAACTCGGCTAAAAATTTGGTATCATTTTCCAACTCGTCATAAAGCTGGACTTGAGCTTTTAAAACTTCGTAGGTTGCTAAAGTATCTGCTTCTGCTGTATGTGCATTTTCTAAACTTTTATCGCAATAAAATTTATAGGCAGCACTAAGTGTACGTTGTTCCATTTTATGAAAAATAGTTTGTACATCTACAGCCACACGACTTTTCATATCAAAATCTATTCCTGCACGCAGCATTTCTTCCGCTAAAAGCGGAATATCAAAACGATTAGAATTAAATCCAGCCAAATCCGCATCTTTAATCATAGTATTAATTTCTGATGCTAATTCTTTAAAAGTAGGCTCATTAGCTACTCTATCGTCTGTAATACCATGTATTGCAGAGACTACAGGTGGAATAGGCATTTCTGGATTAACCAACCACGTTTTGCTTTCTTTATTTCCGTTTGGAAATACCTTTAATATAGAAATTTCTACTACTCTATCGTTAGTAATATTAACTCCTGTAGTTTCTAAATCGAAAAAGCAAATGGGTTTTGTTAAGTTTAACGTCATATATGAATTTATTGGAATGATTTATGCAAATATAAATGTAATCTGTTACTTTTACTTTGTAATACTTTTAAAATGATTAGAAACTTTACCCTATTATTTTTTGCTTTACTATCTCTAACTTCTTTTTCTCAAAACGACCATAAATACGTTAAGTTAAATGAAGAAATTATAGGCAAACGCTATGAGTTATTTATTGAAAATACGGACTCTATCTCTTACGATGTGTTTTTAAAAGTAGATACTAACGATTTTAGACGTAGTAGCGAGAGACCTATCTTACAAACCATTCCAGGAAATAGCAAAAAGAAAGTCCTAACCATGGTAAAACTGAATGATAAACCTGGTAATTACACTTATATTTTGGTGGTAAATGAAGTATCTTACAGCTTAGAAGTTGATAAAGATTTTGAAATTATAGACTTTAAATTAGACCGAGAATTAAAAAATAAAAAAGTCACACTTTACACTAAAGACGATTGTAGTATTTGTCCAGATGCCAAACATATTTTAACTAAAAACAAGATAGGTTACACCGAGTATAATTTGGATCAAGACACCACCAACTACAATAAAATAATTAAAGAATTTAAAGCTATTAAGCCTAAAAGTGACTTTAATAACATCCCAATTTTAAAAATTGAAGACCAATTGTATAATGATATTGAAAGCTTAGAAGATTTTATTCAAGCGTTGAGGGATGGATTTAATTAGGCTTAGCTTTAAATGAAAAACAACTAAATTAATTTTAAACTAAACCATTAAAAGTATGGGATTATTCGATTTTTTTAAATCAAAATCTAGAAAGACTAAAGATGAAATAGATTCGGATTCTTTTTTTGAAGAAATGAAAAAACAAATGGAATTATTAAGAGATGAAGAAGGCACAGAACTAGAAGAGTTACCAAATGGAGAAGGCGAATTTGGTTTGTCTCCAAACAACCCAATTCCATTTTCTAGTATTCCAGACTCCAGAGAATATCTAGGAAGATTAGTATATATAAAACCTGGTTCATCTCAATATTCATGGGAAAGAGCTGGATCACTTCAAAATAAAATATTGAAAACTCCAGTGGACCAATACAACTTACTTGATTTAGATTCTAATGTCGTCAAAACAATTTACATCTGGACATACAATAAAGTTAATTCTAAGAAAGCTCCTGAGGGTTTTGGTCTGATGGATTTATAATATTATTTTAAAAATCTTTAGTCAAGTTTAGAGTGATAGGCTTAATTAAGATTTTAAATTTTGATACTTAAATTTAGAATTTTGACGTTTTAATTTTATAACTTTCTAAAAATCAATATTATGAAAACAATAAAATTAAATTTTAGCCTAGTGCTTTTACTGTTTTTTAGTACTACAGTTGCACAGAATACCATTGAAACCAAAAAAGGATACACACCAAACATTGGAATTGTGGTATCTATGCTTGACGACTTAAAAGCACGAGTAACAAGCAGTGTTCAATATTTAAGCCAAGAAGAAACCGACTTTTTATTAGATGATAAAGCTAACCGAATTGGAGCTATGATATACCATCTTGCTGCTACCGAAAAATATTATCAAGTCTATACCTTTGAAAACAGAAGCTTTAACAAAGAGGAAGCTGAAAAATGGAGTGTAGCCTTAAACTTAGGAGATGTAGGACGCGAACAATTAAGAGGGAAACCAATACAATATTATCTTGATCTGTGGGACGAGGTACGTAAAGACACCTATAGATTGCTAAAAACCAAGGACGACACATGGTTTAAATCTATGGTAAAAGGTAGCAGTATGAATAACCATTGGGCTTGGTACCACGTTATGGAGCACCAAGCCAACCACATGGGACAAATCAGGTTGATTGCTAAGCGTGCTACTAATAATTAATCTTACCTTGACTTAGTTAAAAAAATCAACTAACTTCGTTTAACGATTGATAAAAAACATTAAAACGATTTTTTATCAGAGACATTGTGCATAATTTAAATGAATCAAGGTTGTAAAAAAACATTAATAATTTTATCAATTGTATTTGGAATAATACTAATTGGAGGATTTTTCATTTCGAAAAAAGCACTTAATTTATTTGGAGAGGCTTATGGAGCTGACTGCGAAATAAGTTACACTTGGACAATCAATGAATATGAAATAATTGAAAATAAATGTCTTGGTTGGGCTGGACCACATTACTATCCTCTTGACTTGAAAAAGAACGGAGAATTTATTGCAAGTAGCGGTTATAAATTTGACTCTTGTAACATTCGATTTGAGCCCAAAAATGGACAATATTTGATAATTAATGTATGTGATAAAAAAATAACGGAATTTAAATCTCAAAAGACTAAAATTGAAATACAAAAAGTTGACTCAATTATAATAGTTTCTAGAATTGACCCAAACAAAACAAAAAAACTCAACCGAATTAAAACTGAACGATTTATAAAAGACTGGAATAAAAGCAAAGTTTCTGACTATCGAGATGGAATTTTGGACTCAATATTTCACCCGACTTATCAGTATAAATTAAAAGTATTCGAAAACGGAAACAAGAAAGAGTTCGTTACATTTAATTTTTTAATTGCGGATGAATCAAATTGGACATATTTTATTACAAATGATTCTGATAAAGATTATATGAATCGACTGTGGAATGAATAAAAACTATGCACAACATTGGCTATAAGCAATTGCTTGTTCTCGCCTACTTCTGAAAATCCTCGCAGATTTTCAGCTTGGTGTGTACTTGCAAAGTTAAATGCTTAGCCACCCATCTACTCTTAGCCGAGACCGTTAAACGAAACTCCAAAAACTAAAATTTAAGATATAAAAAAGCACAATTCTAAAATTGTGCTTTTTTAATTATTATAATGAGATTCCTTTTTTCAAAGTAATTAGTCTAAATCTCACGATTCACATCCCAAGACTCTAAATAATCCTTAACCGCTTTAACAAATTGCCCTCCTAAAGCTCCATTAACCACTCTATGGTCGTAACTGTGTGACAAAAACATTTTATAACGGATGCCTATAAAATCACCATCTGGTGTTTCGATAACTGCTGGTACTTTACGTATGGCACCTAAAGCTAAAATACCAACTTGTGGTTGGTTAATAATAGGTGTACCCATAATACTTCCAAACGTACCAACGTTGGTTACTGTGTAAGTTCCACCTTGGATGTCATCTGGAGCTAATTTACCATCTCTAGCACGACCTGCTAAGTCATTTACTTGTTTGGTCATACCAACCAAATTTAGTTGGTCTGCATTTTTAATAACTGGTACTATTAAATTGCCATCTGGTAAAGCTGCTGCCATACCAAGATTAATGTTTTTCTTTTTAATAATTTTATCTCCTTGCACAGAAATATTCATCATTGGATAGTCACGTAATGACTTTGCAATAGCTTCCATAAAGATGGGTGTAAAGGTTAGGTTTTCGCCTTCGCGCTTCATAAACCCGTCTTTTACTTTCTTTCTCCAATTCCAGATATTAGTCACATCGGCTTCTATAAAACTTTGCACGTGTGCACTAGTTTGAACAGATTCTACCATATGATGTGCAATTAATTTGCCCATTCTGGTCATTTCTATAATCTCATCTCCTGCTGCAAATTGTACTGGTGCTTCTGTTTGTTTATCTTGCTTTGAAGCAGCAGATGGTGTACTTATTGTAGTTTCAGCTTTTGCAGGTTGTTTCCCTCTATTCTCTAAATAAGCAATCATGTCGTTTTTAGTCACACGATTATCTTTTCCTGTTCCTGGAATAGCATCTAATTCTGATTGCGAAATCCCTTCGGCTTTAGCCATATTTTTTACTAATGGCGAATAAAAACGGTCTCCATTAGATGCAATTGGTGCAGCAGTGTCTTGTGCAACTTCTACTGTTTTAGCAACCTCCTGTACTGCAACAGGATATGGTTCTGGTGAAGCCTCTACTTTTGGTGCTTCGGTTACTGCTTCACTATCACCTTCTGTCTCAATAACAGCTATGGTTTGACCAACTTGCACCACATCATCCACGTTGAATAGTTTTTCAACTAAAACACCATCTACTTCGCTTGGGACTTCACTATCTACTTTGTCTGTTGCAATTTCTAATACTGCTTCGTCCATTTCAATAGTATCTCCAACTTCTTTTAGCCAAGAGGTAATGGTTGCTTCCGCAACGCTTTCTCCCATTTTTGGTAATTTAAGTTCAAATCTTGCCATATTAATAATCTAATAGTCTTTTTGTTGTATTGAATTGCAAAATTAATAAAAAATAGAACATTTTACTGATTATTATTTATCATTTTACAAGCTATTAAAAGTGAAGCACTTCGCCTCTACTTGTTGACGAATCGCTTCCAAGGATAAAATTAGAGTTTTTTGGAATAATTCTGTAGCTTATGTTTTTATTTTTTTCTGAATTTGATAGTGTTTCAATGATGCTTTTAAAACTTAAGTAGTTAGCATCCAATATTACCTGTGTATTACTTTCTGTATTAGATAATTCTGAAACCACCTTAATTGGTTTGGATACAGCGACTTCCAAATCTGGATAAGTTCTATCAGATACCAAAACATAGTTTGATACTGGCTTACGTTCCGCGAAAGCGATATTTTTAGAATATTTTACCAATTTAATACCTAACCAAACCAGTCCATCAAACAGCACATTGCGTTTAAAATGTTTTTTGTAAAAAATCTGCATAGCTCCATAAAACCGCTTGGCGTAATTAGCATCTTTTAATGTGCTTTCACCTTTAAAATGAATGACTTGAACTGGTCCATAGTACATATTATCAAAACCTGCTTGTTGCACCTTGTAGGACAAATCAATGTCTTCTCCATACATAAAATAGTCTTCATCAAAACCGCCAACTTGATTGTAAACATCTTTTTTTACCATCATAAATGCACCAACCAAAACTGGAACAATTCCTGTGGAATTATCTTTTAATTCTGACACATAGTAAGAAGTGTCAAAACCTAATATTTTTTTAATAGCAACCGTTGGAGTTGGAATATGACGCTTACTTTCTGGCAGAAAAACACCTGTACCATCAATTAATCTGCAGGCAAATAGGCCTAAATCGTTTTTAATTTTTGAAAATTCAAATAACTCCTCAAAACAGTTTTCTGGGACAACTGTATCTGGATTTAGAATACATAAATACTCGCCTTTCGCATATTGTACACCTTTATTATTCCCTTTTGAAAAACCTAAATTTTCTTTATTCTCAACGAGTAAAACGTTTGGGAATTTTTGCTTTACCATTTGACAACTATCATCTTGCGAGTTGTTGTCTACCACAATGATTTCTGCTTCTAGATTTGTAATGGCTGCTTCTACACTTTGCAAACACAATTCTAAAAAGTAGCGTACGTTATAGTTTAATATGATAATGGATAGCTTCATGTAAAACAGCTATAGTTTTAGTGAAGACTCAAACGGAATTCTGTTTATAATACTTCGTCCTAAAGTGATTTCGTCTGCATATTCTAGCTCGTCACCAACAGAAATTCCTCTAGCAATCGTAGACGTCTGTACCTCAAAATCTTTAATTTGCTTGTAAATATAGAAGTTAGTTGTATCACCTTCCATAGTTGGGCTTAATGCAAAAATCAGCTCTTTGACTTGTCCTGCTTGTACTTTTTGAACTAAGCTGTTAATGTTTAAATCGTGAGGACCAATACCATCCATAGGCGAAATTTTTCCGCCCAACACATGATACAAGCCTTTATGTGATGCAGTATTTTCAATAGCCATAACATCTCTAACATCTTCTACAACACATATTACATTGTCTTTACGTAACGGATTGGCACAAATATCACATAAATCGTTATCGCTAATATTATGGCAAGACGTACAGAATTTTAAATCGTTAACCATATTGAGCAAGGCGTGACTTAAATTGTGCGTGTGCTGTTTAGGTTGACGCAACAAATGTAACGCCAAACGCAATGCAGTACGCTTACCAATACCTGGTAATTGTGAGATTTCGTTAACTGCGTTTTCAAGAAGTTTTGATGAAAATTCCATATCTGCGAAATTACTACTTTCGACACTAATTTGCGAATAAAAAAATTGTTTTCATCTTACAAAACAAAACCATAAGTATTAAAACTTTAAATACTTATAACTCCAAGTACTTTTAACTTATTTTGTATTTTGGCAGTGTTAAACTAACTTTATGACTTCAATACAAATCCTTTTATTGATTGCTGCCTATTTTGGTGTGCTAATACTCATTTCTTATTTTACTGGTAAAGACGATTCTAACGACGTGTTTTTTAAAGCTAAAAAACAATCACCTTGGTATGTGGTGGCTTTTGGAATGATTGGCGCCTCTTTATCTGGAGTGACCTTTATCTCTGTTCCTGGTTTGGTAGAAGGTCAGCAGTTTGCCTACATGCAAGGGGTTTTTGGTTTTTTTGTAGGATATTTGGTGGTTTTGCTAGTTCTACTTCCATTATACTACAGGTTAAATGTTACCTCTATTTACCAATATTTAGAACAACGTTTTGGAACTACTAGTTACAAAACAGGTGCCTTTTTCTTTTTATTATCTCGTGTTACAGGTGCTGCATTTAGACTATTTTTAGTGGCTTTAGCCATGCAGTATATTGTGTTTGAAAAACTTGGTGTTCCGTTTTGGATAACTGTAGTAATTTCTATAGCATTAATTTGGTTATATACTAATCGTGGTGGAATTAAAACCATAGTTTGGACGGATACGTTACAGACTTTAGCAATGCTTACTTCAGTAATTGTTGCAATTGTTTTAATTGTTAATAAATTAGATTGGTCTGTCACAGAGATTTTTAATCAAAACGCGTTTAAAGCTAAAAGTAAATTATTCTTTTTTGAGGATGTTAATAGTAAAATATATTTCTGGAAGTATTTTATTGGCGGAATTTTTATAACCATAGCCATGACAGGTTTAGATCAAGATATGATGCAAAAAAACCTAACCTGTAAAAACCCTAAAGACGCTAAGAAAAACATGTTTAGTATGTCCGTGTTATTAGTGTTTGTTAATGTTATCTTTTTATCTCTTGGTGCACTTTTATTTATCTATGCTGAACAATTTGGAGTTAACATTCCTGTTGTAGACGAAAAAGTTAGAACCGATTTATTATTTCCAGAAATAGCTATGAATCAAAGTTTAGGACTAGGGTTACAAATTACTTTTTTAATAGGATTAATAGCTGCAGCTTACAGTAGTGCAGATAGTGCATTAACCTCTTTAACCACCTCATTTTCTATAGATTTTTTAAATATTGAAAAATTGCCAAAAGCCGAACAAAAACCATTACGTAAAAAAGTACATATTGGTGTGTCCTTGGTATTAATTATTGTCGTTATAATTTTTAATGAATTGGAAGGTAGCGTCGTCAATAACCTATTTAAATTTGCAACTTTTACTTATGGTCCACTGCTTGGTTTATTTGCTTTTGGAATACTAACTAAGCGACAAATTAAAGACAAGTGGGCTTGGGTTATTGGATTGGCATCCATAATTATTACCTACATCATTACAGAATTACCAGCAAATTTCCCAGATAGTTTTATTGGGAAATACGCTTTCCATTGGGAAATACTTCCGCTTAATGGGTTGATTACCTTTATAGGCTTGTGGTTGATTTCTAAAAAAACCATTTCAAATCAGTAATTTATATAAAAAATTCTTTAGGAAAATCAATAATTTCAGATGAATTAAAAAATGTTACTTCAGAACTTATTGAGATTGGTATAGATGAGTTTTTAGAAGACGGAATATTAAAAGATATTCCAGTAATTAATACGCTGATAAGCATTAAAAATATTGGTATTGGCTTAAGAGATAAAATTTTACTTAAGAAAATTTTAAACTTTTTATTAGAACTAAAACCTATTCCTAGACAAAAAAGAATATCTTTTATTGAAAAAATAAATAACAGTAAAAAATACAGTAATAGAATTGAAGAAAATTTATTATTAATAATTGACAAAAACGATAATTATACTAAATCTAAACTCATAGGAAAACTCTTTAAATTTACTATTGAAGAGAAAATAAACTATGAAATGTTTCTAAGATTATCTCATGTAATCAATAAAGGTTATTTATCTGATTTAGAAAAAATAAGAAAAATATATAAAGAAGATCAGGTTTCAGAATTTGATAAACATCAACTTTATAATCTAGGTTTATTAGATAATATTGGTATAGATGGAAAAGTTTTTTTTTACAGTGAAAAAAAGACACCTCCTCCAAAGAAAATTCATTTTAAAATAAATGAGTATGGAGTATTAATCAATGATTTATTACAAAAATCTTAATACTGATTAGTACTTAACAAAACTAAAGTACAAGCCACTTCAAAAGTAATGTTATGCGCTTTTAGGATAGTATAAAACGCTGGATTTTCTGTACCTGGATTAAAAATTACGCGTTTAGGTTTCAAATTTACTACATAGTCATAGTATTCTTGCTGCCTAGTTGGGTTTAGATACAAAGTAACCGTATCAATATCTTTATAATCCACTAATTCTGTATCTATTGGTACGCCTGCTACTTCTCCTGACCTCATACCAAAAGCAACAGTTTCTTGATTATAATTAACTAATTTTCTAATAGCCATATTACTATATCTATCAGGTTTTAATGAAGCCCCTAATACCAATGTTTTTTTACTCATAAATGTTAAAATTTCAATAAAATGTAAATATACAGTAACAGTTTGATAAAAAAAGCGTCTTTAAAATATAACCACAAGTCATCAATCAAACAAATCAATCAACAAAATGAAAAAACTACTCACCTTTGTATTGCTATTGGTAGCCTTTAGCTTACAAGCACAAGACAATGCGGAAGCATTACCCAAAATTGGAACTATTACTGGTAATGTATTAGACGCAACTCTCAACCAACCCTTACCTTATGTAAACATTATTGTCAAAGACACAAATAATAAGCTAATTACTGGAGGAATTACAAATGATAATGGGCAATTTGAAGTCAATCAGATACCTGAAGGTTCTAACACTGTCAGTATTGAATATTTAGGGTTTTTACCACAAACAAAAACTATTGTTATTTCTAAAGATAATAGAACAATAGATTTAGGAACTATAAATTTAGAAGAAGCTTCAACTAACTTAGATGAAGTTACTATAGTTGCAGAAACCTCAACTATACAACAAAAAGTAGATAGAAAGGTTATTACCGTTGGAAAAGATTTAACCACTTCTGGACCTACCGCTAGCGATATTATGAATAACCTACCATCTGTAAGTGTCGACCAACAGACTGGTGATATAAGCTTACGTGGCAACCAAAATGTGCGTGTTATGGTTGATGGAAAACTGTCAAATATTCCAGCAGCACAATTACTAAAGCAAATACCTTCAACCTCAATAAAAAGTATAGAATTAATTACCAACCCATCTGCTAAATATAATCCAGAGGGAATGAGTGGAATTATCAATATCATATTACATAAAAATGTAAAAATTGGGTTTAACGGTAATATCAATTTAGGATTAGCATATCAAGAAAATGCTAAGTTTAATAGCTCTATTGATATGAATTACAGAAACGGAAAAGTCAACCTGTATGGTAACTACGGAAATAATATTAACAAGAATCAGAATTACGGAAACATCTTTAGACCAGATGATAATTCTGAACAGTTTTTTAATTTTTTAGATGCAACCGAAAACCATCTGTATAAAGTTGGCGTCGATTTCTATTTAAATGAAAAAAATACTATTTCGGTATTTACTAGTCAAAACTCATCAGATAGCAGTAATGAAGGTCCAACAAATATTGTTTTTTATGACGACCAGTCGTTTAATCAAACACAACTATTTTTTACAGATAACAGTAACATCTCAAGACAATATAATTTTGATTACAAGTTAGATTTTGCCAAAGAAGGTCATAATATAGAATTAGAAGTAGACTACAATAGATTTAATCAAGATGAAGATGCAGACTTTAGATTTAGAGGTTTTACGCAAACACAAGACTATTTAGATTTTGTAGACACAGACAGAGACTTAACCACTGTTAACCTAGATTATATTAATCCGCTAAGCGACAGTTCTAAATTAGAATTAGGGTTACAAGCTTTGTTATTTGATTCTAAAATAGATTATAGCTCTACAGGGTTTTCAGCAAATCCAAATCAAGATATGACACCAAATAATGGTGATGAGTTTATTCCAACACCAAGTACAGATTTTGATTATACTAGAGATATCTTTTCTGCTTATGCCACGTATGGAAAAGAACTAGAAAAGTTTACCTATCAAGTGGGTGTTAGATTAGAAAATGTTAAAGAGCAATCAGATGCAGTGCAATTATTTGCGGATACTACTACAGAAGTTATTCCGTTTACCAACGATTACTTTCAACTGTATCCTTCAGCATTTTTCACTTATTCACCTACAGAAAAAAACAGCTATCAGTTTAGTTATAGTCGTCGTGTAGATAGACCTGGAGTTGGACAAGTTAACCCTATTAGAGAGTGGAGTACACCTTTAATTTCATCTTTTGGTAATCAAAACTTGCAACCACAATTTACCAATTCGTTTGAAACTAATTATACACGTCAACTTGAAAAAGGAAGTATTACTGCTGGTGTATTTTACAGAATTATTGAAGATGAAATTAATAGAGCAGTGTTTATAGATAGAAATAATTTAAACCGAATCATTTTAACTTTTGACAATTTTAATAACAACTCCTCTTACGGAATAGAATTATCTAGCAACTACAGACCAACAAAATGGTGGAGTTTTAACGGAAGTTTTGATTTGTACAGCCAAACACAAAATGGAATTACCGAAGTATTAAATGCACCTATTGAAACTGCTACAGCAGATGACATCATTACTCAAAAACTGGCAGTAGATAACGTAGCTTGGAACTTGAGAATGTTTAATAATTTTAAAGTTACTAAGACGTTATCTTTATCTGCTTTTGGATTTTATAGAGGACAAAACAAAGGCATCCAGTTTACTATGAAGCCAATGTACTTTGTTAATTTAGGAGCAAGACAGAGTTTTGCTGATGGCAAAGGTAGTTTTAGTTTAAATTTTAACGATGTGTTTGACACCATGCAATTTGCATTTGAAGGTGACAATCCATTTAGACAGACAGGTGCTTTTAATTGGGAAAGCCGAACTATTTTTGCAGGATTATCTTATAGATTTGGTGGAGGAAATTACAGAGCTAAATCAAGAAAGCAACGTGATAAGAATGAAGCACAAGGTGGTGGATTTTTATAATATTAACAATAACTTCTAGAAGGTATTTAGTGACCATCCATACAGTTGATGGTTAGTGTAAATGTTTGGTTGCTAAATAAGAAAACCCGAAGCCTGATCGACTTTGGGTTTTTGTTTTAACACAACTTTGTGTTTATTACTTTAAGTATGTTAAAAAGACGTTAAATATTGAAAATCAGTGTAATAAAATCTGTTTTTAGGCGTCTTACTATTAAACAAACAATAAATCGTTTTATATTTTATTTGAATTAGTCTTCACAAAAAACCAACGTATTTATAAAGTTTAGTTTAAATGGTTAGTTTATTAAAAGCCCAAAACAAATGTTTCGGGCTTTTGTTTTTTTTGTAGTTGCGAGAAAGAAAGACTTATCAATTTATTGATGTTAATAAGATTCAATGTAAAACCTAACTCATATTCATGAGATTGCTGCTTTCGCAGAAATAAATTACCACTTCATTATCACACTTCCCCAAGTAAATCCACTACCAAAAGCAGCTAGCACTACATTATCTCCATCTTTAATTTTTCCTTCTTCCCAAGCTTCGGTTAAAGCAATAGGTATAGAAGCTGCTGTTGTATTTCCGTATTTCATGATATTGTTAAAGACTTGGTCGTCACTCAGTCCAAATTTCTTCTGTATAAATTGGGCGATACGTAAGTTAGCTTGATGCGGAATTAACATGTCAATTTGATCTTTTCCTAAATTATTTTTAGCCAAACCTTCCATTATAACTTCACTAAAACGGACTACAGCATTTTTAAATACAAATTGTCCATTCATGTATGGGAAGTAGCTCTCATCATTTGGATCGTTTTCTGTAATAATATCTGTAACCCAACGGGTTCCCATTCCTGGTGCTTTAACCACTAACTCTTCTGCATGTTCACCTTGGCTATGTAAGTGTGTAGATAAAATCCCTTTAGTAGTGTCCTCTTCACGTGTAAGTACTGCAGCTCCTGCTCCATCACCAAAAATTACTGACACGCCACGTCCTCTTGTAGTTTTATCTAATCCATGAGAATGCAGCTCGCTACCAATAACCAATACATTTTTATACATACCAGTTTTAATAAAATTATCTGCAACAGATACAGCATAAACAAACCCAGAACATTGGTTACGTACATCCAAAGCACCAACTGTTTTAATGTCTAAAGCATGTTGTACTTGCACACCTGGACCAGGAAAATACATATCTGGACTTAAAGTGGCAAAAATGATAAAATCGATATCGTCTTTATCTATACCAGCACGTTCTATAGCTTGTTTGGCAGCTTTTACTCCCATAGTTGCTGTAGTGTCACCGCTTCCTTCTTTGACCCAGCGTCTTTCCTTTATTCCAGTACGCTCAGTAATCCATGCGTCATTTGTATCCATTAGTTTGGATAAATCATCGTTAGTCACCACATTGTCTGGTACATATTTACCTAAACCTATAATTTTTGAATTGTACATAAAACTTCTGTTTTTTATTCCGAAGCATCGGAAATTTCATTTACGAATTAAATATAAAGCAAATTTAATCATTCAGCTACAAAATTTTCAATTACCAATATTTAAACTTTAATTCTAAACGAAGTCTTTTTTTCATTCTGTAGATTAGTCGTGTCAGTTTGTCACTTTTAAGCAATTGGCATTTTTGTTGACTAATAGACCATAGTAATAAAATTAAGTTTAAACAGATTCCTGCCTATGTAGGAATATCAAATAATTAAATCATGGCAAAAGGAAATATTAACGTTTCAGTAGAAAACATTTTCCCACTCATTAAAAAATTCTTGTATAGTGATCACGAAATCTTTTTACGTGAGCTAATTAGTAACGCTACCGATGCAACCTTAAAGCTAAAACACTTAGCTAGTATTGGTGAAACTAAATCGGATTATGGCAATCCTATTATTGAAGTTAAAATTGATAAAGAAGGTAAAAAACTACACATTATTGACCAAGGTTTAGGGATGACAGCAGAAGAGGTTGAAAAATATATCAACCAAGTCGCGTTTTCTGGTGCTGAAGAGTTTTTAGACCAATACAAAGACAGTGCTAAAGATTCTGGTATTATAGGACATTTTGGTCTTGGATTTTACTCGGCTTTTATGGTGGCAGATAAGGTAGAAATTATTACCAAATCGCATAAAGATGAGCCTGCTGCACATTGGACTTGTGATGGCTCACCAGAGTTTACTTTAGAGGCACATGACAAAACAGACAGAGGTACAGAGATTATTTTGCATATAGCAGAAGACTCTACTGAATTTTTAGAAGAAGCGCGTATTAGCAGCTTGTTAAGTAAGTATAACAAGTTTATGCCAATACCAATTAAGTTTGGAACAAAAGAAGTTAACGATCCTGATCACACACCTAAAACAACAAAGGACAAAGACGGTAAAGACACTACCGAACCTCAGAAAAAAATAACAGTAGATAACATTATTAACAACCCTAATCCTGCTTGGACTAAACAACCAACAGAGTTAGAAGATGAAGACTATAAGAACTTTTATCGTGAGTTGTATCCAATGCAATTTGAAGATCCTTTATTTCATATTCATTTAAATGTAGATTATCCATTTAACCTGACAGGAATCTTATATTTCCCTAAGATGACTCAGGATATGGCGATGCAAAAGGACAAAATTCAGTTATATCAAAACCAAGTGTTTGTAACAGATAATGTAGAGGGTATTGTGCCTGAATTTTTAACCATGCTACGTGGTGTGATTGACAGTCCAGACATCCCATTAAACGTGTCTCGTTCTTACTTACAAGCAGATGGTGCAGTTAAAAAGATAAGCTCTTACATCTCGCGTAAAGTAGCCGATAAATTAAAATCGTTGTTTAATAACAATCGAGAAGATTTTGAAGCTAAATGGAACGATATTAAAATCGTCATAGAATATGGTATGTTGTCTGATGACAAATTCTTTGAAAAAGCAGAAGCATTTACCTTATACCCAACAGTAGATGGTAAGTATTACACTTATGAGGAATTATACAATAAAACTAAAGCCAATCAAACCGACAAAGATGATAAACTAGTTATCTTGTATGCAAGCAACGCAGACGAGCAACACAGCTACATTGAGGCAGCAAAAGATAAAGGTTATGAGGTGTTATTATTAGACAGCCCAATTGTGTCACACTTTATGCAAAAGCTAGAAACTACTAAAGAAAAAATAAGCTTTGCTCGTGTCGATGCAGACCACATTGATAAGTTAATCCAGAAGGAAGACACAGCTATTTCTAAATTAGACGAAAACCAAACCAAAGCGTTGGACGAGCTATTAAAAGATGTGGTGCCTTCAGAAAAATTTATGGTGCAATTAGAAGCTATGGATAGCAATGCAACACCATTTATGATTACACAACCGGAATTTATGCGTCGTATGAAAGAGATGCAAGCTACAGGTGGTGGTATGAACATGTTTGGTAGCATGCCAGAAATGTATAACTTGGTAGTAAACACAAACTCAGAGCTGGTCCATGAAATTTTAAATACCAAGACTAGAAAAAAACAAGAACGTTTAATTAATCAAAGTTTAGACTTAGCACGTTTATCTCAAGGCTTATTAAAAGGAAAAGAGTTAAGCGACTTTATTAAGCGTAGCTACGATATGATAAAGTAAGCAATATCATAATCAAAATAATTTTTCGCTGTCGCGGAAATTAAAAAGCCACCTCTTGTAGGTGGTTTTTTTAGTTTTAGAAAAAATAAGTACATTTAAAAAAATCAAAAGATTATGAAAAACATATTGCTTATTTTTTTATTAGTTACATTAGGTGGTACAAATCAAAAAAAACAAAAGTTAGACAAAAGCCACACATACAACTATTCTGAAAGTTTAAAATTTTCAATTCAAAAAATTTCTAAATCAAGAACCTCAAACAGAGGTAATGTAACATACGTGTCAAAAAAAGGAACCCGTTTTATTTCATTCATATTTAAGTTTGAAAATAAATCAAATAATGAGCAAACCATAGACTTTGAAAAAATATTTTTATATGATAAAAATTTAAACCTCATCAACATAGATTATGTAGTTAAAGCAATGAAATTAACAGGTAGATTCAATAGGTTCCATCAAAAATTAAAACCCAATAAAAAAGGAACTTTTTTTATTGAATTTGCAGCATCAATACCAAAAAACGACCCTATAAAAACATTAAATGTTAATGGGCAAATTATAGATATAATATATAAATAATTTTATTTACTTTTTTTCACACAAAAAGCATCTCTTGAGATAGTTTTTTTGGATATATAAATACTTAGTTAGTATCCTTAATATTTATAGAAAAAAATCGATATTTAATTTTAAAAGATACTAGGAATCTAAAATGAAGAAAAAGAGTAAATTATTTTTATCAGAAAAAATTGAAGAAAAATTAAAACCAACATTATCTTTATTACCAAATACTGATGGAATAATATCGTTAACAACTGCTAATCATTCTGAAAAAAGCAATAAAAGAGTAATTGAGCTTCTCTCAAGCCTAGGTAATTGCTTAAAAAAAGTAAATCAAGAATATTTAAATTCCGAAGAGTTTGAATTTATTCTAAATAGTTGCATTAAAGGTGTAAGAGAAAACTATCAAAAAACTAAGCTAGTTGCATTCAAAGCACTATTAATAAATTCAACTTTAGATTTTGAAACAACACAGAATGAGAAAGAATATTATTTAGAATTATTAAATAGTTTAAATGAATTACATATCAAAATTCTTACATTGATGATTTCTCCAGAAAATTATTTATCCTATTATAATATAGACTTAACTTCAATTAATGATAAGTACATTTCAGAAACTAACCATCAAGATATAAATTTTAAAAACCTAATTCCAGAATTAATCCCAGGCTATAATTTTGAAATAATTAAGGCAGCTTTTCTAGAGTTGTCTGATTTGAGGTTAATATGGATAAAAAATAAAGTTTTAGAACAGGGTAATTTAGACACCCTATTTACTTTCCCTAATAGAGTGAAAGATAATGGGTTAAAGTTTATTAACTTTATTAGCTTAGAAAATAGTAATATCCAAACTGCTATTATTAAATAGAACTGATAATGAGTACTAACACAAATCAACCAATTGCTTATGACATAGTTTTCCCTGTTTTTGGAGGAAACAAAACAAAACATGGTAGATTCAATCCTGTAAATATTTTTGGAACAGCTTTTTATATAAAGAATAATTATTTTATAACATGTGCCCACACAATTGAAAGCGCATATGAACAAGACGTTATAGCTTTAGGATATCAAAATGAAGATAAAACTATGTCTTTTGTTGAAATAGGACAAAGTGAAATTTTTAAAGAAAATGATTCTGGAATTTTAACTGCTTCAATCCCAAGAGCAAAAGCTTATCCTTGGTTTTCTCAAAAACTTAATATGCTTAATAATGTAGTTAGTACTGGCTACGCATATGGATTCGATAATGAACACTCAGAAGTTTTAATAAGAAGTTATAAAGGCTATATAACTTTAGTAGGGTATTATCATAGATTCCCTAAAGTTCCTGCTCATTACGAACTTTCTTATATGTGTCCTCGAGGAATATCTGGCGCTCCTCTTTTATTTATTCATGAAAATAAAACATATGTCTGTGGATTTACAATTGGAAATGAACAAACAAGTATGATTGTTTGGAGTTCTGAAGATATTGATGAAAATAGTAATTCTAAAACTATTTTTCAGAGAGAAGAGTCATTACACAGAGGAATTGCTTTTCAAGCTGAAAGCTTTTTTCAACTAAAATCGACAATTTTAGGAATGAAAATTATTGATTATTTAAAAAAAGAAAAATTATTGCTTTAATAAAATTTTTAAATACTAAGACTAAAAAAACAAGAACGTTTAATTAATCAAAGTTTAGACTTAGCACGTTTATCTCAAGGCTTATTAAAAGGAAAAGAGTTAAGCGACTTTATTAAGCGTAGCTATGATATGATAAAGTAAGCAATATCATAATCAAAATAATTTTTCGCTGTCGCGGAAATTAAAAAGCCACCTCTTGTAGGTGGTTTTTTTATGTCTGAGAAAAAATAATGCATTTTATTAAAATGTATTTAAAAAAAGTGTATATTTGTCATATGTATAGTAAAGAACTCACAAAAGGAACACTTCGACCTATCATTTTAAAACTGTTAAGTCAGCATGATAAAATGTATGGTTATGAGATTACACAAAAAGTAAAAGAACTTACAAAAGGTAAAATAGACATTTCTGAAGGTGCTTTATACCCTATTTTGCACAAGCTAGAAAGCAATAAGGTTTTAGAAACAGAAAAAGTATACATAGGCAAACGAGTACGTAAATATTATAGTGTTACTAAATCTGGAAAACAAGTTATAGCTGAACAAACCAACCAGATTAACGATTTTATTAATACACTGTCATTAATCTTTAACCCAAAAACTACTTTAAAATGAGACTAACAGATCAACACATTGATTATATCTCTAATAACTTAGAGTTGTATGGCTTAAAAAATGAAGCACTAAAAGAAGACATTTTAGACCACATATGTACCTATATAGAAAATACAGATCATGCCAATTTTGAAACAGCTTACCAAAATGCAATAAACAAATTTGGAGGTTATCTAAATATCAATCAAATCCAACAAGAGACCAATGTGCAGTTGTATTTCAAATCAGCCAAAAACCGAAATAAACTATTATTTGCTAGTAGTTGTTTAACAGCCATACTTATAGCAATAGGTAGCCTGTTTAAAATTATGCATTGGCCATATGCCAGCATAATGCTATTACTAGGATTTATGCTTTTAATACTTATCACTCTACCAGTTTACTTTTACAATAAATACAAAGAAAAAACACTTAAATATCAATCATAATTACGAACATTAATTAAAATCAATCAAAATGAAAAAATCAGTTTATGTTTTAGGCTTTTTAGCCTTGTTTACCTTAAGTACTGCCATCTTATTTAAAATTATGCATTGGCCTTTCTCTGGAATTATTTTATTTATAGGATTTCTGCTACTGAACTTTGGATTTTTACCAACCCTATTTTATAAGTTATATAAAAAAGAGACAATAGCGAATTAGTAATAACACTATTCTAAAATCAAAAAATCACCTTTTTCAGGTGGTTTTTTAGTTACTAAAATACGTAGTTGTTTATATTGATTATCTAGCAAAAAACAAGTAACTTCGTTAAACATTTGATATAGCGAATTGAAAACTTGTGATAACTAAAAGTTAAACAACTCCACTAAAACTCAATCAAAACTTTTATCTTTCCTTAACATTAACCCCTTCCCTATTCCTAAAAAATAACTAACTTGTACCAACAAACGTTATAAGCAGTTATGATGACAAAAAAACAAACAATTCTAAGTCTTTTTTCAATCCTATTTTTAGTAACAACCGTAAGTTTTGCTCAAGACAAAACTGTTCCGGTTTTTGAAAATGGAGAAGCACAAATCGTTAAAGGATTTAGCGATTATAAAGAGTGGATTAGACATGACCTTTGGGTAGAAACTACTTTTAACACAGATGGTGATGACCAACTAGATCGTGTACACGTGTCGGTAACCAGACCTAAACAAACCGATACGGAAGGCTTAAAACTACCTGTAGTCTATGTAACTAGTCCCTACTTTGCTGGTGTTGCGCAAGACGTACCTGGTTTAATGTGGGACGTCGAGCATGAATTAGGCGAACCTGCAAAAGTAGAGCGTGTGCATCCAGAAGTCAAACGTTTTGGACAACGTCCAATTATCTCCAATTCACATATCATGAAATGGGTACCACGTGGTTATATTGTGGTACACTCCTCTTCTCCTGGCACTGGATTATCGCAAGGTGCTCCAACGGTTGGTGGCGAAAACGAATCCTTAGCACCAAAAGCAGTTATTGATTGGTTAAATGGTCGTGCTAAAGGCTATACCACACCTGATGGCAACGAAGAAGTTAAGGCGACTTGGACCACAGGAAAAGTAGGTATGACTGGTACGTCTTACAATGGGACACTTCCTTTAGCAGCTGCTACAACTGGTGTAGATGGTTTAGAAGCCATTATCCCAATTGCACCAAATACGTCTTATTATCATTATTATAGATCTAATGGTTTGGTACGTCATCCAGGAGGTTATTTAGGTGAAGATATTGATGTGCTATATGACTTTATACATAGTGGAGACGAGAGTAAACGTCCATACAACAATAAAACGATAAGAGATACCGAAATGGCTAACGGAATGGATAGACTGACTGGAGATTATAACAATTTTTGGGCTGGACGCGATTACTTAAATCAAATGGATAATATGAAAGCTGCTTTGCTTATGTCTCATGGTTTTAACGACTGGAATGTGATGCCAGAACACAGTAACCGTATTTACCAAAAAGCAAAAGCAATGGGTTTACCTACACAAATCTATTATCATCAAAATGGACATGGTGGACCACCACCTATAACCATGATGAATCGTTGGTTTACTCGCTATTTACATGGTATTGAAAATGGAGTAGAAAACGATAAACAAGCTTGGATTGTTCGCGAGAATGATAAACGCGACCAACCTACTGCTTATGAAGCATACCCAAATCCTGAAGCGAAAAACGTAACATTATTTTTAAATAAAGGTGGAAACGACGTTGGAATGCTCTCCCTAAAACAAAACAAACGTCAAAAAACTGAAATGCTTGTGGATGATTTTAATGTCTCTGGTAAAGACCATGCACAGGCTACAAGTTCTAAAAACAGATTATTATATACTACATCAAAGCTAAAAGAAGCACTTCATATTTCTGGTGAAGCAGAAATTACCATTAGTGTATCAAGTAGTAAATCTGCTGCAAACCTATCGGTTTGGTTGGTGTCACTTCCTTGGGAAGAAGACGCAAAATTGATAACAAATAATATTATAACACGTGGTTGGGCAGATCCACAAAACCACGAATCCTTATCAAAAAGCGAGCCTTTAAAACCAAGAAAATTTTATGATTTGACCTTTAAATTACAACCTGATGATCAAATAATTAGAGCTGGACAACGCATTGGGTTAATTATATTTTCTAGTGATAAAGACTTTACTATTCATCCAAAACCTGGAACCGAATTAACTGTCGACTTAGATAAAACTAGATTGACTATTCCTATTGTTGGTGGAAAAGAAGCATTTGATAAGGTGACTGAATAAAAATGTTGGAAAAACTATATCGTTATTTAAATAATGAAACAGGAGAACGTGTTTGTACAGATATTACTGACGAGGCTTGCAAACATGTTCCAAAAAATTATTTTCTTTTAATTTTTAGTAGTGTATTTACAAAGCTTGGAGACACTTTAAGCAATCCAAAAACGGTATTGACTTGGTTAATGAGCTATGTTAATGCACCTATTTACCTCATTAGCTTAATTGTTCCTATTAGGGAATCTGGCTCAATGGTTCCGCAAGTATTTTTATCAAGATACGTCAACAGGCAATCTATTAGAAAATGGATTTGGGTAGTTGGATCTTTTTTACAATTTTTGGCTATTGCTTCTATCGGTTTTATTGCATTATTTTTTGAAGGTACAACAGCAGGTTGGTTAATAATACTAGCAGTAATTATATTTAGTTTGTCCAGAAGTATTTGCTCATTATCATCAAAAGATGTTACAGGAAAATGTATTCCAAAAACTAGACGAGGTAAATTAAAAGGCTATACGGTTTCGATATCAGGGATTTTAGTATTATTGGCTGGACTATATATACTTTACAAGTCAAAAAGTGATGCTACTATTAACTTTTACAGCAACCTTATTTTTTTTGCATCAGTAACGTGGTTAATTGCTGCAATAATTTATTCAAGAATAAAAGAGTTTCCTTCTAACATTAAAAGTAATGAAGAAGAAAGTAGCTTTATTTCAAAATTAGGTCTTTTAAAAACAGATAAACACTTTAGAGATTTTGTTATCGCGAGATCATTGCTATTATGTTCAGCTTTAACTGCTCCTTATTACGTGTTATTAGCGCAAAAGTATATAGGTAAAGAAGCATATTTACTTGGACTATTTATTATAGCTAAAGGAATAGCCTCAATAATTAGTTCACCTATTTGGGGAAAATTTGCAGATAAATCCAGTAAAAATGTCATGGCTATTGCTGTTTTAATAGCATCTGTTTTAGGCATTATTACTTTTTTTGTTATTACCTATTTTCAATCAATTAGAAGTCTAACATGGATTTACCCAATTGCTTTTTTTATTTTAGGTATTGCACATGGTGGTGTAAGATTAGGACGCAAAACCTATATTGTAGATATGGCTAAAGGTAACCAAAGAACCAATTATGTAGCTGTAAGCAATACTGTTATTGGCTTAATTTTATTAGTTACAGGTGGATTAAGCGCTTTAGTCTCGTTAATTTCCATAGAAGGTGTCGTTTTAGTATTATCACTATTTGGGTTGTTAGGTGCTTTTAAAAGTTATACACTGCCAAATGTGGAATAGATGTTACAACAATACTATTAAAACCTTTAATACACTGAAACTGGATGATAATGTGTCCAAACCATAACTTCTTAGTGTATGTGTTTTTATAGTCTTTTTCTTAAAGTAATTTTGTTTTGTAATTATTTAAAACAATACAAACTAAAGTTAATGACTTTGTTTATTAAAATAAATATCATTTAAATCGAACTTATTTTTTTTAACTACATTACACTAATCTAACAATACTTTAAAATTATGAAAACAATCAAAATTACTTTAATGGCATTATTATGCTTCACATGTTTTAATTGCGATAACGATGATGATAGCACCAATAACGTATGTGATAATAATTACGTCAATGCTGCTATTACCAATGCTTTTAATACTGCAAATGGTTATAATGCACCAGCAGAATTTATGGATTTAGAAACCCATGAATATGAAATACAAATTAATGCTTCAGGAGAAATATGTTCTATAGGCTATCAAAACCCAAGTACTTATGCTGGAGGTTATGATATGGAAATTATTAATAACACCAGTGGTGGTAGCTACTTAGGTACACATACCTTTTCTCAAAGTGGTTTAGACTACCAAAACATAACACCTGTAGTGGTTAATACAGGTGATTTTATAACTGTAAAACGCACTATTTTACCTGGATATACTATGCTAAATGAAACCGTTGGTAGAATTATCAGAAAAGATGACTTTACAGATGTACCATACCCAATTACGCAAGGTAATGTAGTGTTTCAAGGGTCTGTATTTTATGGTGCAGGAGGACCTGTTGCTAATATTGGACAACCCTATATTGCTTTAGGTTTTAAAGTAAACTAAAAATATATTACTATATAAAAAAAGCTATTTCTACTTGAAGTAGCTTTTTTTTTGCAGTAGAATAATTTATACAGTCATTTTCAATATTTAATTTATCTTTACCTTAACCAATCGTACTATTTTTATGAGAAATAATTATAGAACCAAAGCCTTTAAACTTTGGTTAGATAAACTTCAACAAGAAAGCTGGCAACTAGAGCTTATTATTTCTGGGTTCTCTATTTATGGGTTATCTCAAGTATTTGAACCACTAAAGCTATTTATTAATACTGCACAAAACGAGAATAATATAGCTATTGGTATTGCATTAATGATTGCGCTTATCTCCTGCTCTATTTTAATGTTTACCTTACTATTGCATGTTATATTAAGAGGCTTATGGATTGGTGCTTTAGGCTTACGTTACGTATCTGGTGATATAGACTACAAAAAGCTTAATTACAGACCAAAATTTGATCGTTATTTAAGAAAAAAAATAGGATCGTTTGATAAATATATTTCAAGATTAGAAGATTATTGTAGTGTTCTCTTCGCAATCTCATTTTTAATCATTTTTTATATCATAAGTGTTTTTGCAATCATTGGATCTATTTTTGCAATAGCCTACTTCCTTATAAATGATCACGAAAATAGACATGTTATATTTTTTATTTTAGGTTTAACAATGTTATTTTTTGTGCTCTTTGGGATGCTATTTACATTTATAGATTTTATAACCCAAGGCTACCTGAAAAAAAATAAATGGCTAGCTAAAATTTACTTTCCATTTTATTGGGTGTTTGGCTACTTAACATTATCCTTTTTATATCGTCCATTGGTTCATAATTTTATTGATAATAAGTTTGGAAAACGATTAAGTCTAGCTTTAATTCCTATATACTTTACAATAATAGCGATAACATCTTTCAGCTTTAATAGATCTAATTATTTTTCATCTTCAGATCTATCAAATTCTTTTACTGCAAACAGACTTAATTACGACGAGAACATTACCGAAAAAGGCATGTTTGTAAGAAATGTTTCTATCCCATCAAAAATCATTACAACACAATACCTTCCTATCTTTATTGAATATAGTGAACGGTTAGAGGATGCTATATTTGCTTACAATAAGATCTTAAAGCCTGAAGAAGATATTCGTGGTTATAAGTCCGGTATTTTCTTTTCAAATGAGTATTTAAAAAACAGACAAAAAATAGATAGCCTTAAAGCGGATTACATAAAAACATTGTCTGATATATATATTATAAAAATTGATAGTACAGAATATAAAAATCAGAATTTTTTATTCACTAAACATAATAATAATCAAGACGGTTTTGAAACAGTTATTAGCTTAGACTCCATTAAAAATGGAAAACACAACTTGAAAATTTACAGAGCATACAAAGCTAAAGACAGTATAAAACAAGATTTTATACAAACCATTCCGTTTTGGTATTTTAAAAAGTAATTTATAACCTTATTGAAACCCACTTTATCAGATAATAAACAATTTATTATTCAAGCCTTTAAACCACACTTAGGATTATTAGGTATTTGGTTTATATTTTTAATAGTTGGAGGGTTTTTTACTTATTTAGGAACTAAGATTGATGACAATGGAATAGCATTTATAATTTTTGGATGTGTTTTTATGATTTTGGCTTCCGCTTTTATGCTATTTACATTACCGTCAAGTTTTATGTATTATTATGAGCAAGCTAAAATTAAAAAATACGGAAGCTACACAAGTGCTAGAATAATAAATAAGAGAATAGACAATTATACACACAAAACATCATCGTTTAACAGTAGGCAACCAAAACATATTAATGAGTTTTTGTATGTTATAGAATTTGAATTTATTTATAACAATCAAGTGTATAAAAACGAATGTTTTTTTGAACATCAATCTACTTTTGAAACAATTTCTTTGGACACAGAATTACCGATTAAATTCTTAAAAACTAACCCTAAAAACACTACCTTAAGACGCAGAAAATTATCCAATCAATTAGGAATTACAGAAAAAATGTGTCGCTAAAATTGAAATTACCACAATATAAACTTTGAAAAATACACTTTACTCACTCAAAAGTAGCATTCACTCATTACTAGTTTTTAAATAGAGTAATGTAATATAAGTTTGATGTAACATAACAATTAAACTTTATATCATGAAAAATCAATTTAACCTAAGTATCAAAACACCTTGTCAAGAAAACTTCAATTCATTTTCTACTACAAAAGCAGGTGGGTTTTGTAACTCATGCAACCAAGAAGTCATAGACTTTACTACAATGAATACAGAAGAAATCTCTCATTATTTCACCATAAACAATCCAGAAAACACCTGTGGAAGATTTAACCAATCACAATTAAATACATATACTATGACACCAGATAAAAGACCTTATTTAAGCCTGTTAAGCGGAATTGGACTAGCTTGCTTTTCGTTATTATCATTAACTACAGCTCAAGCACAAGATACACCAAGCAACGCAACTGATAAAGAAATAAAGCAAACAACAAAAAAAGTGACTGTTAAAGGGCACATTAAAGACCAAAACGGAATCCCACTTCCTGGAGTTAATGTTGTTTTAGAAGGTACAGAAATTGGAGCAAGTTCTGATTTTGATGGAAATTTTCAATTTCCTCAAAAATTAAAACAAGGTGATGTATTAGTGTTTAGTTATGTTGGCTATCAGTCTAAAAAAACAGTTATTGACACCACTAATGCATCATCTAATATGCAACTAAATATAAATATGGATGACGAAGCTTATATCATGATGGGAAGAGTGGACGTTAAACAAGTATACAAATCTAAAAAGGACTAATTTCTAGAATGTATATGAAACCAATATTTTCCTTTATTCTAGGTCTTTTGATTAATAGCGCAATAGCGCAAGTATCGGATTTTAAGTCCATCGATTTTACCAGAGCAGATAATATTGCTAAGCTAAATCACGGAAGTCGATTAGATAATCTTCCCATACTTGCGCATAATTTAACCCATAAGTTAACTACAGATGCAGAAAAATTTAGAGCAATCTATTTTTGGGTGTGCGATAACATTAAAGGAGATGCCATACAAGACCACAAAATCTCTAAAAAAAGAAAGCAATTTAAAAACGATAGTTTAGGGTATATTCAATGGAATAATCAGTATAAAAAATCATCTTTTAAACGGTTACTTAAACACAAAAAAACCATGTGTACTGGTTATGCCTATTTACTAAAAGAGCTTTGCTTTTTTGCAAATATTGACTGTCAAATTGTTAATGGCTATGGTCGAAGTGTTACCTCTAATATAGATAGTTTAGATAGGATTAATCATTCTTGGAATGCTGTAAAACTAAATGATAAATGGTACTTATGTGATGCGACTTGGTCCAGTGGTTACCTGTTAAATGGAAATACTTTTGTAAAAGACTTTAACGAAGGTTACTTCTTAACAGATCCAGTTTTATTTGCTAAAAATCATTTTCCTTTAGACAAGAAATGGTATTTAAACGACTCGTTAACAACCAAAACACTTGAAGTAGCTCCAATAGTATATGGCGAAACGTTTGAGCATAAAATAATTCCGATTAGCCCATCGATGATGCATTTGACGTCAAAAAAAGATGACGCAGTTCAATTTAGCTTTAAAACCCTAAAACCTATAAAAAAAGACAATGTGGCTTTGGTACAATTTTCTGGTACAGATACTATACCGTTTGATATTTATGATATAAAAAACCAAGATGGTTACATCACTTTTAAAACCAAATTTAAACATAAAGGATTTTATGATGTTCACTTAAAAATTGAAAACGATATTGTAGCAACCTATACCATAAAAGTAGAAAAAAGTTAAAGTCTATTTTGTTCGACTAAAAAGCTACCTTTGTAGCAAATATTACAACATGTCATTTAAAGACTTAAAACTTAATAGGCCTATACTTCGCGCTATAGCAGAAAAAGGTTACGACAATCCAACGTTGGTTCAGGAAAAAACCATTCCGCTAGTACTTAATAAAAAAGACGTTATAGTTTCCGCACAAACCGGAACTGGTAAAACTGCAGCATTTGCCTTACCAATCATACAGCAATTGTATGATAAGCAAACAGCCTCAAAAAAAGGAAAAAAAATTAAGGCTTTAGTAGTTAGTCCGACACGTGAATTAGCCCTACAAATAGCAGAAAACTTTGAAGCTTACGCAACTTACACAGAATTATCAAGTGTAGTTATTTATGGAGGCACGTCTATAGACCCTCAAAAAGAAGCATTAAAGCAAGGTGTTGATATTGTGATAGCAACTCCTGGACGTCTATTAGATTTACACAAACAAGATGATATTAATCTAGATTACATCGAAACTCTAGTACTAGATGAAGCGGATTTAATGTTAGACATGGGTTTTATAGACGATGTCAAAAAAATTGAACGTTTATGCTCTAAAACTAAGCAGACCTTATTGTTTTCGGCAACAATCCCTTATAAAGTAGAACAATTAGTCAAAACTATTTTAACAGAACCTCAGCGTATTGAAGTAGCTCAAAATAGTTCAACTTCAAAGAACGTTAACCAGTTACTATATTATGTCCCAAAAAAGGATAAAATAGAATTGTGTTTGCATTTACTTCGTAATACCATTCAAGGCAACATCATTATTTTTAGACGCACTAAATATGGTGTGGACAAATTAGAAAAAACCTTACTTAAAAATGGATATCAAGTCGATAGTATCCATGGTGATAAAAGCCAAACTGCTAGGCAAGACGCTTTAAAACGATTTAAGAAAAAAGAAGTCAATATTCTAATCGCAACTGACGTTGCAGCTCGTGGTATTGACATAGACAATCTAGATGCAGTGGTAAATTTTGATTTACCTAACATTCCAGAAACTTATGTCCATAGAATTGGTCGTACTGCTCGTGCAGGACAGTCAGGAATGACTTACGCATTGTGTAGTGCAGATGAAAAAGCTTACATTATAGACATTCAAAAACTCATCAACTTACAGTTGGATGTTATAGACAATCATCCTTACCCATTAGATCCAAAAGCAAAACCTATAGTGCACAAGTCTAAAAAAACTGGAAGTAAACACAAAAAGGGACGCAAAAGCGTCGCGTCTAAAAAAAAGAAAAAACGTTGGTATTAAATTTGATATGTTTGTAGTATTATGATAGTGAAACATTTAGCTTACCTACTAACCTTTGTTATTACAACTACTAGTTTTAGCCAAACCACACTTATAGACAGTATTTCTGAAAAAGGAGTGTCTTTTGCAACAGTATCGTTTGGTAATGGTAATGGTATTTTTGCAGATGATGAAGGACAATTTGTATTTACTAAAAAACTATATTCAGATATTGATTCGTTATTTATTTCTGCATTAGGATATAAGGACTTAAAGCTAGCAACATCTACATTAAACGACACTTTATACCTAGCTCCACAATCAGACTTGTTGGATGAAGTTATTGTTACCGCAAAACCAACAGGTAAATTTAAAGAAGTGACTATAAAACCTGTTGGTCATGACGATTATTACAAGTGTTGGCTACCAACCATAGAAAGTGAAATCGCAGTCTTTTTTCCAAATTCAGACACCAGGCCAAAACGATTAACTAAAATATTATTACCTATAAAAACAGAAGCCAAAACTTGGCGAAAACGCAATAGAGACAATCATGAAAAACGTCCGTTTTCTACATTATTTAGAGTACAGTTTTACCAAAATAATAATGGATCACCAGGAGAGGTATTAACCTATGAAAAAATTGTTTTTATTGCTACAGAAGACACTAAACCTATATTTGAATTTGACGTGTCTGGCTTTGATATTTTTATTCCTAAAAATGGACTTTTTGTTTCTATACAAGTACTAGGCTTTACTGATAAGAACGGTAAACTACTTCCCAATAAAAAATACCAAGAGGTAAAAACTAGACGTGGTATTGTAAAAGTATCAACAACGTTTAGACCCTTATTACCATTTACTGACGAAATCTCAGAGAAAAAAACCTTCGTTAAACGCATTTTTTTAAATGGTGGACAATGGGTATTGTTTGACAAACAAAACATAAAAAACTCCAATCTCCTAAACGCAGGCTTAAACAACTATGGTATGGGTTTAAAAATGGAAGTGTATAAAAATCAGTAGAAGTTTTACATCATTTTAACGAATAAAAAAACACTTTATTCGGATTCCTTTAAATTTATACAACTAGTTGTTGTCCATTCAGTATTTTATCTTATTTTTAATACAGATTCTATTTTAAATGAAGGTGACTACTCCATGACAGAAATTGATACTGAAAAAGAAAATGCTGAAATTGCCAAAGCCTATAAACAACTTTTAAAAGTAAGTTATCGTACGCTGTCTACAGCAGACAAAAAGCTTATAAGAAAAGCTTTTGATGTAGCGGTTGAGGCACATAACCAGCAACGCAGAAAAAGTGGAGAAGCTTATATTTTTCACCCTATTGCTGTTGCTAAAATTGTAGCACAACAAATTGGTTTAGATGCTACTTCAATTGCAGCAGCATTGCTTCATGATGTGGTGGAAGACAACGACAACTACACCATCAAAGATATCGAAGATTTGTTTGGTGAGACTGTTGCCAAAATTGTAGATGGCTTAACTAAAATTTCATCTTTAAGTAAAGAAAAAGACATGGATGTTTCTTTACAAGCCGAAAATTTTAGAAAAATGCTACTCACCCTTAATGATGATGTTAGAGTTATTATTATCAAAATAGCAGATCGTTTGCACAACATGCAAACTATGGACAGCATGCGTCCAGATAAACAAGAAAAAATAGCTTCAGAAACTCTTTATATTTACGCACCTTTAGCACATAGAATTGGGCTATACAATATCAAAACAGAGCTGGAAGATTTAGGTTTAAAGTATACTGAACCTGACATTTACAATGACATCCTTAACAAAATAAAGGAAAGTAAAGAAGAACAAGATGCCTATATAGAAGAGTTTAATAACGTTATTAAAAAATCTTTAGACAAAGAAGGGTTAACATACACTATTAAGGGTCGTCCAAAATCCATATTTTCTATCAAACGAAAAATGGACAAACAAGGAGTATCTTTTGATGAAGTGTATGATAAGTTTGCGGTTAGAATTATTTATAAAAGTGATCGTGAAAACGAAAAATTCTTAGCTTGGAAGATATATTCTATCGTGACAGATCACTTTAGACCCAACCCAACACGTTTACGAGATTGGATATCCTCTCCAAAATCTACTGGTTATGAAGCATTACACATTACTGTAATGGGTCCAAAAGGACGTTGGGTAGAAGTTCAGGTAAGAAGTGAGCGTATGAACGAAATTGCAGAAAAAGGGTATGCTGCACATTATAAATATAAAAATGCTGAAGATAAAGAAGACAGTTTAGACATTTGGATCAACCGACTTCAAGAAGCACTAGAAAACTCATCTATGAATGCAGTAGATTTTGTAGAGCAATTTAAACTGAATTTATACTCTAAAGAAATTTTTGTCTTTACACCTAAAGGTGAATTAAAATCTCTACCAAAAGGTGCAACACCTTTAGACTTTGCATTTAGTATACATACCGAAGTTGGACGTAAAACTAGAGGCGCAAAAGTTAATGGTAAATTGGTGCCTCTAAGTCATGAATTAAACAGTGGTGACCAAGTTGAAATTATAACTTCTGAAAATGCTAAACCCAACCCAAACTGGTTGGATTATGCAACTACAGCAAGAGCCAGAGGTAAAATTAAATCGCTATTAAAAGAAGAAACAAAAACTATAGCTGAAGACGGAAAAGAAATTTTGAGACGTAAACTTAAACAACTTAAAATAGTTTTAAATGAAAAGTCAGTTAACGAAATGGTTAACCATTTTAATCTAAAAACTAGTTTAGATTTATTTTATCGTGTGGGCACAGGAAACATAGATAACACTATGCTAAAGGAATATGCAGCATCCAGAAGCAATGCACTAGTAAGCTTTTTGAAAAGCAAAATAACCAGAAAGCAAAACATTAATCCAGAAGAGCTTAATAAAGAGGAAATTACAAACAAATACGATCTTTTAGTGTTTGGTAAAGAGGAAGAAAAATTAGATTATAAATTAGCTAATTGTTGTAATCCAATTCCTGGTGATTCCGTGTTTGGATTTATTACTATTAATGACGGAATAAAAGTGCACAAAAAAAATTGTCCAAATGCCTTAAGCTTACAATCCAACTATGCGTATCGTATCATGCAAGCACGATGGATAGACTCCTCTCAACAAGAATTTGCAGCACAAATTATCTTGTCAGGCATAGATAACCTAGGATTGGTAAATGACATTACTAAAGTTATTTCATCCAATATGCATGTTAACATGAATAGTATTAGTTTTCAGAGTGACGACGGGATTTTTACGGGTAAAATTAATGTCATTGTCCGCAATAAAACCATGCTTAAAAAATTGATGGATAATCTTAAAAAAATAAACGGAATAGATAAAGTGACTAGGGTTTAATATTTAGTTGTTAATAAGTGTCTAATAACCCATGGTTCAAACCTTACTTTTTATAACTACAACCTCAAAAAAATATGTAAATTTGTTGGGTATTTATGAGTGCAAAAACAGATATTAAAAATCAAGAGATTGTAAAAAACGTCTTCACTTCTTTTTTAGAAGACAATGGTCATAGAAAAACACCAGAACGATACGCTATACTTCAAGAAATCTATTCTAATGATGAACATTTTGATATAGAATCTTTGTATGATAATATGAAGAATAAAAAGTATCGTGTCAGTCGAGCAACGCTATACAATACCATAGAGTTGCTTTTAGATTGTGGCTTAGTTAGAAAACATCAGTTTGGAAAAAACCAAGCGCATTATGAAAAATCCTATTTTGATAAACAACACGATCATGTGATTCTTCAAGATACAGGAGAAGTTATAGAATTTTGCGATCCACGCATCCAAGCCATTAAAAAAACAATTGAAGAAGTGTTTGATATCGAAATCTCTAAACACTCATTATACTTTTACGGAAACCGAAAAAAAACTAATAACAACTAACTAAAATGGCAGTAGATTTACTACTTGGTTTACAATGGGGAGATGAAGGCAAAGGAAAAATTGTCGACGTTTTAACTTCAAAATATAATATTATCGCACGTTTTCAAGGTGGTCCTAACGCAGGACACACATTGGTATTTAATGGTAAAAAACACGTGCTACACACTATTCCTTCAGGAATATTTCATGATGAAGCCACTAATTTAGTAGGAAACGGAGTGGTTATAGATCCTGTAATTTTTAAAAAAGAATTAGATAAGCTTGAAGAGCAAGATGTAGATTATAGAAAATCGCTTCTTATTTCGCGTAAAGCACATATTATTTTACCAACGCATCGGTTATTAGATGCTGCAAGTGAAGCGTCAAAAGGAAAAGCAAAAATTGGATCTACTTTAAAAGGAATTGGGCCAACCTACATGGACAAAACAGGTCGTAACGGTTTACGTGTTGGCGACTTAGAATTAGACACATGGAAAGACAAATATCGTGCGTTAGCAGATAAGCATGAGTCTATGATTGACTTTTATAACGTTGATATCCAATACGACTTAAAAGAATTAGAAACAGAGTTTTTTGCAGCAGTAAAAGTCTTAAAATCTTTAAAATTTATAGATTCTGAAGAATATATCTACCAAGCTCAAAAATCTGGACAATCCATATTGGCAGAAGGTGCTCAAGGCTCGTTATTAGACATCGACTTCGGGACGTATCCTTTTGTAACCTCAAGTAATACTACAGCAGCAGGAGCTTGTACTGGTTTAGGTGTTGCACCTAACCAAATTGGTGACGTGTTTGGTATTTTTAAAGCCTACACTACACGTGTTGGTTCTGGACCTTTTCCAACAGAGTTGTTTGACGAGGTTGGAGAAACCATGGGACGAGTTGGTCACGAGTTTGGTGCCACCACAGGTCGTGCAAGACGTTGTGGCTGGTTAGATTTAGTCGCTTTAAAATATGCGTGCCAAGTCAATGGTGTGACCCAATTAATGATGATGAAAGCAGATGTACTATCAGGTTTTAAAACCTTAAAAGTTGCTACTGCGTACAAATATAAAGGAGATACTATTACCCATTTACCTTACAATATTGAACCACAAAATGTTGAACCAATTTATACAGATTTTAAAGGTTGGAAGGAAGACCTGACACAAATGTCTGATCAATCGACACTACCTAAAGAGTTAAATGACTATATAGATTTTCTAGAAAAAGAATTGGAAATTCCTATTACTATCGTGTCTGTTGGACCAGATAGAAAGCAGACTATTTTTAGGTAATTCTTAAAATTTTATTATAACTTAGTAAACCTTGTAGACTATTTATAATCTACAAGGTTTTTAAATTTTAAATGAAATCTAAAATGAAAATTCTTATTAAAATCCTATCTATTATTTCTCTATTATTGATTTTAATACCATATAATAAATTTTCTGTTTTCTACGGAGTTTCATTAATAGTAATGTTCTTTGACCAAATTGAATCTCTTAATTTTTTGTCTCCAGAGTTTACAGTTAGTCTTAGTGGACTTTTAGGTATAATTCTTATCTTTTTTAGAAATGTTAGATATAACGTAATTGGATTTATTTTAATACTTATTGGTTTAATTTTGATATTAACAAAAAATCAAAATAGTTTTACTATTTATTTTTGGTTTCCTTTTTACTGCTTTATTATTCTTTCAATATTCCATTTGGTTTTCGACAAATTAAAGCTTGTCAAATCAAGTTGAATTTAATGGCAGGTTTTTTGGTATTAAATAAATCTTAATACATAATAGTAAGTCTATTAAATCGTTATTTTTGTGCTAAACTGTAAGATATTGAAATTTAAATTATATACTCCTCTCCTATTCATTATATGTGCTATGCAGATAGGTCTAGCACAACAAAAAACCATAGAAATCAAAGACTCTGGTGCGTTTGGAGATATAGATGAAGAGAACTTTCCTGGAGCCAGTATACTAACTAGAAGTGATCAAGGTCAAGTCCACATCTATCATGATGGGATTGATATGTTTTGCGATAAAGCCATTTTTTATGGTAAAGAAGATTTTGTTGAAGCTTACGGAAATGTCAACATGAAACAAGGTGATACCATTAACCTGACCTCAGAATATGTTGAGTATTCTGGTAAAACGCAACTCGCGTTTGCAAGTGGAGACGTCGTATTAACAGATCCACAGTCTACAATCACCACAGACACCTTATATTTTAACAGAGCCAAGCAAGAGTCCTATTATAAATCTGGCGGTAAAGTGGTCAGAGACTCTTCAGGAACTATCACAAGTCGCATTGGTCGCTATTACATGACTAATAAAAAGTATCGCTTTGTAGATAGTGTAAAATTGGTAAATCCAGATTACGTATTAAAAACTAAAACCTTAGATTATTACTCAGATACTGGTCATGCATACATGTATGGACCATCAACCATTGTTGGAGATAGTAGTAAAATTTATAGCGAACGTGGATTTTATGACACCACAAATGACACAGGTTATTTTGTTAGAAAATCCAGAATAGATTACGATAATCGTGTGGTGGAAGGCGATAGTATGTATTTTGATCGTAATAGAAACTTTGCATCAGCAACCAATAATATAACAGTTACAGACACCATAAATAAAAGTATTGTAAAAGGGCATTATGCCGAAGTATATCGTGCAAAAGACTCCGTTTATATTACCAAACGTGCATTAGCCATTACTACTCAAGAAAATGATAGCATCTATATACATGCAGATACTTTGATGGTTACCGGAAAACCAGAACATCGTATTACAAGAGCATATTATAATGCCAAAATTTTTAAATCGGATCTTAGTGGTAAATCAGATTCAATACATGCAGACCATAAATCTGGACTCACACAATTGATTAATTTAAGACGATTTAATAAAGGGGATGCCTTTTCTGCTGCAAGAAAACCTATACTTTGGAATGAGGACAATCAAATGACAGGAGACACGATTCATCTAAAATCTAATCCTGAAACTGAAAAATTAGATTCGCTCATCGTATTTTACAATGCGTTTCTTATAAGCAAAGACACCTTATCTACAGATGGTTATAATCAAATTTCAGGAAAGCGACTTATTGGTTTGTTTGATGAAGACAATAACATCAAACAAGTAGATATTCTTAAAAATGCCGAATCTATTAACTACAGTAGAAACGAAAACCAAGAACTAATTGGTATTGAAAAATCAAAATCAGCAGATATTATAATATATTTTGAAAACAAAGAAGTTATAGAATTACGTAAACTTCAACAATTTGAAGGTAAACTATACACCGAAGAAGATTTGCCTGCAAATGCTAGAAAACTTAGAGGATTTGATTGGAGAGATGATGAGCGACCACGATCTGTTGACGATTTGTTTAAAGACGATCCACCTTTGGAACTTCCCATTATTAGAGGATTAGAACCCTATAATCCGGGTGAAGAATTTTTTGGTGAAGCGTTGATTGGACGTGTCAATAAAGCAGATAAAGAAGCCAAAGACAAACAACTTAACAAAAAGGATGAAAAACCAAAAGCATCTAGGACGATTCCAAAAAAATTCCTGAAACCTAAGTTAACACCTACTAAGCAGGACTTAGTTATAGATAAAAAGCCAAAAACTGAAGAAGCAAACGATTGATTATTATGAAGGAAGCCTTTCTTAAATATCAAGCACAAACCACACCACATCCATTAGCTTTAGAAGTTTCTCATGCCAAAGGGAGTTATATTTATGACACAAAAAACAAAGCTTACTTAGACTTTGTTGCTGGTGTGTCTGCTTGCACTTTAGGACATAGTCACCCAAAAATTATTGAAGCTATAAAAACACAAGCAGATAAATATTTGCACGTTATGGTTTATGGCGAATATGTACAACAACCAGCTGTAGACTTATGTCACCTGTTAGCAAAACAGCTTCCAAAACCACTAGAAAAAACATACTTAGTTAATTCTGGTACCGAAGCTATTGAAGGTGCATTAAAACTAGCACGTCGTGTAACAGGTCGTAGTCAGATAATTGCTGCGCATAATGCTTATCATGGTAATACGTTAGGTTCTCTTAGCTTGATGGATTTTGAAGAACGTAAAGCACCATTTAGACCATTATTACCAGATGTAAGTTATATTACATTTAATTATGAGCCACATTTTAAACATATCTCTACTAAAACCGCAGCTGTAATTGTTGAAACCATTCAAGGTGGTGCAGGATTTATAGAGCCTAAAAATAAGTATTTAGCCAAGCTAAAAGATAAATGTCAAGAGGTTGGAGCCCTACTAATTTTAGACGAAATTCAACCAGGAATGGGACGTACAGGTAAATTGTTTGGTTTTGAGCATTACAATGTAATTCCAGATATATTAGTGACAGGAAAAGGACTTGGTGGTGGCCTACCCATAGGCGCATTTACAGCGTCCAAAGCACATATGGATTTACTACAAGACAGTCCAAAACTAGGACACATAACTACTTTTGGCGGAAATCCTGTAATTGCAGCTTCGGCTTTAGCAACATTACAAGAAGTGACAGAAACAGACGTAATGTCACAAACATTAGAAAAAGAACAACTTATTAGACAACATTTAAAACATCCTTTAATCTCAGAAATTAGAGGACGTGGTCTAATGTTAGCTGCCATAACTACATCTGCAGAAGTCACTAATCAAGTGGTTTTAGAAGCGCAAAATCAAGGATTAATTTTGTTTTGGTTACTCTTTGAACCTAAAGCCATTAGGATAACTCCACCTTTAACCATCACAAATGAGGAATTAATTAAAGGTTGTGGCATTATTATTGAAATATTAAATAAAATAAGCGACCACAATTAACACCTAAGTCGCTAACAATCAGATAAAAAACATATAAAAACCTGTAATTGTTGATTACTTTGTTAAAAACAAAAGTGCTTGATACCACTATAAAAAGTAAGAGAGCATTACATTTATTACAATAGAAACACTTAAATAGTGCCTATGGAGTTTAGTCAAGAAGAACCAAATAATGTATCGTTAACAAAATTCGAATCGATGTTAAAAACAAACAATGTGTTGTTTTTCGATTCGGGAGAATTTGAAAATATAATTCACCATTATCTTAATCAAGGTAAAGTGTCTCTAGCAAAAAAAGCGATTAAATTAGGTTTAGAACAACATCCAACATCTACAAATCTTAAATTATTTAAAGTCGAAATTTTTGTTTTTGAAAACAAACTTAAAGAAGCCAACCAAATGTTGGATGCTTTACATGTTTTGGAACCTTCAAATGAAGAAATTTATATTCAAAAAGCAAACATTTTATCTAAAGAAGACAAGCATGAAGATGCCATCAACGTACTTAAAACTGCTTTAGATTTATCTGAAGAAACTTCAGAACTACATTCTTTAATAGGAATGGAATACCTGTTTTTAGATAATTTTGAAGAAGCAAAACAAAGTTTTATGCGTTGTTTAGATGAAGATTCTGAAGATTATTCGTCATTATATAATGTTATTTATTGTTTTGATTTTTTAAATGAAAATGACGAAGCTATTCATTTTTTAAACACCTATTTAAATAAGCATCCTTATTCTGAAGTAGCCTGGCACCAACTAGGTAAGCAATATTTCACTTTAAAAGAGTATACTAAAGCGTTAAGTGCTTTTGATTTTGCAATAATCTCTGATGATAGATTTGTAGGTGCATATCTAGAAAAAGGAAAAGTTCTAGAAAAATTAAAGCGTTATAATGAAGCAATAGAAAACTATTTGTTGACTATGGAGCTTGACGATCCAACGTCCTTTGCATTTTTACGTTTAGGTTGTTGTTATGAAAAACTTGGACAAACAGATTTAGCAAAACAATACTATTATAAAACAGTTAAAGAAGATCCATTATTAGATAAAGGTTGGATTGCTATAACTAAGTTTTACAACAAACAGCAAAATTACCAGAAGGCATTATATTATATTAACAAGGCGATTAATATTGATGCCGATAACGTTATTTACTGGAAATTGTATGCACAAATCAATCACAGATTAAACTTTCTTGAAGAAGCAGAGCGTGGTTACAAACGTGCTTTAGAATTAGGTAATTACGAACTAAACTCGTGGTTACAAAGAGGTGATATTTTAGTACAATTAGGAGAGCCTGAAGCTGCTAGTTACAATTTAATTCAAGCAGCAGAATTTTATCCTGAAAATGCCGAAATAGAATTTAGACTTGCAGGTATTTACTATAGCCTATTAGAAACCGAAAAAGGGAGCTATCATTTAAAAAATGCTTTTACATTTAATGCAGAATTTTTATTTGTAGTAGAAGAATTATTTCCAAAAGTGTACCAATCTACCACGTTTCAAAACGCATTAAAAAAGTTACAATAATCTGTACTTAAAACGAATTTTGCATACCTTTGATTACTCACAAAAATCAAACCATGCAACGACGATTTAAAGACTATCTTGTAGTAAGCTTAAAAGGTATGGCTATGGGAGCAGCAGATGCAGTTCCTGGTGTTTCTGGTGGTACTATTGCTTTTATTTCTGGGATATATGAAGAATTAATTGCTACAATAAGTGGCATCAATCTTTCCTTACTAAAAACTTTAAAATCAAAAGGCTTTTCAGCGTTTTGGAAACAATTAAACGGTAATTTTCTGTTAGCATTACTTACAGGAATCATTATTAGTTTTGTGTCGTTTATGCGACTGGCAAAATATTTAATCGAAGAACATCCAGTATTAATTTGGTCATTCTTTTTTGGATTAATTATAGCCAGTATTTTTTTTGTTGGTAAGCAAATTACCAAATGGTCAATCAGTACCGTTCTAGCACTAATTTTAGGAGCTGCTGCTGCATTTTACATTACTAGCCTCCCATCTTTAGCTAGTAATACCAACAGTTACTTTTTATTTATTGCAGGAGCAATCGCAATTTGTGCTATGATATTACCAGGTATTTCTGGTAGTTTTATTCTGGTTATTTTAGGTGCTTACAAAACATTAAGTAATGCGTTTCATGATTTTGACTTCAAAAAAATAGCCTTATTTGCTTCTGGTGCAATTGTTGGACTGTTAAGCTTTAGCCACCTTTTAAAATGGTTGTTTAAAAATTATCACAATACCACATTAGCCATTTTAACAGGCTTTATTTTAGGCTCTTTAAACAAGGTTTGGCCTTACAAAAAAACTATTTCTGTTATGGAGGATAGTTCTGGAATAGTCATGGACTTTGCTGGACTATCTAAATTTGAAACTTTAAGCGTATACCAAAAAAGTATTGCTGATTTTGACAGTTACAAAACCGTCATTGAAAAAAGTGTTTCACCGTCCACCTACTCGCAAATTAATGCCAATACAGATACGCAATTATTGTTCGCAATTGGGTTAATGATTGCTGGATTTTTAACTATTTTTATTCTCGAAAAAGTAGGTAATAAAGCCCAATAAATGGAAAACACGCGTACATTTAAAGACAAACTATTCTTGATTTTAAAAGGATTAGGAATGGGAGCTGCCAATAAAGTTCCTGGTGTGTCTGGTGGTGTAGTTGCGTTTGTTGCAGGGTTTTATGAAGAGTTTATACAGTCTTTACAAAAAGTAAATGGTAAAGCGTTTAAGCTATTATTAAACGGAAAGTTTAGATTGTTTTACCATTATATAAATGGTCGCTTTTTAGGCTTGTTGTTTTTTGGAATGATTGTTAGCTACTTTAGTGTTTCAAAAATATTAGATTACCTAATTACTCACTATCAGTTATACGTTTGGAGTGTCTTTTTTGGGATGATTATAGGCTCTATTTACTACATTAGTAAAGATTTTAAAGACTGGAAAACTACAACCTATATTGCATTAGCAGTAGGTGCATGTTTAGGATTAAGCATTAGTTTTTTAGATCCAGCTACAGAAAATGACAACTTGTTCTTTGTATTTTTCTGCGGAATAATTAGTGTATCAGGTATGACATTACCAGGATTTTCAGGGTCATTTATTTTAATTTTATTAGGTAATTATGTGTTGCTTTTAGTAGATTCTGTAAATGCCTTATTTGATACGTTTTCTGAGATATTTACTGGCGATTTTAGCTTTGTATCAAACATAGAACGTATTAGAATGCTTAAAGTGTTAGCAGTTTTTACATTAGGCTCTGTGGTTGGATTAGTTACTTTTTCCCATGTCTTAAATTACATTTTAAAACATTATAAAAGTGTCACATTGGCTTCTATTATTGGGTTTATAGTTGGCTCTTTAGGTGTAGTTTGGCCTTTTAAGCATACCATTTATAAAGTACAAACAGAAGGACATTTTCTATTAGACTCCAGAGGTCAAAAAATAGTGGAAAATTACGAGCGTTATTGGCCAGAACTAAACACTCAAACTTACTTAGCTATATTTTATATTGTGGTAGGTATCGCAATCGTATTAGCATTAGAACTCTATGGACAAAAAACCAGAAAATCACATGCGTAATTTTGGATTAATAGGAAAAGACATCTCCTACTCATTTTCCCAAAACTATTTTACTTTAAAGTTTAAGGACGAAGATATAACAGATGCAACCTACCAAAATTTTGATATTCAATCTATTGAAGACTTTAAACAGCAAGTCCTAACAACCAATAATCTAGCTGGTCTTAATGTGACTATTCCTTATAAAGAAAGTATCATTCCTTTTTTAGATCGTTTAGATAAAAAAGCTAAAAAAATTGGTGCTGTAAATACGATTAAATTTACCAAAAAAGGGAATTTAAAAGGCTACAATACAGATATATATGGGTTTAAAAAATCCATTAAACCACATCTTAAAAAACACCACAAACTAGCCTTAATTTTAGGCACAGGTGGTGCAAGTAAAGCAATTGCTTTTGTATTAAAAGAACTTAATATTACTTATCATTTTGTATCTAGAGAAGCCTCTAATAATACTAAATATACCTACGATTCGCTTACCCATGAGGATATTAGTCAACATCAAATTATCATTAACTGTTCACCAGTTGGTACGTTTCCTAATGTAGACGAAGCGCCAAACATTCCGTATCAAGGTATTACTGCTAAATATATTTTATTCGATTTAATATATAATCCCTCAGAAACCCTTTTTTTAAAACACGGAAAATCTAAAGGAGCAGTCACAATTAATGGATACAATATGTTAGTATTTCAAGCAGAAAAATCTTGGCAAATCTGGAATAAATAGTAGTAAACAGCGACTAATCCCACAAAATATTTGTAGTTTTTCAAGTAGTTACTATCTTTAAAAGCTAAACACACATAAAAACAACCTAAAACATTTACCAAAATGTCAGAGCAAGATAACCTGCAACAAGCAGATGGAACGGAAGAAAAAAACGAAAGCGTACAACCAGAGACACCTCAAGAAGACGTTGCTACACCAGAACAAAGCGACGATCAAGATGATGTGTTAAATGAAATTGACGATTCTAATGCAGAAGATGCAGAAGATGAAGGAAATGCAGAACGACATAACATCGAAGAAGTTGATTACGAATCGTTAAACCTAGAACAACTAGTAATTCAACTAGAACGTTTGGTTAAAAACGAAAAAGTACAAGCCATAAAAAAACCGGTTGAAGCTATAAAAGCAGAGTTTGACAAACAATTTCAGGAGCTTTTAGACGAGAAAAAAGAAGAGTTTTTAAGCAATGGTGGTAACGAGATTGACTTTAGATACCACACACCTTTACAACGCAGTTTTAAAGACACTTATAAAGATTATAGACAACGTCTGACTGCACACTACAAAACTATCGAGCAAAACCACAAGCAAAACTTAACTAAACGATTAGACATTATCGATCAAATAAAAGCATTAACAGTAGATGCTGAAGACTCGATGAATACCAAATACAAAAAATTTAAAGAGCTGCAAGACCAATGGAAAACAGCTGGTCCAATACCAAGAGACAAGTATAACAATGCTTGGAATAGCTACCATTTTAATGTCGAGCGTTTTTACGATTTATTACACCTAGACAGAGATTTACGTGACAAAGATTTTGCACATAATTTAGAGTTAAAAACAAAAATTATAGAGCAAGCAGAAGCGTTAGCCAATGAAGACAATACCAACAGAGCGTTTAGAGAACTTCAAAATTTACATAAAATCTGGAAGGAAGAGCTTGGTCCTGTAGCAAGAGAACATAGAGAACCTATTTGGGATCGCTTTAAAGAAGCTACTAAAAAGATTAATGCTAAGCGTCAAGACTATTTTAAAAACCTAGATACGTTATACGAGCAAAACCTTATTAATAAGCAAGCTATAATTACACTTATTGATGAAAAAACTAACGAAAACATTACCAGTCATAGTGGTTGGCAAAACAAAATAAAAGAGATTGAAGCCCTTCGTGAAGAGTTTTTTAAAGCAGGTAAAGTACCTATTAAAGTTAATGAAGCTACTTGGGCTAAATTTAAAGAAGCTGTTAGACGTTTTAACCGTAAGAAAAACGAGTTTTATAAAAACCTTAAAAAAGACCAATACGTAAACTTAGAAAAAAAGTTAGAACTGGTAAAAATAGCAGAAGCCAATAAGGATAGTGAAGATTTTGAGGCTACCACTGCGTTAATGAAAAAAATACAAAGCGACTGGAAGCGTATTGGACACGTTCCAAGAAAAGACAGCGATAAAATCTGGAAACAGTTTAAAGGCGCTTGTAACCACTATTTTGACCGTATAAAAGCACAACGTCATGCAGCCAGTGCAGAAGAAGATGCTGCATATACCCAAAAAGAAGCGTTGATAAAAGACGTTAAAGCATTACAACTAACAGGCGAAAAAGCTACAGATTTAAAAACCATAAAAGAACACATTAATACCTGGAAAACCATTGGTCGCGTGCCACGTAATAAACGCCAAATAGAAAGCGATTTTAATACTGCATTAGACGATGTGTTTAAAGCGTTGGATTTAAATAAAACGGAAGCCGAGTTAATCAAGTTTGAAAATAAATTAGACCAATTAAGTTCTGGTAATGACACCAAAGCGTTGGATAACGAGCGTTTTTATATCCAGAAAAAAGTAGATGAGATTAAAGGCGAAATCAACCAACTAGAAAACAATTTACAGTTTTTCTCTAATGTCAAGTCAGACAACCCATTAGTTAAAGATGTCCATAAAAATATTACAAAGCATAAAGACGACTTAAAATTATGGACTACAAAATTGAAAAAAATTAAAGGGCTTTACTCTTAAAATAAAACATAAAAAGTTGTCATAACTGGATAAATACACCCAAAAAAATAGATATAAGTTGTTATATAACTAGTTGCCAGTAATATGAAAAAAACGAACATCCTACTAAAATTTTTATTTATCGCTTTGATTTTTACATCTTGTGATACCAAAGTGAATAATATTGAAATTGACGAAATTGCTCATATTGATATATTTGAGAATTACGAAGATAATGTCAAGTTGAGTAAAGATATTGTCAATCAAAATTGGAATGAATTTTTAAAAACAAAAATTAGTGGATTTGACCCAAAAGACACTAAAGATTTGAAATTCTTTTCGAATACAAGACCAGAAGAAAAAAAACTAATAATACAATTCCGATATCCAAAATTTGACAAGCCAAAGAATTTGGAAAAAATCCGTGAAGTAACTGTTGAGAAAATTGAGGAAATAAAAAAACAACAAAGAGAAAACGAAACATTAATTTTGGAATCAACTAAAAAAGTTGAGGAATTAATTGAGATGCTGAACAACGAAAACTATTCTGAATTTTATAAAAATTTGCATTCAAATATAACTAAAGAGTTTACTTACGAACAGTTTTTGAGTTTTTTAAAGCAAATAAAGGAATTAGGATTTGAAAATAAACAACGTGAATATCTTAATAAAGCGTTAGTTAAATTCAATGATTCTTCGAACGAATTAACAGATATAATTGAATATAGATATTGGCAGAAAAATAATCGTGCGAAATATGAATCTTTCAACTTTCAGAATTTTGACGGAAAAATGGAATTAGTCGGATATCGAGTATATTAAAAATACTACTGGCAACACCGTGTATAATTAATTGCTTGATTTTAGACTATTTACGAAAATCCTCGCGGACTTTCTATCTGTGTTTTATTTGCTAACTTAGTGCTTAAACACGCAACGAAATCATACACTAGACCGTTGTGCAACATTTCCAAAACTAAACGCTGAATGAGAAAAATTGTAAATCTTACCAAACCGATAGACGGAATTGTTCGACTTATGATTTATAATGATGAGTTCGGAACTTATCGTTTTGGATATAAAAATTTGGAGGATTGTGGGGCAGAATGGGACGAATGGTATGAATCGGAAAATGACGCAATGGAATCTTGCGAAAAGGAATATGGAACAATAAAATTAAATTGGACTGAAATACCAAATCCTGAACCGAATTGCCAACACGATTGGATAAATCCTGTCAGAATAAAAGGACATCAAAACGGAAATCCTGAATTTGGTAAATTAGAAAAGCTGATAAACGGAAAATGGACGGAGTTTGAGTCGACTAAATAAAAAAACGTTGTACAAAAACGTGTGTAATTTATTGCTTTGGCAAGTGCTTATCTGGAAAATTCCTTCGGAATTTTCTCGCGCTCGTTTTTGTTTACTAAATTAGTTGATTAAACACGCAACTGAACCATACACAAACACGTTGTAAGCAATTTAACTGAAATACTACATATGGAAATAATTGGAAAATCTATCAGACCATTTATTGGATCTAAAAACTTCAATATTTCTCGAAATTTTTATTCGGATTTGGGATTTAATGAAATAATTACTTCCGAAAACATGTCTTATTTTCATATTCAAAAGTTCGGATTCTATTTACAAGATGCTTATGTCAAAGATTGGGTTGATAACTCAATGATTTTCTACGAAGTGGAAAATTTAGAAACGTCATTGGAAAGAATAAAGAATTTGAATTTAACCGAAAAATATGATAATGTAAAATTATCTGAAATAGTCTATAACGAATGGGGAAATGAATTTTTTCTTCATGATCCATCTGGAATTTTATGGCATATTGGAAAATTTAAAACGAAGAAGTGATTAAATAAAACTGCTCACAACAACGTGTATAATTAATTGGCTTGCTTCTAGCCTACTTACTAATATTCCTGCGGAATTCTCTCTGGTTCGTTTCAATTTTATTAAATTAGTTTTTTAACTACGTAACAAACCATACATAAAGTTGGCCCTAATTTGAATAACAATTAATTTTAATATGAAAGAAAAGGAAAACAAATCTAGATTTTTTAGTTATTTAAAGTATGCTGTTGGAGAAATACTTTTAGTTGTTATCGGAATCATACTCGCCTTAGGAATAGGCAAATACAACGAAAAAATAAAAACTGCTAAAAAAACGCAAGTTTATCTAAATGGGCTGAAATTAGAATTTGAAAATAACTTGCAAATATTGGACTTCACAATTTCTAAGAATCGAGATAACATAAATTCCGCTAAGAAAATTGCTGAGATAATTGCGAAGCAACAACCTTACAACAATGAAAAAGAACTCGCGATGTTAATTGGAAGTTCATTAGGTTACTCACCAGTATTCAAATCCGAAAATTCAATTCTTATAGAAATGTTGAATTCAGGTGCACTTAATGACATATCAAATTTGGAGCTGAGAAAAAGACTAGCCTCTTGGTCACGAAAAATTGATAATTTAAGATTTCAAGAAGAATTACTTCACAAAAATCAGCGAGAAGCTTTCAATATAATACGTAAGTATGGTTCACTTAGAAGTATATTTAATGAAATTGGTGTCACCGAAAATTTGATTGGAATAAGTAAAAGTAAACCAGATACTAATAATTTAGAAGTTCTTCAGAAAAGTCAATTTGACAATGAAATATTATTGTTTATAACAACTAGTAAAGTGTTAGAGTCGTCGCAATATGAACCACTAAAAAAAGAAATAGAAGCAATTATAAAATTGGTTAAAACAGAAATTAATTAACCTAGTCTCAAAGCAGAAAATGACTCGCGTCTTTTTCCGTAACCTATCACACACAAACCAATAGTAGCAAGCGAAACCAAAATGAACGAGAAAATGATTGATATAATGAAATTGGCTCGTGTAGAGCTTATCATAATACCAATCTTTATATTTTTAAAGCTTATTAGACCAAGTGTCTTAGATAGTGAATCACCTGAATTTTTCAAGATAGCGTTACTGTCATTCCCGAATTTTTTTGAGGCGATAATTGGAACTTTAACTTTAACTGGTTTAGGATTAATAGTAAATGATAAATTAAATAGAAGGTATCAAATTAGAACCAGATCAATTTATATTCTCGCTGTTATTTTAGCAGGTATTTATGTCTTAACTCAAGAATTAAAAATTCATAATTTAGGAGGAAATAATGTGTTTGATATTAATGATTTGATTTTTTCCTTTGTTGGGCTGATAATTGGTTATTGGATTGTTTTAAAAATAAAACCAAATATAATTGATTCAGAAAATAATTCTACAATAGAATAAACCGTAAGTTACTAACTACACAAATAATTTAATGCTAATATAACCTACTTATAAAAGTTCTAACAGACTTTATATGCGTCATTTATTTGCTAACTTTAATGCTTAAACACGCAACTATATTATACAAATACGTTGCCTACAATTGAAAAAAATAAGAACGCTAAATGAAATTATCTTTTAAAATTATAATCGTAATTGTTCATTTATGGTTTTTAGTTTGCTCATATCTAATGTTAACAGAAAGCAACAGTACTAATTATATTGGAAATACAGAGTCTGCAAAAACAGAACTTTATGAAATTTTATTTTACATATCAATATTCATTTTATTAGTATTTTATACGTACCGCACTAGTAAACATGTATTTAAACAATCTGAATGAATTCTTACTCAAAAGTAGAATTGCATTAAGCTTTCGGGATTGAAAATCTAAACAAAAAAATAAGCAGAGTTTTTGTTGAGTTATTTCTCAAGATTTTTATTGATCTCACAATTCTAATTAATAGAAAACTATAATTTCTGGTATACATCAAATTTTAATTATCTTTATTGAAACGTAAATAATGTTTCTAATATGAGTTTAAAAACTAAACCACCAACTTCTTTTTATGTAGTAGCAATTTTCGCTCTTGTGTGGAATATTCTTGAATTATATTTTAGTTCATTCGAATTGGATTTTCTTGAAAAAAATTCAACTATAGAGGAGTTTCAATCCATTCAGTCAATACCAATATGGTACGCAGTTGTATTTCTTGCTGCGATATTCTCTGAATTTTTAGGCAGTTTAATGCTTCTTATGAGAAAAAAAATTGCAACTTTATTTTTTGCAATTTCATTAATTACTTTACTTTTAATAGAATTATATTGGCTATTTTATTTTGATATTAAGAATGTTTCGATTGTTATTTCAATCGTTATACCAATTGTCGTTATTACAATAGCAGGACTACTTTATCTCTACAGTAAAAAAGCCACTAAAAAGGGTTGGCTTAGTTAATTAAAACAATTTATGAGACAAATTATAATCTTGTTAATGTCTATTTTTTTATTTGGATGTAGTAATGAAAAGGAAGACATCATTAATACGTTTAATGAGTTTAATACAGCTAATATTGAATTAGATGGAGAAAAGATTTATAATTTAAGCGATATCAAATCTCGTAATTATTATAAAAATTTCCTTTCTAAAATATTAAAATTAGACTCAGTTGGTATAACCCAATTACAGTTATCCGAGAAAATTAATTTGTTATCAACAAGAGCAATAATCGAGGATTCTGTGTTAAAAACACTAAGTCCAAAGGATTTAATGATTAAAATATTTACAGAAATAAGTACAATGGATACAGAACAAATACGTGCCATTAAAACAACAGGAATTACTAACATCAAAATAAATAACCAAAACGCTACTGGCGATTTCACAATAGACGGAAAGACCTTGTCACCAAATGTTACTCTTAAATTTGTGAAAGACAATGGTGATTGGAAATTTAATGTTCTATCTATGTCAGATTATACAGAAAGACAACTTAATGCCATCTGCCAGCAAAATGGATTTAAACATATAGATTTAATAGAATGGCTTTTTGAAGCCACAAATTTCGAAAATAAGAAAATTAAGGAATTAGAAGATATTTGGCATCCTGTAGTCAAATAACTATATTAAATAATAGCAATGTATGATTGCTTTTTTAAGACTAATAAAAATCCCTAATGGTTTTTATTCGTCATATTTTAACTAAATTAGTCACTTAACCATTAAAAAAATCATACATAAATCGTAAAGTAATGATTAACTAAAAATATACTTTTATGAAATTAAAAACTTTTTTTAGTAGTTTACTAATCTTAACTCTCATAAGTTGTGGAAATGATGATAATGATGATAACAATTCAAATAACCCTTGTAACTTAAATCCTTTTCCAGGAATTGACGGAGTAACTCAATCGGGTTTTCAGATTCTGACTTTTAATGAACCTGATGAAAAAGGATATTTAATATCTACAACTATTACCAATGAAAATCTTGTATCAGTTTCAGGAAAACCAAGTTTCGTGTTTAGAGAAAATGGAGAAATAATAACCTATTCGACTTCTAATACTACTTCTTCGACTTCTTGTTTGAATATTGATCCTGAATCAACTTGTGACTTCGAATTCAGAGTATATTTAAGTGAAAATGATAATGTTGATAGCAATATCGAACTCCTTTGTTTTTATTACTTTAATGAGTAAGATTAGTAGATTATAAACAAAAACTGAACTGAATTTATAACACTAAAACCCATGAAAGATACTAGTCATCATGATGAAAGAATTGCGAAAATGAGCTTTGCCTCTGTCTATCCACACTATGTTACTAGGCTTGAGCGCAATGGACGAACTGTGGAAGAATTACACCAAGTTATAGAATGGTTAACAGGTTATAACGATAAGCAGATTAAGGACATTTTAGAAAATAAAGTCAACTTTGAAACGTTTTTTAAAAATGCAACACTTAATCCAAATGCCGATTTAATTAAAGGAGTTATTTGTGGCTATCGTATAGAGGATATTACCAACAAAACAACGCGAGAGTGTAGGTATCTTGATAAACTGGTTGATGAGTTGGCTAAAGGACGTAAAATGGATAAAATACTACGTCAACCTAAATAGTTTTAAAACCTAGACCTTATAAAAAACCAAATCCTACTTCTTGAAGGAAGTAGGATTGTGGCTCCTAACTAAACTAACCAATTATTTCTCTTCGCTTACAAGAAATAATTATTTTTAATGACATCAAGTTTGATGTTTTGCTATTAATCAACTATATCTAAGAAAAGATTATGTCATTTGTTGTATATACGACACAATTATAGTTTTGGATGTCGACAATTGTAAAAAAGTTTATTTTTTTTGAAATTATAATAAAAACATGTCAAAAAATGGTGCTTTTATTGTGAAGAATTTTATGCATATCATTCGCTTCTGCCAGTTCGAATGTTTTATGAGGTACGAGAAAAATGTATTGAGAACCCTTTAGATACATCATGAGATTCCTTCCTTCGCAGGAATGACAGCTACTGTTTTTTCGCTTCCTCCCAAAAAACTTGAGTATTTGAAAATCACCAGATTTTCCAATTACTGTTTTTTCGCTTCCTCCCAAAAAACTTGAGTATTTGAAAATCACCAGATTTTCCAATTACTGTTTTTTCGCTTCCTCCCAAAAAACTTGAGTATTTGAAAATCACCAGATTTTCCAATTACTGTTTTTTCGCTTCCTCCCAAAAAACATCCATTTCAGCAAGTGTCATGTCTTTTAAGTCTTTATTTAAAGTTTTTGCTTTACTTTCTAAGTATTTAAAACGTTTAGAGAATTTTTTATTGGTACGTTCTAAAGCGTTTTCTGGGTTTATTTTTAAGAAACGTGCGTAATTAACCATAGAGAACAACACATCGCCAAACTCGCTTTCCATTGCGTTTTTATCGCCTTTTTGGACTTCAACTTTAAACTCGTTTAGCTCCTCTTCTACTTTTTCCCACACTTGTTCTGGTTGTTCCCAATCAAAACCCACTCCTGCTACTTTATCTTGTATTCTATTTGCTTTTACTAAGGCTGGTAAACTTTTAGGGACTCCTTGCAGCACACTAGTTTTACCTTCTTTTAACTTTAAGTTTTCCCAATTACGTTTGACATCGTCTTCATTTTGTACTGTCACGTCTCCATAAATGTGTGGATGTCTATGGATGAGCTTATCGCAAATATCATTACAAACATCTGCAATATCAAAATGGTTGGTTTCGCTACCAATTTTAGCATAAAACACTAGATGCAGCATCAGGTCTCCAATTTCTTTTTTGACTTCTTCTAAATCGTTATCCAAAATAGCATCACCCAACTCGTAGGTTTCTTCAATAGTTAAATGACGTAAGCTTTCCATGGTTTGCTTTTTATCCCAAGGACACTGCTGGCGCAACTCATCCATTATAGTTAATAAACGGTCAAATGCTTTTAATTGGTCTGCTCTAGAATTCATATGTAAAAAAAGATTTTTGTAAAAGTACGCTGATTTGTTTCATCTTAAAAAACGAAAACAAAAAAATCCAGCAATTGCTGGATTTTTAGATAATTATAATATGAAAATTATTTATTCTTCTTCGTTAGACGCTTCTTCTTTAGCATCGTCTTCAAATTGCAACATATCATTTTTTTGAAGCATATTGTACCATTGTACTACTTTTTTAATATCACTTGCATAGACACGGTCTTCATCGTAATCTGGTAAGACGTCAAAAAAGTATTCTTCTAATTTATCTTTAGAATCTTTATGACTTATACTAGTTGGTGCACCATTTTCTTTAGCTTTAATTTTATTAAACACCTCTTTTAATGGTACTTCTTCGGTCAACGTATAAATAGCAATCTCACTTAAAATACTCACGTTTTGTTGTATACCAACAGCTAAACGACGGTTGTCAATTAAAGATTCGGCTATAAAACCACCTCTAGTTTGAGTTACTAATTTATATAATCCTGGTTTTCCAGCAATTGCTAATACTTTATCTAAAGCCATAATTTAATTTTAAAGTGGGCAAATATCTTATGTTAGTTTGGGTTTTCCAAACGTTTAACGTTTCTTTTTCATTAACGGAAATTTCATACGATAATCCACATTAATTTTTCCTTTAGAGATATTGGTTAGTTTTCCTTTTATCAATCTCTTTTTTAAAGCTGATAAATGATCTGTAAACAACACACCTTCAATATGATCATACTCATGTTGAAAGACTCTAGCAGCTAAACCATCTAATTCTATAGTATGTTTTTTAAAGTCTTCATCTAAATATTCAACTTTAATATTGGGTTGTCTAAACACGTCTTCTCTAACATCTGGAATACTTAAACAACCTTCGTTAAAAGCCCACTCGTCTCCAGATTCTTCAATAATTACTGGATTGATAAAGGTATGTTTGAAGGTTTTTAAAAAAGTAATTTCTTCCTTGCCTAGCACCTCTTCATCCTCTGCAAAAGGTGAGGCATCTACAATAAACAAGCGGATAGGCAAACCTATTTGAGGCGCAGCTAAACCCACTCCAGACGCAGCATACATGGTCTCGTACATGTTAGCAATTAACTCTTTTAAGTTTGGATAATCTTTAGTTATTTCTGTCCCTTTTTTCTTTAAAACGGGATCGCCATAAGCGACAACTGGTAATATCATATTATTTACTATTGATTATAAAGATAGCTCTGTAAAATGATGGTTGCACTAACCTCATCCAAAAGCGCTTTATTTTGTCTTTGTTTTTTCTTTAATCCACTATCTATTAAAGTTTGTGTTGCCATTTTAGAGGTAAAACGCTCGTCCACTCGTTTTACAGGTACGTTTGGAAAAAACATCTGTAGTTGACTTAAAAATGGTTTGATTAACACTTCACTTTCGCTAGGTGTGTTATCCATTTGTTTTGGTTCTCCCACTAAAAATAACTCAACGTCCTCTTTACTTAGATAGTCTTTTAAAAATGTAATTAGCTCTTTGGTTTTAACTGTGGTTAAGCCAGACGCAATGATTTGCAGCTCGTCTGTTACTGCTAATCCTGTTCTTACTTTTCCGTAATCTATTGCTAAAATGCGAGCCATATTAAATTTTCTGCAAATTTATAGTTTTATAACCTTAACACCTTAAATATTGTGCCATATTTTAATTTTTACGAATTATATTTGTCCTAAATTAATATTGATATGACAGAATTACAACAAACTATAGAAAACGCTTGGGAAAACCGAGAGCTATTAACTAATACAAAAACTATTGAAGCTATTAGAGAAGTGGTTAATCTATTAGATTCAGGTAAATTGCGTGTTGCAGAACCTACAACTTCAGGTTGGCAAGTTAACGAGTGGGTTAAAAAAGCAGTAGTGTTGTACTTCCCTATCCAAAAAATGGAAACTTTAGAAGCTGGTATTTTTGAGTATCACGATAAAATCCCTTTAAAAAGAGGTTATGAGTCTAAAGGAATTAGAGTTGTGCCAAACGCAGTTGCTCGTCATGGTGCTTACATATCTGCTGGCACCATTTTAATGCCTAGTTATGTCAATATTGGTGCTTATGTGGATGAAGGAACCATGGTAGATACTTGGGCTACCGTAGGTAGTTGTGCACAAATTGGTAAAAATGTACACTTATCTGGTGGTGTTGGTATTGGTGGTGTTTTAGAACCCTTACAAGCGTCTCCTGTAATTATTGAAGATGGTGCTTTTATAGGCTCACGTTGTATAGTTGTTGAAGGTGTTCATGTTGAAAAAGAAGCGGTTTTAGGTGCTAACGTGGTGTTAACTATGAGCACAAAAATTATAGATGTAACTGGTCCTGAACCAATAGAAATGAAAGGTCGCGTACCTGCAAGATCTGTAGTCATACCAGGAAGTTACACGAAACAATTTGCTGCAGGAGAATATCAAGTCCCTTGTGCCTTAATTATTGGAAAACGTAAAGAAAGTACTAATAAGAAGACGTCTTTAAATGATGCGTTACGTGAGTATGATGTGGCAGTATAAATAAGTTGGTAGTAATCAGTCTTCAGTTAGCAGTATTTAATCTTGACTGAAGACTGCATACTATATTCTACTTACTTTTTACTTTAAACTTCTTTCTACTTACTAAATCGCATCTTTCGTCCGCTACGTCTTAACTTTTTACTATTAATTTTTAATTGAAATGCTCTGCTATGCTTCAACATTAAGTCATGAGTTTCTTTATAAGACTTATTATATAGTTTTGCGTAAGCTTCAGCAATGACTTTAATCATAGTTTTGGATAACCATAAGCGTCTAAAGTTATGCATGCGTTTGTCAAAGGTCATTGTTTCAAAACGCATGCGGTTTAAATCTATTAAATAAAATTTATAATCTGAATCGTCTTTAGTAATTAATGTATTTCCTGGAGAATGGTCTAAAAAATTTATGTTGTTTTCATGTAATTTAAACGTGAACGCAGCAAATTGTTTTAATATGATATTGCGTTCTGGAAATTGTGGTTTGTGAATTAACTCTCTAAACTCAAAATCATAATCGATATGCTGACTAATATAATAGCTAGTTTTTAATCCAAAAGCAGTCGTGTTTTCTATGTAAGCAATTGGAAAAGGCGTTGAAATTCCACAATCTATCAACCTACTAGCATACTGAAAAGAACGCTTAGCTTTACTTGGTCGTATGCATTTATAAACCAAACTATTGAACGCATTTGGGACTTTAAACGATTTTACATTAAGTTTTAAACCGTCAATCTCAAAAGATTTAATCACGTTACGCTGTCCAACAGTTACTGCCTCTCCAGAGGTTTCAAACGTTGAAATTATATTTAAAAGTTGTTCTTTTAGATGCTGATATTTTGGATGACAGTATATAATAATTTTAATTTTAGTGATTGTTCAAAGATATATTAAACTAAATTTTAATAAAAGCCGATAAAATTATATTTTGCGGTATAGTCCTTAAAAGCAATAAATATTTTAATATGCTTCCTGTAATTGCAGGAATTACGATGAAAAAAATTCTTGTTATACAAAATAAACGAATTGGAGATGTGCTTATAGCTTCTGTTATAGCACAAAACATGAAAACCGTTTATCCTGACAGCCAAATAGATTTTTTAGTCTATGACTATACGGTTGGTGTCATTGAGAATAATCCGAATATCGATAATATTATTGCAATAAACGAGAAAGAATTAAAACAAATCTTAAATTTAAAACAGCTAATTAGTCGTGTAAAAAAGACTAATTATGACATTATTTTTGATCCGTATTCCAAGCTTCAAAGTCGTATTATTTGTTATTTTTCTGGTGCACAAATGCGTATTGGGTTTCAAAAACGTGGCAAAAATCCCTGGTTTAAATTTTACACACACACCGTTCCGTTTTTAGAAGAAAAAACCCATTATTGTGGGAAAGCAATCGAGGACAGAGTCCATATGTTTAACACCTTTTTTCCGTTACCACAAGACCAAATAGATTATCATCCACGTATTGTTTTAACCGAAAAAGAACAACAATACAATAGACTAGATAAGTACGATAAACCTGCCATTATGCTAGGTATTTTAGGTAGTACTCCACAAAAATCAATGCCATACGATTATATTGTGAAGTTAATAGACCATATTACCTCAACCTTTGATGTAAATGTGCTGTTTAATTATGCACCACATCAAAAAGAAGATGCATTGCATATTTATGAGCAGTGTCAAAATAAAGACAACATTATTATTGATATTTATGAAGATAGTATTAGAGGATTTATCACGCTAATGAATAAGTGCAAATTACTAGTAGGTAATGAAGGTGGTATAGTACATATTGCTAAAGCATTAGGTAAACCAACGTTTACCATATTTTCACCTTATGTTTTAAAAGAACATTGGGCAAGTTTTGAAGATGGAAAAACACACACATCAATTCATTTACTAGAAGAAAAACCGGATTTATTTTCAACAGATAGAGAAGAGCGTCGTAAAATTGAAGAAGATCCAAGCTATATGTATAAGCAATTGACGCCAGAGATGATTATCCCTAAATTAGATGCTTTTTTAAATACCCATTTATTATGAATATTATAAATAGATTTCATAATTGGCGCAGAAAGCAACGTTGGAACAAGCAATACAAAAACGGACGTTGGGAGAGCTTAAAAAAACCTATTGAAGCTGAAAGGTATCTTACTATTATTAAGTTTATGACATCTTATGGAACAGAAACACCTACAATTCTTGATTTAGGTTGTGGTGAAGGTGTTTTAAATAACTATTTAGAAAGAGAGCATTTTAATTCTTTTTTAGGAGTAGATTTTTCTAAAGTATCTATTGCCAAAGCACAATCAAAACATTATCCTAAAACCGACTTTATAGTTGCTGACCTTCATACATTTATTCCACCAAAAAAAGTTGATATTATTATCTTAAATGAAGCATTTTATTATGTTCAAGAATCGGAAAAAAGAAAAGTTTTAGATAGACTATTAGCAAAACTTAAGAATAACGGGATATTAATAGTATCGATCTTTAGAGAAGGACATGGTTGTTGGGAATATTTTGAAAACCTTGAAAAAATCGATTTTACAACAATTAAAACCAATGAAAAAATGAGGTATTGGAAGATTGGTGTTTATAAAAAGTCTTAATCCTTTAACTTCTCAATACCATATGGTGTTTTAACCACCTTGTTGTCTTTTACGTTTTTTCTAATGGCTAAATTACGATCTAAAGATTCCTTTGTTTTATAACCTCTGGGATGATCTAAATGAAGTACAATAGCTTTATGTCTAATTTGTTTAGACTTGATGCCATAATTAAACAAACGCTCACCTAACTCGCGATCTGGTCCACCATACTGCATACGCTCATCATAACCATTTATAGCGATTAAATCGTCTTTCCAAGCACTAGAATTACAGTTATTAAACGTAGCTCCTGTTGGTGTCACAGTATCTAGTACATCAGCTAAAATACCACTTACATTTATTTTTAAAGCATTTTTAAAACTAACACTACCATTCTTTTTTAACCAATCGGTATTAAAGCAATTTTCGTTTTCGATATCTTTTAATGAAATGACTTCGCTAGTTGGCATATCTAGTTTTAAATACCCACCAGATAGAAAGTAGCCTTTCTCAGCATATTTAGCATGTGTAGATACAAAGTCTTTTCGTGCTATACAGTCACCATCTGTCATTAAAATATAGTCGTGTTCTGTTTGTACAATACACTTATTTAACAACTCCTGTCGTCTGTACCCTTTATCCTCATGCCATATATGACGCAAGTTTACAGGATAATCTTCACGAAAACTATCAATTAAGTCTTTGGTTGTTTCACGCGACCCATCATCTGCAACAATCACTTCAAAATTTTCATAATCTTGATGCTTGTAGCTTTCTAAAACTTTGGCAAGCCATGCTTCAGAATTGTAAGTACTAATGATAACAGTAATAGGTAAACCACTCATTTAATTGATATTTTATTGGCTACAAAGATAAGACTATTTCAGGTATTGATACACTTAGATTTTTTTAAGCTAAAATTATTAATGTAAATTTGCACTTTACGTTTTAAATGAAAACACTAACTGTTATTATTCCTACTTATAATGAGGAAAACTACCTTGAAAATGCCTTACGTTCTGTACGTTTTGCAGATCAAATTATTGTAGTGGACTCTATGAGTACTGATAAAACAGTTGAGATTGCAGAACGTTACAATTGTCAAGTGTTATCCCGTAAATTTGATAATTTTTCGAATCAGAAAAATCATGCGTTACAATATGCAACAGGCGAATGGATTTTGTTTATTGATGCTGACGAGCGTATCCCAAACGCCTTAAAGCAAGAAATTATAGCAGCAATGGACAGCAACAAACATGCTGGTTACAAGCTTAATTTTCCGCATTTTTATATGAATCGGTTTTTGTATAACCATAGTGACAACGTTACTAGATTAGTTAAACGTGACAACTGTAAATTTGAAGGATTGGTACACGAAAAATTAATTGTTGAAGGTACCATTGGACAACTTAAAAACCCAGTACTGCACTTTACCTACAAAGGTTTACTGCATTATATAAGCAAAAAGGATAGCTACGCTTGGTTTCAGGCAGAGCAACTACTAAAAAAAGGAAAAAAAGCAAACTATTTTCATTTAGCTTTTAAACCCTTTTATCGTTTTTTTAGTAGCTATATTTTACGTCGTGGGTTTATGGATGGGATTCCTGGATTAGCAGTTGCTAGTATTAATGCTTATGGTGTATTTTCTAGATATGTAAAGTTGATGTTGTTACAGAGAGGGATTAAATAGTAGTTAGGTATTAGGGATTAGAGAAAAGGGAAAAGGGAAAAACAATCAAAACTCCTACTTTTAAACTTTTAACTAAAATAAACGCTTCCCCTTCTTCAACTTGCGCTTAAACGTTTTCAAACTATCCTCTCCTTTAATATCTAAACGTTGTATTTCGTAATGATTTTTAAACGGAAATCTATTCACTCTATTTCCAATACGTAAACCATAAGCAATATTATTTTCTTTTAAACACTTAAAAAAAGCATGTTGCTCCTCTCCTGCTTTTGGGTATTTTCCATAAGGATACGCTAATGTATTATTGATATCTAGCTTATTTTCGACTATAAAATCTTTACATAAATCAAAGTCTTTTTGTATGGCTTCAAGAGATAGTTGATCATAACGTTGATGCGCAAAACTGTGTAAACCAAGTTCGATTACTTCACTGTCTAAAGACTGTAATTGTGCAACAGACATTATAGGTTCTACACCTTCATCCCAAGTATTTACACCTCCAACATATTTAAACGGTATGTAAAAACATGCTTTTAAATGGTGCTTTACAAACAATGGATAAGCCAATTCTAACTGATTGACATACACATCATCAAACGTTATAATCACCGCTTTTCCCGGAAAGTCTTTAGCAGAACTAAACTGCTGTAAATCTTTAAAATGAAGTGTGGTATAGCCTTCAGATTTTAAAAACAACAGTTGCTCTTCTAACTTTTGGACATCAATAGTTAAACCACGACTCTTACTAGATTGAGTGGTTACACTATGATACATTAAAATAGGAAGTTTTGGCACGTTGTTTTAAATTGAATACTCTGCACACAAATATATAAAGCCTAATGGTTATATTTGCCAAAAATCTGACTTTCTATAGCATGATAAGCGCTTTAGCTATTACATATAACGAAGAAGATAATATAGAACGCTATATTAAAAGCTTGTCTTTTGCAGATGAAATTATTATTGTAGACTCCTACAGCACAGATAATACGGAAGCACTTGCTAAACAACATAATGTAACTTTTGTTAAACGAAAATTTGATAATTTTTCTTCTCAAAAAAATTACGCAATGAGTTTAGCAAAACATGATTGGGTCACCTTTTTTGATTTAGATGAAATGATTCCTGAAGCATTAGCTGAAGAGATTATCACCACTGTACAATCCAACCCTAAAGAAAAAGCTTTTAGAGTAAAGCGCGATTTTCATTTTATGGGAAAACGTATTAAATATAGTGGTTTTCAAACTGATATTGCAGTGCGTTTATTTGATAAAAACTATTGTAAATACAATGGAAAACTAGTCCATGAAGCTATAGAAACTTCTGCTAAAATTGGTCTTTTAAAACAACACGTTAATCATCAAACGTATAAGGATTTTGATAGTTATAATGAAAAATTAAGTCTATACAGTAAATTACAAGCCGAAGCGTTATACAAAAAAAATGTACGTCCAAATTTATATCATTTTTTGTTTAGACCTTGGTATCGTTTTATGCATCAATATTTTTTGCGTTTAGGTTTTTTAGATGGTAAAGAGGGTTTTATAATTAGTTACGTGCATGCGTTTTCGGTATTTAAACGTTATATTCAGCTTTGGACTATGTACAGAAATATAGATTAAATGCAACAGGTTTTTTTAGAATCTCATAATATTAAAAACCAATTTAATGGTTTTGGACAATTTAATTATCATTTAATTAAAGGGTTACATCATGCCAATATTACAGATTTTAAAATGACATTGCATGCTAAAGATACCTCTGCATTAAAAGACGAATTTAGCGACTATTTTAACTATAAAACATACAAGTCTTTATCTAGACATCCTTTGTTTAGAATAAGAAAAAAATACGATGTTTGGCATAGTCTAAACCAAAATATAAAGATTGAACCTTATCATAAAATCCCATACGTTTTAACTGTACATGATGTCAATTTTATAAGTGAAGTCTCAAGTGATTTAAACCACAACACTAACAAACGTTTTATAGACAAACTTAATAGAAGTAGCGCCATAACGTACATTTCTGAATTTGCAAAAGCATCAACACATCAATATTTTGATGTACCAAAGGTTCCAGAATATGTTATACACAATGGTAATCCGTTAACAGAAGTATTAGATTTAAATAATACATCAATAAAGCCAGTAACTAAACGACCATATTTATTTTTTATTGGTGGATTAACCAAACGAAAAAACGTACATACATTAGTACAAATGCTAGAGTATTTACCAGATTTTGATTTGGTTTTAGCTGGAGATGCTTCAGGTAATTATGCTACAACAACTTTAGTAAATGCTATTGAGAAAACAAACACTAAAACGCGTGTGCATTTGTTAGGCAAACTAAATACTGAAGAAAAACAGTATTATTTTCAACAGTGTACTGCATTTGTATTTCCGTCGTTGCTCGAAGGTTTTGGAATACCTCCTATTGAGGCTATGCGATTTGGAAAACCTGTGTTTTTATCTAATTTAACCTCTCTACCAGAAATTGGTGGAGACAAAGCGTTTTATTGGGACAATTTTGATGCAAAAGATATGGCTTCAGTTTTTGAGAAAGGCATGCATCAATTTGAAACTAACAAACCAGAATACACTGAAGCTTACATAAAACGTGCGTTAAGTTTTAATTGGAATACCGCAGCACTGCAGTATGCTGATGTCTACAGAAGTTTATTGTAAATCAAACACTTTATTAATCCAGTAATTTAATCGATATTGGTTTAAAATCTCATCCTCTACTGGCACGTATGGTGAAGTAACAAAGTCTTCAGGGATTTCTATATTATCTTCATCAATAACCAAAATATTTTGAGGATGATAAAAATCGTAGTTAACAACATCTGCATTAGTAGTAATAAGCTTTTTACGATGTCCTAATGCTTCAAAAATTCTGAAAGATAAACCGACTTGCTCTTTGCGTTGGATTTCAATTATAATTTTTGATTTATTAATTTTTTTAGCCACCTCATCAACAGGAATTTGTTGATGTATAATGGTAAGGTATTCTGATGCTAAATCGTCTGGACCCAACACTAATATTTCTTTACTCCATTGTTTTTCATGAATGTATTTTGCTAAACGCTCCATAGCCTCATAACGATAATCATGAGTAGAAATATTAAAAAATAGTTGCTCATGATTAGTGTTTTCGCTTTCGTCAAATATATAGTTAGTTAAAAATTCTAGGTTATACTTGTCTACGTCTAACCTATCATAGCTATACACTTTGTCAAATAGCGGAATGATGTCCACTTTTTTAGGAAAACGTCTTGTGCTATCGTAGTAAAACGCTTGTAAAGACTTGGTTTGGGTTTTTAAATACTTTAAAGTTTTAGGCTTTAATAAATCTGGTCTGATTATAAAAATTAAATCCTGAGGGCCTAGTTGGTTAATTTTATTAATAATTACCGTATTAACGTGTTCCTTTTTTAAGTTTTTAGCTAAAAAGACTTTGGATAAAAAATTAACTATTTTATGTCCAAAATTTTTATACTTAAAAGTAAATTTATCAATTAAAACAATATCAGACTGTACACCTTCACGTAGGTTTAATTGTTGATCAATTTTTGTTAAATAACCAAGACTTGGTGGACCTACAATAAGTATTTTTTTCATTTATTAGTTTAAATTAAAGACACGCTTAACCCAATGTTCAATGGTATATTTCTCTAAAATATCTTCTGGAACTTCTACATATGGTGAGGTTACAAAATCGTCTGGTATAACAACATTGTCTGGATCTACAACCAATATATTTTGCGGGTTGTAAAAGTCGTAATTAACAACGTCTGTGTTAGAGGTTATCAGTTTCTTTTTTAGACCTAAGGATTCAAAAATCCTAAAGGATAATCCTATTTGGTTATTACGCTGTAGCTCGACAAGAATTTTAGATTTTTTAATTAAATCAATTGCTTCATCTACATAAATTATCTCATCAATCACATCTATTATACCTCTTCCTGCTTTTTCTTTTTTTGGATGGAACGACAAAAATTTAAGCGTCCAGCCTTTACTTTTTATATACTTTCCTAGGTTTTCTAATTGGGTAAATCTGTAATCATCATCATTACCAGAGATATTAAAAAATAAATACTCAGGATTAGGATTGATTTCTGATCTAGCGAAAATGTAATTAGTAATAAATTCAAAATTATATTTTTCGACATCTACTTTATCAAAACTGTATACTTTATCAAAAAAGTGAATAATATCCTGCTTTCTAGAAACACGTTGTGCGCTATCAAAATAAAAAGCATTAAAAACCTTAGTATGTTTTTTAATAAGCTTTAAAAAGCTATTGGATAAAAAATCTGGTCTGATAATTAAAACTTCGTCTTGTTTTCCTAATTTTTTGACATCTGTTTTTAAAAAGTAATAGGTCTTTTTTAAGTTAACACCAGTAAAAGTTTTTGATAAAAAATTAACTACTTTTTCTTTTTTATTTCTGTAACCAGCATACTCTAAAAACAATACACTAACCTCAACGTCATCATATTGTTCTAAAGCATTTATCATGTAATCTATGTATCCAAATGCTCTTGGACTAACAATTAAAATTTTTCTTTTACCCATGTTTTTGTTAATGTAAAACCACCTTTTTAAGTGGCACAAAAATAGAATATTTATTTAGTTTGATTTAAAATATACTAGCTTTCTTTACATTTGTGCTCATGAAGGACGTTTCGGTAATTATAATAAACTATAATACTTCAAAGTACACATTAAAATGTATTGCATCTGTATTTGAATATACTGACGCATCTATATCTTTTGAAGTGATTGTTGTTGACAACAACTCTACTAGTGAAGACTATAATTACTTAAAAGAAAACATGCCAAACAAGCCTAACGTGTCCTTAACCAGAAGCATCATAAACACTGGGTTTGGAGGTGGAAATATGCATGGTGCACAGTTGGCAAATGGCAAGTATCTACTGTTTTTAAATAACGATGCATTTTTAAAAAATGACTGTTTATCTATTTTGCTAAAATTTATGGATGCACTCCCAAAAGCTGGTGTTGCAACTGCACAAAACTATGATGGTAAGGGCAATCATGTGGTGTCTTTTGATCATAATAAAGGGATTCGAAAATTAATATTAGGACGTAGTTTTTTAGAGAAAAATTTCCCGAAGCAACATCCAAAACGTAAACAAGAATACACCAATCCTGTTAGTGTTAACTTTGTAAACGGAGCCTTTATGTTTTTTAAAACGGAAGTTTTCGCAAATGCTGGTGGATTTGACACTAATATCTTTTTATATTTTGAAGAAATGGATATTTGTTACAGACTACAAAAGCTTGGATATAAAAGCTATCTAGTACCTGAAGCAAAAATAACGCATCATCAAGGTGCTAGTACTGGTACTTCTAAAGTAATTAGTAAAGAAGGGTTGATATCTCATATGTATGTGATTAAAAAAAATTATTCATATTTAAAATATTTATTTATAAAATATTATTACTGTTTGACATTTATTATAAAACCAAAAAAATGGTTTATGTTAAACACTATACTTAGAGGCGCACCATTAAGTGACTCCTTAAAACAATCTCAAAAAATCACTTTCATAAAATAACATATGCTAACTCAATTAAAACTTATAAAAACTATAAAAGGAAATTTTTCTTTCTGGGAAGCGATTAAATTATTTAAAGCTTTAAAAAACGAAACAGAAGAAGTGTATTTACCTAAAAGAAAACGAACCCTTTATTTTAGAAAAAACACTAAAGATTTTGAAACGTTTGAAGAAGTTTTTGTCTCAAAAATATATGACGTTATATTAACTTTTGAACCAAAAACTATCATTGATGCTGGTGCCAACACAGGGTTTTCATCTTTGTTTTTTAAGTTTCAATATCCAGAAGCCAATATTGTAGCTTTAGAAATTGATAAAGAAAACATAAATATGATTGCTAAAAACCTTAAAGGTTTTGAAGGTGTAGATATTATGGAAAGAGGGCTTTTTAGCGAGCATTCCTTTTTTAAAGTAGAAGATCCATACAATGCTACAAATAGCTTTGTTATGAAAAAGGTTAATAAAGATCAAGACTATGACATAGAATCCATTACCATAGATCAAATTATGGAACAAAAACAATGGGATACTGTTGACATTTTAAAAATAGATATTGAGGGTTCAGAAAAAGAATTATTTGAATCTAACTACCAGTCATGGCTTCCTAAAGTAAAAGTGATTTATATAGAGACACACGATAGGATGATTACTAAATGTGCTTATACTGTTATTAATGCAATCAATCAATTTGATGATTTCATTTTATACACAACAACAGAGGGCACACTTATTTTTTTCAACAAAGCACTAATGAGAATACCATAAAAACTGCTATGCAATCTCAAATAGAAAAAGCACTTGATGTTTTAAAACAAGGTGGACTAATCTTATATCCAACAGATACTGTTTGGGGTATTGGTTGCGATGCGACTAATGCCAATGCGGTCAGAAAAGTGTATCAACTAAAACAAAGAGACGATTCTAAAGCGCTAATTTGCTTAGTAAATAATTACAGCATGTTAGAACGTTATGTAGACAATGTCCCAAAAATCGCCTACACCATATTAGATATTGCTGTCCAACCTACTACAGTAATATATGATGCACCAGCAGGAATTGCAGAAAATTTAGTTGCAGAAGATAACACATTAGCTATTCGTATTCCAGATCACCAATTCTGTCAAAAATTGATTAAATATTTTGGTAAACCCATTGTATCTACCTCAGCTAATATTGCTGGTCAACCTACTCCAAAATCCTTTAAAGAAATAGACGATGCTATTTTAAAAGGTGTGGATTATGTCGTAAATTTGCAAAGCGAAAATAAAAATGCAAAACCATCAACTATCATTAAATTATCTAATAGTGGTGAAGTCAAAATTATTCGTGAGTAAATTTAAAAATGAATTACAAACAAGCCTTACAACATCCAATATTCAAAACCATATCACAAGCCTCTAAAAACTTAAATTTAGACAGCTATGTTATTGGTGGTTTTGTTCGTGATTTCATATTAAATAGAGGTGATGCTAAAGATATAGATATTGTTGCAGTAGGAAGCGGAATTGACCTTGCCAAAGCAGTTGCAAAACTATTACCCAATCAACCTAAAGTACAGGTGTTTAAAACGTATGGTACTGCTATGTTGCGTTACAATGATATTGAAGTTGAATTTGTTGGTGCACGAAAAGAATCTTACAACGAAGATAGCCGAAACCCAATAGTAGAAAATGGAACCTTAGAAGACGATCAAAATCGTCGTGACTTTACCATCAACGCATTAGCGTTAAGTTTATCCGAAACTGATTTTGGATATTTATTAGACCCTTTTAATGGTATACAGGATTTAGACAATAAGATTATTAGAACTCCTCTAAATCCAGATATTACTTACAGTGACGATCCATTACGTATGATGAGAGCAATACGGTTTGCTACACAACTGGATTTTGTGATTGAAGAAGAATCGCTTAATGCTATATCTAGAAATAACGAACGTATTAAGATTATTACTAAAGAGCGTATTGTTGTTGAGCTAAACAAAATCTTAGAGAGTCCAATACCATCCAAAGGATTATTATTATTAGAAAAAACTGGATTACTAAAACATTTTTTACCAGAATTGACCAATCTTAAAGGGATAGATGAAGTCGAAGGTCAAACCCATAAGGACAACTTTTACCACACCTTGGAAGTGGTAGATAATATCGCTAAAAACACAGACAATCTTTGGCTACGTTGGGCAGCATTATTACACGATATTGGCAAAGCACCAACCAAACGATTTAGTAAAAAAGTAGGTTGGACGTTTCATGGACATGAATTTGAAGGCTCTAAAATGGTATATCATTTATTTAAGCGTTTAAAAATGCCTTTAAATGATAAAATGAAATTTGTCCAAAAACTCGTGTTTATGAGCTCTAGACCTATCGTTTTAGCACAAGATATAGTTACAGACTCTGCTGTGCGCAGATTGGTTTTTGATGCTGGAGATTATGTAGATGATTTAATGACGCTTTGTGAAGCAGATATCACTACCAAAAATCCAAAACGTTTCGAAAAATACCATAACAATTTTAAAATTGTTAGAGATAAAATAATTGAAGTTGAAGAAAAAGATCATGTACGTAATTTTCAACCACCAGTTTCTGGAGAAGAAATCATGAAAACCTTTAATCTTAAACCTTCAAAAGAAATTGGAATTATTAAAGAAGCTATTAAAGAAGCTATTTTAGACGGTATTATACCTAACGAGCATGAAGCTGCTTATAATTTAATGCTAAAAAAAGGTGAAGCTTTAGGTTTAACTAAAAGTTAAAAATAATGTTAGAGCTAGTTAAAACAGATTCTAATAATCCAGACTTTGTTAATCTGGTCAAGCAATTGGATAGTTATTTAAAGGTAACCGATGGTGACGAGCATGATTTTTATAACCAATTTAATAGTATAGACAATATAAAATATACTGTTGTAGCCTATTTAGATACTACTCCTGTGGGTTGTGGTGCTTTTAAACCATATGAAGAGGATACTGTAGAAATCAAACGTATGTTTACTACAGAAGCTACTAGAAGTCAAGGTATTGCTTCGGCTATATTAAAAACATTAGAAGATTGGGCAAAATCTTTAGGTTATAAAAATTGCATATTAGAAACTGGCATAAGACAAGTTGAGGCTGTAAATTTTTATAAAAAATGTAATTATCTAATTATCGACAATTACGGTCAATATAAAGGTGTAAAAAATAGTCTTTGTTTTAAAAAAGAATTGTAAAAGAAAAAAGAAAATGAAAAAGGATAACAAAAAAGTCATTTATTGGCTATTAACGGGTTGCGTACTAATTTTTATAATGGTTATTGTTGGCGGAATTACAAGATTAACCCATTCTGGTTTATCAATATCTAATTACAAATTAATTTCTGGAACCATTCCGCCTATGAACGAAGTAGAATGGCAGGAAGCTTTTGATTTATATAAACAGTATCCAGAATACCAAAAACTAAATACCAACTTTACTTTAGAAGACTTTAAAGGTATTTATTTCTGGGAGTGGATCCATCGTGTGATTGGTCGTGTGATTGGTTTGGTATTTTTCATACCTTTCTTGTTCTTTCTATTCACAAAACAACTCACTAAACCCACCATTAAAAAATCAATTATATTAATGTGCTTAGGTGCTTTGCAAGGGTTTTTAGGTTGGTATATGGTTAAAAGCGGATTGGTAGATAGACCAGATGTTAGTCATTACAGACTAGCTATGCACTTAACAACAGCATTTATAACGTTTGCAGCGACATTTTGGGTAGCTTTAGATTTGATGTTTCCGTTTAACAAAATCGTTAATACTAGATTTAAACGTTTAGTCAGATTAGGTATGCTAGTACTACTCATTCAGATTATCTACGGTGCTTTTGTTGCTGGTTTAGATGCAGGTTGGGTACATAACCATTGGCCAATGATGAGTGAAGGCAAATTTATTCACGAAAGTGTATATTTAGAAAGAGAAACTCTTTTTGCTAATTTAACAGAAGGTAAAAGTGGTGTTCAGTTTGTTCATAGAATACTAGCTTATGTTGTGGTTGCTTTTATCCTTTTAATTTATTTTAAAGGCAAAAAATATATCGAAACCAATTATCAAAGAAAAGCCTTAAACCTAATGTTAGGTCTGGTGTTTTTACAATTTATTTTAGGTGTTTTTACGTTACTATTACAAGTTCCTGTATGGCTTGGTGTAGTTCATCAAGTTGGTGCCTTTTTATTGCTAACAGCTATGACATTTACCTTACATCGTTTTAGTAAATAAACCTTAAAAAATGTATCTTTACACCCTTATATTTAAGTTATGATATACAGATTTAGAGTTATTCTAGACAACGATACAGAAGAAGATATCTTCAGGGATTTTGAAATTCGCGAAAGCGATACCATGGAAGATTTACATAACGTTATTACACAATGTTTTGGATTTGACGGTACAGAAATGGCATCGTTTTATTTAAGTGATGACGAATGGAATCAAGGCGAAGAGATTAGTTTGTTTGATATGAGTGATGGTTTAAATCAAGTTAGATTGATGAATGAAACAACAATCTCTGACACTGTACATGAAGCACAAACTAAACTAATTTATGTCTATGACTTTATGAGCATGTGGACCTTTTTTGTAGAGCTTGCAGAAATCGTAGACACTGCTGAAGGCGTAGACTATCCAAATCTTATGTATGTGCAAGGTCAAGTACCTACTGAAGCACCTGATAAAATTTTTGAAGTAGATAGTGATGATAGCTTTGATGAATTTGATGACGATTTTGATATTGACGATTATGATAACCTAGACTTTGAAGAAAATTGGAATTAATCAATCCATCTAAAATTATATTAAAGCATCCTGTAATTAGGATGCTTTTTTATTTCTAATTGTAACAAAAAACAATAATAATCGTCTTACTTTTAAACCAATCAAAAAACCAATCATCTTGGAAACTATTCTTAGCATTAGTAATCTTACTAAAAAATATGGCAGCCTGACTGCTGTTAACAATTTATCTTTCACCATTCAAAAGGGCAATGTTTATGGTATCTTAGGACCTAACGGAAGCGGTAAATCAACCACATTAGGTATTACATTAAACGTTGTCAACGAAACTAGTGGAAGTTTTAACTGGTTTGATGGACAAACCTCTACACACAATGCGTTAAAAAAAGTTGGTGCTATTATAGAGCGCCCAAATTTTTATCCATACATGTCTGCTTACAAAAACTTAAAACTAGTTTGTAAAATTAAGGACATAAGTGAAGATAAAATTGACGAAAAACTAGAACTAGTTGGACTTTTAGATAGAAAAAACAGCAAGTTTAAAACCTTCTCTTTAGGTATGAAACAACGTTTGGCAATTGCATCTGCATTACTAAACGATCCAGAGATTTTAATATTAGACGAACCCACAAATGGTTTAGATCCTCAAGGGATTCATCAAATTAGAGCGTTAATTAAAGACATAGCTAGTCAAGGCACAACTATTTTACTAGCCTCACATTTATTGGATGAAGTAGAAAAAGTATGCTCCCACGTTGTAGTGTTAAGAAAAGGTCACAAACTATATGAAGGTCCAGTGGACCAAATGATTTCCAGTAATGGTTTTTTTGAATTAAAAAGTGACGACAATCAAGCACTCATAAACTACCTAGCATCACATCCAAACATTAAAGACACCAAAGTTTTAGACGGATTAGTAACAGCCTTTTTGGATGCTCCAATGTCTGCATCTGCATTTAATAAAGAGTTACTAAATAATGGGATTATTTTATCCCACTTAGTACTAAGAAAAGAAAGTTTAGAAGAGCAATTTCTTCAGCTTACAGACAACCTAAACGACGCCAACTAATCCACCAAAAAAACTTCAATCATGTTACGACTTTTAAATATAGAATTTATAAAACTTTGGAATAATAGATCTAGCAAAATATTAATACTAGCCTATTTTATTTTATTAACTTCAATAGCACTAATTGCTGCTATAAAATTTGATATTGGACCTGTTAAATTTCATCTAGCAGATCAAGGTATTTTTGATTTTCCATACATCTGGCATTTTAATACGTATGTTGCTGGTACATTAAAATTTTTCCTCGCCATAGTCATTGTATCTATGATGGCTAATGAATATAGTAATAAAACCATCAAACAAAATTTAATAGATGGATTAAGTAAAAAAGAGTTTATCGCTTCAAAGTTTGTAACAGTTTCAGCTTTTGCATTAATATCAACCCTTTTTGTATTTATCATCACATTAATTTTAGGGTTGTCATTTTCTGATAATACTGAAGCCTACCATGTGTTTTCAGATACTGAGTATTTACTAGCCTTTTTTGTAAAATTAGTAGGCTTTTTCTCAATCTGTTTATTTTTAGGAATTTTAGTTAAACGATCCGCTTTTGCATTAGGGTTTTTATTTGTGTGGTACATTATTGAAAAAATTGCATATGGCTTATTACGATGGGAAATAACCGCAACAGAACATAGTTGGGAAAATATCACACGCTTCTTCCCATTAGAATCTATGTCTAATTTAATTAAAGAACCAGCTACTAGATTGGGAGCTGCTAAAGAACTAGCAAAACAAGTTGGTGAAGAATTTAGCTTTGATTATGCTGTACATTGGTATGAAATAGCTATAGTATTAGTATGGACCGCCTTATTTATTTATTGGTCTTATATCTTATTGAAAAAAAGAGATTTATAAATCGTATTAACTTTTTAACATCCTGGACTAATATTTAAAAAATTTTTATAATATCTTTACTAGCTATTGCTAAACAAACATGAAAAAGATATTATTAATCGTTACACTTCTATGTAGCTACAGTTTTGTGGCTCAAAACGAAGCTGCCAATTGGTATTTTGGTAATAATGCTGGTATAAATTTTGACACTAATACCAATGCAGTTACAGCAGTTTTAGACGGACAATTAGCAACAGATGAAGGCTGTACAAGCATTTCTGATGGCAATGGAGACCTGCTATTTTATACAGATGGAATAACGGTTTACAATCAAAACCATGCCATTATGCCAAATGGTAATAGTTTAAAAGGAAATCCTTCTAGTACCCAATCTGCTATCATTATTCCTAAACCTGCAGACTCTGATATTTATTATATTTTTACAGTAGATACCGAATTTCAAAATACTACAGATGAAGGGTTTCATTTCTCTGAAGTTGATATGACTTTAGATGGTGGTTTAGGTGATGTTACTTCTAATAAAAATATTAATCTTTTAGCTAATACGTCTGAAAAATTAAGTGCTGTACTAAAAGATTGTCAATCTGAAAACATTTGGGTTATTACTTTAGCAGACCAATCTGGTGGAGAAAACAATAACACCTTTTATGCTTACGAGGTTACAGCTACAGGTGTCAATACTACACCAGTAGTTTCAGCATTTCCTAACTTGTTTATTACAGAACGAAGAGGATATTTAAAACTATCTCCTGATGGAACTAAAATAGCGTGTGCTAATATTGGGGAAGGATTATATCTTTTCGATTTTGATACTGCAACGGGTTTAGTATCTAATCCTGAAGAATTAAACATTAATATTTCTCCACAAGGAAAACCACAATCGTCTTATGGGATAGAATTTTCACCAAATAACAATTTGTTATATGTGACAACTTATTATCAAACGCCTCAAAACGAATTTAATGATGCTAGCTCTCAATATGGTGCGTTATTACAATACGATTTAACTGCAGGTGACATTAACGCTATTAGTGCTTCTGAACAAGTTATTGACGAACGTATCATGTACAGAAGCGCCTTACAATTAGGTCCTGATGGTAAAATTTACAGAACTTTAAGTGCTACTTATACCCAAGGAACCCCATTTTTAAGCGTCATAAACAACCCAAACAACATTGGCCAAGGTGCAGGTTACCAACATGCTGTTATAGATTTATTAAACAGAAATGCTAGACAAGGTCTGCCACCTTTTATCTCCTCATTTTTCTCAGAAAAAATTGATATTATTCCTACAGACACAACCAATACAGTAAACTTACCTTTGTGTATTGGTGAAGATTACACGTTAATTGCTGAAGATATCCCTGGTGCAACTTACACTTGGACACAAGATGAGATGCCAATTCCAACTCCTGCTGTACCTAATGAACTACTCATAAATGCAGATGGAAATTACGAGGTTTTAATAGACCTAAACAATGGTGATTGTGATACTAAAGAAGGACAAGCAATTGTGACTTATTATGAGGTTCCAGTTGCCACACAACCTAATAATATAGTTATTTGTGATGATGATAATGATGCCACTTCATCATTTGACTTCTCTACTCAGGATATGATGATATTGGACGGTCAAGATGCTTCTGTGTTTAGTATACAATATTACAGCTCTCAAGCAGATGCAGATTTAGATCAAAATCAATTACCAAATCCATACACTAATACCAACGCTCAAGAACCTATTTTTGCTAGAATATTTAATAGTCAAAATCCTAATTGCTATGACACAACTAGTTTTAATATTGAAGTGTATAATACACCAACAATAGGAACGTTAACAGATTTTGTGGATTGTGATGACACTTCAGATGGAGATGATACTAACGGTCAAACGACTATTGACTTGTCAAGCTATAATACAGAAGTTTACAATGGTCAAAATACCATGCTATATGATATTTCTTATCATAATTCGCAAATTGATGCTGATACAGGTAATAATCCTCTACCTAATAATTATTACAACACAACTCCAATAAACGAAACTATTTTTGTACGATTAGAAAACGTAAATAATGCAACTTGTTTTGACACTGGCAGTTTTACAATAACTATTAATCCAGTTCCAGAAGCATTTGATGCGTTATTATTTCAATGTGATGAAGATGGAATTTCTGATGGTTTTACCACCTTTAATTTAACCGAAGCTATTCCAGACTTAACTAATAATGCAGCAGACAGAACGGTAGAATTTTACGATACTTTGGCTGAAGCCCAAACAGAAACTAATCCTATAAATGGAAATGCATACAGCAACGCTAGCAATCCACAAGTATTATATGCTGTAGTCGCTAATTCTATAACTGGGTGTACTTCTATATCTGAGTTAACATTAGAAGTCAGTTCAACACAAACTAACGACTATGTTGCACCTCCCGTTTGTGACGAATTGGGTTCTGAAGATGGGATTAACACCTTTAATCTTAACGATTTCTCTACAGATATGTTAGCAGGTTTACCAGCAGACATCACCATTAGTTATTACGAAACGTATAATGATGCACTTTTGGAAACTAATGCATTACCAACATTATATGATAATACTACACCTTACAGTCAAATTATTTATGCTAGAGCAGAAAATGATAATGCCTGTTACGGAATTAACGAAGTGTTATTAACCATTAATCCATTACCAGAATTATCAAATGATGAAACTATTATTTATTGTTTAAATGAGTTTCCTACAACAATCGAGTTAACCGCATCCAACCCAATAAACAATAACTATTTTTACAATTGGTCTACTGGTGAAACCACTGCAACCATTGAAGTGAATTCTATAGGTTCTTATACTGTTACTGCAACCACAGTAGAGGGTTGCTCTAAAACAAAGACTATAGTAATTGAACCTTCAAATATTGCAACTATTGAAGATATACAAGTTATTGATGGAAGTTTAACCAACAATCTGGTTACAGTAATTGTTTCTGGTGAAGGCGAGTATCAATTTGAACTTGTTGATGCTGAAGGCGTGTCTTCAGGATTTCAAACTAGCAATGTATTTACCTTTGTAAAACCTGGTATTTATTCGGTAAACGTTAGAGATATAAAAAATAATTGTGGTACTGTAGATCAATTATTTTCAGTTATTGGTTTTCCTTTATATTTCACACCAAATAACGATGGTCAAAATGACTACTGGCAAGTGTATGGTGTGTCTACACAGTTCCAGCCAAATTCAGTCATTCAGATATTTGATAGGTATGGAAAATTATTAAAAGAGTTTACGCCTTCAAGCCTAGGATGGGATGGTACGTTTAATGGATTGCCAATGCCAACTAATGACTACTGGTTTTCTGTAAAGCTTCAAGATGGTAGGATTTACAAAAGCCATTTCACTTTAAAACGTTAGTAATTTGTATTTTTAAGCAAAACCATTATCAAATGAAACGTCAATGTTTTGCTTTATTGATTGTAGCAGTCAGCTTTTTAAAAGTCAATGCACAAGACATTACGTTGTTTCAACAATTTAATGGTCGATACGATTATCTAGCGATTGGAAACACACTAAATCAAGCAGAAAATAATTTGTCTCAAGCCTTTTGCGAGATATTACCATCGTCTCAAGCGACACTAACATTACCAGCAAATACTACCATTTTGTCTGCCTATTTATTCTGGTCAGGTTCTGGATCTGGTGATACAGAAGTAACTTTTAACTCTACTCCTATTACTGCAGAAGACACGTTTACTGTAGAATATAATGCTGGAATTAACGGACTACTCACCTATTTTGCGAGTTATGCAGAGGTCACTAATCAAATCATTACAGAAGGTGATGGTGTGTATACTTTTGAAGACTTAGATATATCTAACGTTTTAGCCAATACACCTGGATATTGTAATAACAGGACCAATTATGCAGGTTGGAGTTTGTATGTTATTTATGAGGACGACACCTTACCTCTTAACCAAGTCAATTTATTTTTAGGATTGGAAATCATCAACGCTAATATTCAAGACAAAACCATTATTCTAGAAAATGTTAATGTATTAGATAACGATAATGCTAAAATTGGCTTTTTAGCATGGGAAGGTGATAACGCATTAAACTTTGGAGAATCCTTATCTATTAACGGAAATATATTATCCAATCCACCTTTAAATTTACCAGATAATGCCTTTAACGGAACTAATAGTTTTACCAATGCAACCGATTTTTATAATGCCGACTTAGATGTCTACGACATTGAAAACAACATTCAAATTGGTGATACAGAAGTCGTTATTAATCTAACCACAGGAGCAACTGATAGTAACGGAGTATTTAGAGCAGATTTAATAATCATTAATAATATTATAACTGTTTTAAACAGTCAATTACCTGATGCTACAATTGTGTTAAACGCTTACGATGTGGCTTGTGCTAACAGAGTGGTCTCTTTAGATTATACTGTTTTTAATACTAATAGCACAGCTACTTTACCAGCCAACACGCCTATTGCTTTTTTTATTGATGATGTTTTGATAGCTCAAACCATTACCAATAATGATATCCCTATTGGTGGCTCAGAAAATAATCAAATTGATATAACCATTCCAAACACTATTCCTGATGTATTTATTATTGAAATTGAAGTCGATAATGATGGTTCAAATATGGGAATTGTTACTGAAACTAATGAGGTAAATAATGAGACTTTTGAGTTGATAGAACTCATTCCACTTCCAGAAACCATTCAATTACAGCCTATTACAGCATGTGATGAAGGGTTTAATAAAGCAACTTTTAACTTAACCGAAGCGTTAGACCAAATTAACCAAAACGAATATATAAGCTTCACATTTTTTGAATCTTTAGATGCTATTGTAACTGATAATAGCATCCTTAATCCTACGGATTATTTTTCAAATACAACACCTCAAACCCTTTATATAACAGCAGAAACTAATGTCTGTTTTGACATTTTCGTGTTTGACTTACTCACAGAAAACTGTCCACCTTATGTTCCAGACGGATTTTCTCCAAACGAGGACAGCATTAATGATTTTTTCAATATTCAAGGTTTATATTCAGTCTTTGAAAATCACGAATTGCTTATATACAACCGTTATGGTACATTGGTGTTTAAAGGTGATGATAACACCAAATGGTATGGTCAGATTAATGAAGGATTAACTAATCAAGGAAAAACAGTTCCTGTAGGTACTTATTTTTATGTCTTAAATTTAAAAGACTCCAATTTTAAAATCCAAACGGGTTGGGTTTACGTAAACTATTAAGAGACAATTATTTAATTATAATCTTTTAATCGGTATAATTTGCATTTAATCGATTATTTGTTTACTATTGTACTTTAAACGATAAAATATGTTTTTTATCGTGATTTTAAAGTTTAAAAACCTGATGAGACTTAACCTAAAACCCTCAATTTATTTTGTAGTAGCATTACTATCTACTATTAGTTATGCACAACAAATTACTGTAGATGATTCTTTTACTGCCCAACAACTAGTTGAAAATAATTTAGTTCAAGGTTGTGTAGAAGTCACCAATATTAATTCAATAGTTAACGGAAACGTTAATGGATTTTCAAGTTTTGGTTATTTTGAAAGAGCTGGATCTAACTTTCCATTTGAAAACGGAATTATGCTATCTACTGGAAATGCCAATTCTGCTGGAAACGTACAAAACACCAATCCATTAAACGAAGGGACTCCAACTTGGACGACAGATCCAGACTTAGAAGCTGCTTTAGGAATTACTAATACGTTAAATGCGACTTCTATAGAATTTGATTTTATTTCAACATCAAGCACTGTACAATTTAATTACATATTAGCATCAGAAGAATACTTTGCAGAATACCCTTGTCTATACTCAGATGGATTTGCATTTTTAATACGCGAAGCTGGTAGCGGTAATCCATATCAAAATATTGCTATGGTTCCTGGAACTAGTATTCCTGTAAATACCAATACCATTCATGACGAAATTGTTGGGTTTTGTCCAGCAGAAAACAATCAATATTTCGAGGGTTACAACCTTGGAGATACTAATTTTAACGGTCGTACAACAGTATTAACTGCATCTGCTAGCATCACACCAAACGTACAATACAATATAAAATTAATTGTAGCAGATCAAACTGATAGAAATTTTGATACTGCTGTGTTTATTGAAGGTAATAGTTTTACAGATAGTGTCAATTTAGGTGATGACATTACTACTTGTGATGCTTCAGTAACTTTAAATGCTAATACAAATAATCCACAAGCAACCTATGCTTGGTATGTTAATAGTACCATCATCAACGGAGAAACTAGTAGCTCACTAGTAGTAAATACTGATGGTAATTACACTGTAGAAATCACAGTCCCTTTAAATAATGACACCTGTACTTTTGAAGACACAGTTAATGTAGCCTTAAACACTTTACAAACAGGTCCAACAATATCAGACATTGAAGTATGTGATGATGCATCTAATGATGGTCAAGAAACCTTCGATTTAAGTACAAAATCTAATGAAATAGTATCAGTATTGCCTCCAGCAACCTATTCTATTACTTATCATGGTTCTCAATCTGCTGCAGAAAATGATCAAAACTCTTTTGTAACCATAACCAGTAATTCACCTGTACAACCAATATATTATAATGCACAAGACACAGCTTCAGGTTGTATTTATATCGGAACTTTCAACTTAATAATAAACCCGTTTCCAACCATTACAAACCCTACACCTTTAAGTGTTTGCTCTTCTGGTGGAGCTTCGGTAAACTTAACAGATAAAGACGATGAAATTTCAAACAGCAACCCTAACTATAATATAAATTATCACTTCAATCTTACAGATGCAGAGAGTGGTGCAAATCCTATAGATTCACCTTACACTCCAGCTAATAGTACCGAGACTTTATTTGTTAGTATTGTAGATATAACTACTGGTTGTAGTACGACAACTACTTTAGATATAGAGGCAAATACCAATCCACCACTCAATCCTGAAACTCAACAATTAGATGCTTGTGATCAAGATGGAGATGGTTTTGACAGCTTTGATTTAACCGAAAATAATGATGATGTTCTACAAGGTCTAACTAACGTAACTGTTACCTATCATGTCACTCAAGACGATGCAAACAACGGTTTAAATGCGATTACAAATCCAACAAACTTTCCTAATACAGACGACTTTGTACAAGTTGTATTTATTAGAGTGGAAGATAATACAACTGGTTGTGCGTCTATAGTTCCTTTAGAGCTACATACGATGCTATTAGAATCGGCAACAGAAATCATGGATTTTTACCGATGTGATGACCCTTCAAATGATGGTGTTTTAGATTTTGATTTGTTACAAATAGCTATAGAGATTATAAATGGTTTGGAGGACGTTACGATAGATTTTTATGAAACTGAAGCAGACCAATTAGCAAACACTAATCCAATAGATCAAAACGTATTATATACCGTTAACAATGCGCCACAAACACTATATATTGTTTTAAATAGCGTGACGTGTACCTATAATTCGTCGATACAATTAATTATTAATGACGGATTTGAAATTCAAGCTTTAACCACTCAAAATTATTGTGATACAGATGAAGATGGTTTTACTAGTATCGATTTAACAACCTTTGACGATTATGTCTCTACTGGTATCGCTGATGCGACTGTAACCTATTTTGAAACTCAAGCAGATGCAGATAATAATACAAACGCATTACCTCCTTTTTATGACAATACCAATAATCCTCTAACGGTTTACGTACGTGTACAAAACAGTGCTGGTTGTAGTGCAACCTCAGCGTTAACTATAGAAGTTTTACCTGCTCCAACAACTACCACTCCTAATGATATAGTAATTTGTGATGATGATCAAGATGGATTTTCTATCATTAATTTAACTGCTACTATTTCAGAGATGGTAACAGATACCACCAACAGAACATTCACATTTCACACCTCACAAGTAGATGCAGAAAGTAATACTGCAGCAATCACCAACGAGACCAATTACAATGCAGATACACAGATGGTATTTTGCAGAATAGAAAATTCAACTACAGGATGTTATTCAGTAGAAGCAATAACCATTTACGTAAATACATTACCTGTTTTTGACACAATTAGTACGTTAATAAGTTGTGAAACAGATGGTAACCAAATAGGCGAATTTATTTTTTCAGAAAAAGACACCGAAATATTAAATGGTCAAACTGGAAAAGAAGTATTATATTTTACTTCTCAAGCAGATGCAGACTCAGGGAATAACCCAATAGATAAAAATGCTGTTTTTGAAAACACTAGCCATCCGCAGACTATATACGTTCGTGTACAAAACGTCACAGATGCTAATTGTTTTGGCACAGCATCGTTTCAAATAGAAGTAGGATCTAACCCAATTTACAACGCACCAACAGATGTATTTGTGTGTGACGATGTTAGCAATGATGGATTTGAAACCTTCGACTTAACACAGATTTCTGCAGAAATCAGTCAAGGGTCACCAGAAACATTAAGTATTACTTACCATTTAACTATTGAAGATGCAGAAGCACAAACCAATGCATTACCAGATAATTTTACAACCACAGTCAATCCGCAGGAAGTTTTTGCAACTATAGATAACGGAACCTTTTGTAAAGCAATTGCAGCTTTTGAGTTTAATGTTATTGCTGTTCCAGAAACCAATATAGCTAGTGCCTTACAAACTTGCGATGATGATACAGATGGTTTTGCAACCTTTGATTTAACGGTTTCAGAATTTGAAGTATTGTCTGTAAGACAAGACAATACCGAAGTGCAATATTATACCTCTACCACAGATTTAGAACAAGGTACAAACCAGATTACAAATCCGTTTAGCTTTACAAACACCTCTAATCCTCAGACTGTTTATATTAAAGTCCTAAATACTGTGTCTAATTGTTATGCTGAAATTCCTTTAGAATTAATCGTAGAAGTACCACCAATTATCAATGACAATGTAACTATTAACACCTGTGAAGACGAAAGTTTTATTTACAATTTAAATGATGCTTTAGAGGATCTCATAGATACTTCTCAGACAATTGAAAGCGCTTTTTATGCCTCTCAAGCAGATGCAGACGCACAACAAAATCCGTTAGACCCAAATTACACCTATACTATTGGTACTCACACTATTTTTATAAGAGCACAATATCCTGGTAGTATGTGTTTTAATATCGAGTCTTTTGTTTTAGCAGCCAATCCAACACCAACTATTGGGACTATCCAAGACTTACAAACTTGTGACGACGATTTTGATGAGATTGCTAGTTTTAATTTAGGACAACAAACTGCTTCAATTATTGGTGGACAAAATGCCTCTATCCATACGGTTAATTATTTTACATCACAAAATGATGCAGAAAACAATACCAATGCATTAACTAATTTAAGTGTCAATTCTGAGAATAATACCATCTATTACGCAAGAATAGAAAATAATAACACAGGTTGTTATAACACAACAAGCTTTGCTACCATTGTTAACAGAAAACCAGAATTAGATATTCCTAATCAAGTGTTATGTTTAGATAACTTACCACTATTAGTCTCTGCAGAGACTAACGTATCTACAGACAGTTATTCGTGGTCAACTAATAGTACTAATAGTTATATAGAAATTACAGAAGTGGGTACCTACTCTGTAACTGTTACTACTCAATTTGGTTGTACAAACTCTACGACGTTTACGGTTTCAGAATCTGAAGCAGCAACAATTGAATTTACTGAAACTATCGATTTTTCAGACCCAAATAACATTACCATTGAAGTCTCAGGAATTGGTGATTACTTATATCAATTTGACGATGAAGAACCACAAGAATCTAACGTCTTTTATAACGTACCTATTGGTCCACACATCATTACGGTTATAGATTTAAACGGTTGTAATTCTACGTCTAAAGAGGTGGTCATTATTGATGTTCCAAAATTTGTAACACCTAATGGAGACGGTTATTTTGATACATGGCACATTACAGGAGTTGATCAATTAACTGGTACCATTGTAAACATCTATGATCGTTATGGTAAATTACTTAAAACATTAACACACACTTCTCAAGGTTGGGATGGTCGATATAATGGAAACCTAATGCCATCAAACGATTATTGGTATGTTGCAGATGTTAAAAAAGGGACTGTAGAATTTCAGATAAAAGGGCATTTTACACTTAAGCTTTAACATTTATTTATTCATTAAAAAAATAATTGTTACTTACCTTTGCAAACCAGTAAAATTGGTATGCAAAAAGCAATTATTATTTTTCTTTTTTTATGGACAAGTATGGTAACTGCACAAAATGTAGTTACCGACTCACAAACCTATACTCCACAACAACTTATAGAGGATATTTTAATAGATAGCAATTGTATAACCAATGTACAAGTCACCAATGTCGTTGGCGGAAATTTTGGTGGTGCAGACCAAAGTTATGGTTATTTTGATGCGACAGGAACTACCTTTCCGTTTCAAAGTGGTGTGGTTTTAAGTACAGGTCGATTAACTAATGTTAATGGTCCCAACACGTCTTTAAGTGACGATGATGCGCCAAATTGGTCTGGAGACCAAGATTTAGAAACCATTTTAAATGAAAGTGATACGTTTAATGCTACTATAATCGAGTTTCAGTTTACCTCTACTGCTACACAAATTAGTTTCAACTATATATTTGCTTCAGAAGAATATCAAGAAGGCAATCCAAACACGTGTCAATTTTCAGATTTATTTGGTTTTTTAATTCGCGAAAGTGGGCAACAACAATATGAAAATATTGCATTAGTACCTAACACACAAACTCCTGTAAAAGTCACTACTGTGCATCCAGAAATTCTTGGAGGTTGCCAAGCAGAAAACGAGTTTTATTTTGAAAGTTGGAACAACAATACAGCTCCAATTAACTTTAATGGACAAACAAAAGTCTTGTCGGCTGTAGCAAACACAACACCTAATACAACTTACGAAGTTAAATTAGTAATTGCAGACGAGTTTAACTATCGTTATGATTCTGCGGTCTTTTTAGAAGCTGGAAGTTTTGAGTTTACTACAGATTTGGGACCTAATTTATTAGAAAGTACCAACAACGCGTTGTGTCCAAACCAGACCATTCAACTAGATGCCACACAAGCAGAAAACAACAGTTATGCTTGGTTTGAAAACGGAGTATTATTGCCTACAGAAACCAATCCAATCCTAGACGTAGATAATCCTGGAACGTATAATGTAGAAGTCACTTTAGCTAATGGTTGTATTAGTTATGGAGACATTATTATCGAAGCGTTTGCACCTTTTACAACACCAAACACCACGTTAACTGCTTGCGATTTAGAGCAAGACGGAATCACACAATTTAATCTTTTTGATGCCGATTTAGACATCACCTCAGGAGACCCAAATCTATCCATTGTTGGATTTTTTCAGTCACAAACAGATGCGCAGCAGCAACAAAACGCGATAGCAACACCAGAATATTTTCAAAACACCTCTACTAATCAAACGGTGTTTGCATTAATAGAAAATGGTCAAACTGGTTGTACAACTATTTCAGAAATTACTTTACAAATCTCTAATAATAGCTTACCAGTCTATAACTTAGAAGCCTGTGACAACAATCCAATTGATGGTATTACAAGTTTTAATTTGGACCAAGTCACTGTGCAAATCATACCTTTAGTTCCAGCAGATGCCAACATTTATTATTATCTAAATGCAGACGACGCTTTTTCGGAAAGCAATCCGTTGCCAACAAATTTTGAGTCTACAATAGCAAACCTACAAACTATTATTGCGCAAGTCACCACCAATAGTTCTGACTGTTACGCCATTACCGAAGTTAATTTAAGCGTATTATATACACCAGACATTTTAGACAACGAAACCATTGAGTATTGCCTAAATAATTATCCAGAAACCCTAACGTTAGTAGGTGGCGTTTTAAACGATTCACCAAGTAATTATTACTACCAATGGTTACTTAACGGAACAGATACAGGTGTTAACACCTCCTTTATCGAAGTAAACCAAATTGGAACCTACACGGTTATTATTACAGACCCAAACGGTTGCTCTAATACAAGAGATATAACTATCATCTCAATAGAAGCACCAATAATAGACAGCATAGACTTTACAGAACTAACCACTAACAATACGGTAACCGTTAACGTCTCTAACACGCTAGAGGTAGAATATGCATTGGACAACGCTAGTTTTCAGCCTTCAAATATATTTACCAATGTAGCACCAGGATTACATACTGTTTATGTCAGAGATTTGGAGGGTTGCGGACAAACGGAACAGACCATTGCTATTTTAGGATTTCCTCAATTCTTTACACCAAATGGAGATACCTATAACCAATATTGGAAACCAAAAGGAATGACTGCCCAATTCAATGCCAATTTAGACATTAAAATATTTGATCGATTTGGTAAATTCTTACACCAAATTAACCCAGAAACTGAAGGTTGGAATGGGACACTACAAGGTAACCCGTTACCAACTAACGACTATTGGTACTTCGTGACACGACCTAACGGACAAACCTATCGTGGACATTTTAGTTTGGTTAGATAAATTTATTTAAATAAATTAAAATAATTATATTCGGGATATCAACACTATAAAAGTGTCCATATCCTGAAATATTTACGGGATATAGACAATAAAACTTACTATATAACGAGTTGGCAGCAATTTGAACCAAGCCACAGAATGAACAGAATAGAAAGAGATAGATATATAGCTTGGGTTGGTTATTCAAGTGGAGATATTCAAATTTGGGGACAATACGAACGATTATTTGAATTTATTTTTGAGGAATATCCAAAGACAAAAAGAAGATTTGATGAGATTTCATTACCTACTCTGTTTACATTATCTCACGCAATTGAATTAGGACTCAAAGAGAATATTAAATTTTTCAAACAATATCACGAATCAAGTCTTCTATCGAAATTTAAGAATTGGATTTTACTTAAAAAAAGTCACGATTTGAAAAGTCTATCAGAAGAGTTTAAATCTGGTTACAACAAATTACATAAAAAAGTAAAAGCTGACAACGAAGAAAAAGAGGAATTTAATAGATATTTTAAATCATTGAAAGTACTGATTTCATTGCTTGACCGAAATTCAGAAACTTATAGATATTATTACAAAATTGACAATAAAGGAGATACGATAAAGGAAAGTATTGACCGAATGAAAAAAATTGACTTTCTTGAAATTAAAGAACATTTTGACGAAGTAAAAACTCTTTTAATTGGTGCACCAAATTCATTAGGAATTTATACTGACTTTATTGATTTTCAAAAAGAAAATCCTGATTACAAAAAAGGAAAAGGATATTTATATTGTCAAAAACTTCATTACACCGAACATTTTTTGGAAAATGTAAAAGAAACACTAAATGAACGAATGACTAAAATAAGTGATGACAGATGGTTTGACACAAAAACTGGAGAAAACTTTGAAATAGAAATATACAAAGATGACATTTATATAATTGCAGTCTGAAATGAAAACTGCTGGCAACAACGTGTATAATTAATTACTACGAATTTCCTAATCGGAAATTCACACCAATTAATTAACTTAGTCACTAATCGGAAAATGACTCGCGTCCTTTTCCGTAACCAATCATACACGAAACCGTTGTAAACAATTATGAACGAACGTGAAGACTACTTCAGAATTTCCAAAAATGGACACGTTCACACACTGAGCGATAGAATTCCATTTAACTGGAAAGAACTATTGATTTGGACTTCTACTTCATTCATATTCCTGATTTGGTTTCTCGGAATTGGAATCGGAATTTTTGTTGCGATTTTGACTTTAATCGGATACACCATTTACCGATTTGCTTCTTGGATTTACTACTCGGAATTAAAAATAGACGAGAAAAACGGAAAATTAATTCGATTGAAAAAAATACTCGACCGAACTCAAAAAACGGAATTGATAAGTGAAAAGTTTGACCCAAACCGATTTGAATACTCGGAATTAACTCGGAGCGGAAAAACTAAGTTCTTAATGAATTATCGGACACATAAAAACAATGAATTATTAATTTTAAAAAATAAAGCAGACAAAGAACTGATTGAAAAATATATCGCTGAAAAAATAACTGTTTACAACAATGTATTATATTAATTAACTCAATTAACCCTTATAAATAAAGGGTTTTAAAAGATTAATTAAAAAAGGGTACAACATAGGTATAACATTTTAACCAATAATTAGAAGTAATCTAAAGGCATAAAAAAACCGCTTCTAAATTAATAGAAACGGTTTATAAAATGTATTTAAACTTAAAGTTATTAAGCAGCCGTACCAGAGCCTAAATACACACTATTTGATACTTGACTACCATCAGCAGAAACAAACGCCATAAATAGCTCTACTGTGTCTCCTGCATAGGTGTTTGGAATTGTTACCGATTGAGAACCTGCTGTTCTGTCTGCACCATCTAAAATATAAACAGATTCTTTTTTACTTGGATTGTAAACTAACAACATTGCTTTATCTGTTGCATTTGCGTTACCCTCTGCCGAGTTATCACCCCAACCAAAATCCACTTGTCCTGGTGTTGTTAAGTCAGTAGTACCGTTTAACACTCCAGATAAAGAACCTCTACTCAATAAAGCTAAAGAATAATCGATTGTGAAGTTAGGCGCAATCCCTCCTACTGCATTATTTAATACATAAGACATTGCAGCATTAAATTCGGTTTTCTTTGTCGCAAAAGACTTGTAACCAACTTTTAAAAACTCTTTGTTTGGCTGTAAATATTCCAATGTAACCGTAAATTTATTACGTTGGTTTACTTGCCCCTCTGTTCGAGGATTCGCCACGCTTGATGGCTTAATTCTGATGTAGTCAATACCTTTCCAACTACCACCAATTACGTTACCTACTTTTCCAGATAATCCGCCTAAAATTCCTTGAGAAATCTTTCCCATAATATAAAACAATTTAAAATTAAACTCCTTTGGATTTGGTACGGACTTTATATTGCTTTAAAACCTTTATTTCACTATAAATATAACGAAAATAATGCCATTGTGTTACTGTTTTAGGGCGTTACGATGCCTTTGCATCAAGCTTCATTTGTTTGCATTAATTTGAAACAATTACGAATGTATGCAACTTTTAAAACTGCCATTTTATCAATGACATTTTGAAGCTCTTTTTCTTTTTTACTGATAACCTCAACCGCTTTAATATGTTTTTGCATCTGGTCGTTTATATTTGAAGTAGATTTTAAACCTTTTTTAAGCGTGTTTCTGCAATCATCTAGAGAAATAAACGGAATAACACTACCTTTTAAATAATAAGCGTAAAAACCGCCTATTTGCAACATCATAGATAAATGAAAAAGTGTGTTTTTATCTGTTTCGGTTTTTGTGATTACTACAAAACAGTTAGGACAAGGATTTGAAAGCGGTTTTCCGCTGTTAAGTCCTTTGTTTAGGATAAAAAAATGAGGGTTCGAGTAGGTTCTTCCGATTTGGTGTGTTTTCATTTCAAAATAAGGCATAGCTATCCAATTAAAAGTTCGCTACGCTCACACATATTTTTTTTGAAAATGAAAAAGAAAAAAATTAAAAAAAGAAAGCCTTTCGCTTTGTGGCGTGGGTAAGGCTGTCAAGCTTTTTTTAAAAAAGTTTTTGAAAAATTTTATTGAAAAGGAAATTGCATTAATTAAAGCCAAAAGTTGTTTTGCAGTACTAATAAAAAGTTTTTTAAAAAACCGTAGGCTTGAGCTTTATAGCCTTAAAGCGTGGGCTGTAGGAAGCCACATATATTTGCTATCTTTTATTAATTTAATGTTATACCTGCCAATATAACTATTATAACAAGCATAATGATTGTGAAAAGTTTAGTACCAAAAGAATCATCACTTTCAGGAATTTCGATTTTATTACCGTTTTCATCTAAATCGTGTGGAAAGAATAAATCAAATAAATCTTCAATCATTTTTTTCATAGTATAAATTTAACTTTTTTGGGGAATTAACACTTAAAAAAATAGGTTTTAGTACCGTATTGAGCGTTGGATTAAGCGTTTGTATGGGTAGCGTTTTAAATAGTTGTTTGATAAAACAGCATTTAAACAAGCTACTTATACAGGACTTTTAGACAATAGCTTATTGCTTTTTTGAGGCACGATAAAAAGTAATGTGCTATGGCGTAGTACTACACTTTATAAACCTATTTTTTTATAACCGCTGACTTGGGTGGTGGGGAAAAGTGGACTATGGTATTTGTTAACGAAATGAAACAAACAAAGACTTGAGGTAAGGAATACTTGGACTTAACGATGGTTTTGTGCAGCTTGAATGAGATAACGAATATTATTATCAATTAACGGAAACCTTAAAATGTACTGATGTTTAATGTTAGTTCAAAATGTGGTTTAATGTTCGGAATTGCGCGTTGGAATAGCGGATATTTTACATAATACCAGTTATAGCTACAAAATGCATTAACACTGCGATAGCAAACCATTGAAAAGTGCCGTTTGCTACTATAACTTGTATTATGTAAACATAGCTTTGGGTAGTTTTTGGTGTGAGCGTTGGCAACAGCTCTTTACTTTTTTATTGTGCCTATTTATAAAAATATAATAGTTTAAATAAAACAAGTAATGTGCTGTGTGAGGGTTGGCAACCAAAAACTACAAGCGCGTTGGCGAGCGGAACAAAATAAAAGACAGAGGATTTTGAGGTACGAAAAAACTGGGTTTTATTTTGTGGGGAATTATCTGTTAAAAGTAATATTAGAACTAAATGCTTTTTCTTTAGGCATTAAATTATTACCTCTCGGTTTAGCTACACCAGAACTAACCAAAGAATCATAAATTCTTGAAGCCTCAATATATTTTTTCACATTAGAAATCTCTGAAGAATTAATTTTGTTACCCTTAAGAACTTTATCTAATTTATCAGAAGTCAACATATTTATATAAATAATTTGGTTTGAACAAAAATAGGTAATTTATTCGATTTAACATAATCTGAAAGTAAATCATAGTATTGACGAATCAAAGACCTTAAAGGCTCATTATTACTATAATCCTCTATTTTCAACCGTAGTTTTTCTTCTAAAGTTTCAATATTAATAGGTCTACCGTGGGACTTCCATTCGTTATTATTACTTAAAATATCTGCAATTTCCTCTGCTCTAGCTTCTTTTTCTTCTATTGTTACATCTTGACCAATTAATACTGGATTAGTTTGATGCTTTTCCCAATTTTTAAATTTATATTTAACTAACCATTTTTTTAAAAGTGAAATTGTTAATTCTTTAGCTTGTTCATATCCTTTAAGTTCTGCTAAATCAAAATCCTTTAATATGATAAATTCAGCTTGTGTCAAACTATCATTTTGAGCTTTTTCAATTAACTCGTTTACTTTATCTAAATAACCTAGTGCTGCAACCCAGTTACCTTCTTTATTTTGTACTTGAGGATCTATTGGACCAAGTACAGAAAAATAATCCATATATATATTATCACCACTCATACAAAAAATAGTACCTGCACTAAAAGCATAATCTGGTATTATAAAATTAACTTCTTTATAATGATGTCGCATTATATTTACATAGCGTTCTACTGCAATTGCACTCCCACCACCAGTTGTTAATACAACAAATAATTTATCTTTCTTATGTTCTGAAGAAGCTAAATCCTCTATAATCTTTAATATGATGCTTTCATTACCATCTATTATTTGACCATAATAAGTAAAGATGTCTGCATCTAATAAATTTGATAAATCATTTAATTTATCACTTAATATTTTCTTTATTGAATCATCAACTGGTGGCTTCATATAATGCTTTTATTTTTTTGTTTAAGATAAATTGTTAATTAAACTGTTTTCTCAAAATCATCGCAAATATGGTGTACTATATCTTCTATTTCTTTAATGAAGAATTGACAAAATGTTTTACGATTTCTTCTGATGTGTTTTTTAAAATCTTTTGTAAATCAATACTTTTTTAAACTAGCTGATTTAACATCATAATAATAATCTTCAATTGTACCGTCTTTTATTTTCTCTACAACTTCATCGATTATAAAAATAGGTACTAAAAACCATTCTTTTGGGTTTACTGGCTTACCAAAACGGTCTTTAATATCAATATCTAACTTTGCGTTTTTAAAGAAAGATTGTATTAGATTTTCTAATTTATGTCGTTTGATATTTGCTAATTTATAAGTTGCAATAACCTCAACATCTGCCATTAAAAAAGTAGGGTCGTTCTTTGCATTTACTATACGCTTATTAATATCATTTCCTGTAACCCCAATTTTATGAAACACGTCTCTATTTTCAATAATCAAAGGATTGTTAGAATTTGACCTTAAAACATAAATAATACCACTTTCTAAATCATCACTTTCTAATTCATCTGAAAACAAAGGACCCAAACCTGGTGTTGTTACAAAACGACTTGTTTCATCTTTATACATTGCTCTTATAAGTGAACGCTGTAATAAATCGTTTTCTGTACCATTATCGTAAATTACTCTTAAACGCGCATCTTCTTCGCCGTTTGGTGCTTGAAAAATTTCACCTTTATTTGCAATATAAGCCATTTGCCCTCTTATGATTACAAATAGCTTTTCTTGAATTAAGGTTTTTGTAAAACCAGAATCCTTTCTAAAACGGACAGTTTCTCTAAAGCCGTTTTCTATTTCTTTTTTTGTCTTTTCAAATAGTGGCTTAAACTTCTCAAAGTCTTCACAAATTGTTCTATTTGCAAATTCTTCAACAGCTCTTTTTTCTGCTCTTGTTTTAACGTGCTTAAGATTAGTTATTGAATTTTCTTCTTCTTCAACACCTAGAAGATTTAATAATTCATCATCATCAATATCACTTGGAACATCAACTGTGTTTATTATTTCTCCAGATAAAATATTCTGATTATCAAACTCTTTAAGCAAATCTACAAACTCTTGCTTTTCTTTAATTTTTTCTAATCTAACAGCATATAATCTTTCAAAAATATCATTTTCTTCTCCGTGACGTGGTAGACGATTATGTTCATCAACAAATTTTTGAATTTCTTCAAAACCTGCAATAACACGCTCTTCTGAAGCTGTAAAAGTAGTTTTCTTTTTTACTTCTACCTCTACACCTAAAGCTGCTAATAACTCATCGTCTTCAGCTGTAAATTTATCTTTTTTAGCCATTTTGTTCTTCTGATTTTTTTCTAGCTAAATATGCAATACCTTGTGCCATACGTTGCTCCCAAGGATCTGCTGATTTAATATCTGGCAATCTCCCTCGTTCATTTTTAAACTTTAAAGCTCGTTTAGCCAATTCTCTAGCTTCTTCAAGATTAATATTAGGCTTTTTCCCAGATATAACTTCAGCCATTGCTTTTAAGCTTTTTTCTGTCATTGCTTTTGAAAGGATTGAGTATGCTTCACTAAATGGATTTATACTATCAATCCAATCTACATCTAAATCTCTAACATCCATAGCAAATTTTCTAATACCATCAATTAAAGCTGTATTTGCTTTAATATTATCATTCTCTTCATTATTTATAGATTGCTTCGCCATTTGAGTAATATTAAGAGCTGCTATAGCGTGCTGTCTAATAGCCTCAATATCTTCATCATCAATTTCTGGATACTTCTCTTTAATAATTTTACCTAAACGTACTTGAGTTAATTCTTGTGGCACTAATTCTTCATCAAACAACCCTCTACCAATTGAATCTTTATCTTGCGCAAAAGCTGCAATTACCTCGTTTAAATCTTCTTTACATATACGTTTTGCATCTTCACTTTCTGGCATTGCTAAACCTTTAATTTCAACTTGAAATTCGCCTTTTTCTTCATTCCATCCAACATTCTCCTTGTTAGGGTCATAACCACCTTCACCATAATCATAGCCTTCTTGTTCTTTACTTTGAGGATTTTTAGGTGTGAAATTGAATTTTGGTGCTAGAACTTGTTCCATTAATAAACTCGCTGAAATAGCTTTTAGCGTATCATTTACAGCATCTGTCACAGAATCTTCAGAAGCATCTACCTCTGCTATTAAATTAGTGAATCTTGCTTGTGTTTTATTTGGGGCGTCACGAGTTGCTCTACCTATAATTTGAACAATTTCTGTTAAACTAGAACGATACCCTATTGTTAAAGCGTGTTCGCACCAAATCCAATCAAAACCTTCTTTTGCCATACCTAAAGCTATAATAATATCTACGTGGTCTCGATTCGTTTTAATTTCTGGCATTTTCAATGCTGCTTGCACTAAAGGTCGTTTAGAAGCATCATCATTTACAAGGTCTGCTATTTTTATGATTTTACCTGAATTTGTTTTTACAATATGAAAACCAGTAGCTTCTTCAATACCTTGCCATTCTCCTAATTCATTTAAAATATTATCTACCTCTTGATGTTTAAATCTAGTACCTCCAATACTTTCCCTAGAATTGACATTTGGAATATGAATGATTGTTTTTTCATCTGGATTTAAAACTTTTGTTAGGTCGTCTGTATAAGCTCCACTATAAAAATAATAGCCAATATTTAAAGTTTTTAAATGCTCATAACCACTTAATTGCTCATAATAGGTATAGGTTACTGGTTCAAATTTCAATTCATCATCAGGCATTAAAACAGGGTTAGCATCGCCTCTAAAATAAGAACCAGTCATAGCTACAATATGTACTTTATCTCTTTCTATAAAATCTTTAAGTTGAGAACCTAATACATTATTATCATTAGCACTAACGTGATGAAACTCGTCTATTGCAATTAATCTATCATCAAAAATTTCAACACCAAAACGTTCTACTGCAAAGCGAAATGTAGCGTGTGTACAAACTAAAACTTTATCTTCACTTTCCAGAAAAGCTTTGACTGAATTTACTTTACCGCCATCTTCTCCTGGTGAATTACATAAATTCCATTTTGGTGTCACTACCCAATCATAATAATATCCATATTTAGATAATGGCTCGTTATTAAAACTTGAACCAATAGATTTTTCTGGTACTGCAATAATAGCCTGCTTAATACCTTGATTATTTAGTTTATCTAAAGCTATAAACATTAACGCTCTACTTTTACCAGATGCGGGCGGTGATTTAATTAATAGATATTGTTCACCTCGTTTTTCATATGCTAACTCTTGCATAGCACGCATCCCCAACTCATTAGAGGTAACGGAACTACCGTTATTATTATAGTTTACTGTAATTGTAGGTATATTTTTTTCTTTACTCATTCTTATTATTTTTTGGCAGTCATTTTAGTGTAGAGTTCAAATAGTTTTTCTAAACGCTCGGTATCATTTTTAAATTTACGACCAATATAAATACGCTCTAAAACTTCATCATTACGTTCGTGCGCTAATCTCAAATCTTTAGGCATTTTTTCTGGGTCGTATAAGTCCGCTATTGTTGCTGGGAAATGACGTTCTCTTGCAATTAGTATTTCTTCGGCACAAGCTGTTAAGTCTTCTTTATTTTTTTTTGTTAAGGTTGGCAATGGGAACGTATTCCAACCTAAGGTATTTGAATAAGAAAATCTCATTTCTAAACGGACACAAACCGTACCTATCCAAACCCAGTGTAGACGAGAGGCAATCAAAGCCATATTCCATAAAGGCGCATCATATATGGTAAAAGCTTTAGCATATATTATTGCATCTTTCTCCAATAAACCTACAGGTAAATATGGTCGTTTCTCTGAACTTACAGCAGGAACAATTATAGAATGTTTATTAGCTAAACCTTGTATTTGCCTAAATTTCCAAGAATACTCTGCATATTTTCTAGTAGAAGCAGCCTTACTAGCAAGCCTCATTTCACGAACGCCTTCTATTCTTCTAGCTATTGAAGGAATACTTTGCGCCTCATCAAGATTCTCATCCTCTATCCAGATACAAAATCGACTTATACCTTTGATAAATTCTGCAGAACCATAAAATCTTCGTATAAAGCGAGCCTTTTGGTCTGTGTTAAGATTTAATTTTTCTACTTCATCTTTTGAAAGTAATAAATGTCCTCCATCAGTTGGTTTATTACCCCATACCATTTGACTATTCTCATCAAAAGGTTTTCTTGTATTATTTACGATTACATTTTCTCCTTCTACTAAATATGCGTTAATTGATGCAACAGACTTATCATATAATTGTCCATCAGAATTATAATCATATAATTTTTTCTCTATACGGTTTTCCTTACTAATACCTACTATAATAACCGTTACACCTGCATTGTAACTTGCTAAATTAGCCCATTTAAAAGAAGTGTGAGCAAACACTATTTTTTGACCTGTTTTAAAAATTAATGGCCAAAGAATAGGAACTTGTTGACCTTGACAAATAGAATTAGTTGCAACCAAAGCTGTCGTGCAAGAAGTTTTTTCACTATACTCAGCTGCTTTCATAAACCAACAAGCAACATAATCTAAAGATTTCCAACTAGATGTTTTATTTTCAAATATTGCTTTTACATCTGATTTTTGCTCAGCTGTTTGCCACGTTGAACCTTTATAAGGTGGATTACCACAGATGTAAGTTTCCCCACCTTCATTATCAAAATCAATTTGAGCTTGATTTAAAGGTGTTGAAAATAAATCGTCTCCTTGAAGTTTTACACCAGTTCCTGTAGGTGGACAAACTGATAACCAATTAAGCGTTAATGCATTTCCTTTAACAATCCAATTTTCAGCATCTAAGGGTAGAAATTCCGCAAGAGCAAGTCTTTGCCCTCTATACAACACATCACATTGGTATTCTGCAATAATTAATGCCAAACGTGCTACTTCTGCTGAAAAATCTTTTAATTCAATACCTCTAAAGTTCGTTAATGGTATTTCACTTGCTTTATTAATTTCACCACGTTTAATGTTAATCTCATTTTCTATTTTACGCATTTCTTTATACGCAATTACAAGGAAATTACCTGAACCACAAGCAGGGTCAAATACTCGTATGTGTGCCATACGATTACGTAAATTGAGTAGTTTACGACTGTTATCTTCTGCTTTTTCTAATTGCTCTCGTAAATCATCTAAAAATAAAGGATTTAATACTTTTAAAATATTTGGTACAGAAGTATAATGCATCCCTAACGAACCACGTTCATCTTCGTCTGCAACAGCTTGAATCATTGACCCAAATATATCTGGGTTAATTTGCTTCCAATCTAAACTACCTACGTGTAATAAATAAGAACGTGCTATTTTAGTAAACTTCGGTACTTCTGTAGAACCAGAAAATAACTCACCATTTACATAAGGAAACTTTTTACCCCAAACTTTGATATTTTCTTTTTCACGATTTTCGAGCTTTGTATCCATTGCTCTAAAAATCTCACTTATTACCTCGTGTGTATTTGAAGCATCAGGGTCACTTATTTTTTGAATGGTATCTGTAAAAAGATTATCGTCTTTGAAAATATCCGTATCCTCCGCAAAAAAGCAAAAAATTAATCTTGCCAAAAAGTGATTCATATCTGGACGACGTTCTATTGTTGCCCAATCTGGATTATGTTGTAATAACTCTACATAAAGTTTATTTAAACGACTTGTAGCTTTAATATCAAATGCGCTTTCACGTATTTGTTTTACTGTTGTAATATTTGCTAGTGAAAGGAAAAAACCGAAATAATTATGAAAGTCTTTGTACTCACAAACAACTGTTTCACCTGTTATTATGTTTTCGGCTTGAAAATCTAAACCATCTGTAGCTAAGATAAATTCTACTTTACTCTTTTGTGTTGATGGACTATTACGTAATATCTCTAAAGATTCTGTTACTTTTCCTTTTTTACTAGTAAGTATATGGATATTATTACGCTGTAGAATTGCACCCTTAACATCTGTTTTATTTGAAGTACCACTACGTAACTTTTTAATAGTCGTACTTTTATTACCAAAAGCCTCTAAAAAAGAAAAAGGAAATTCCTCTGCTTCAAAAGGCTTTAATGCCAATTCCGATACTGCTTCTTCTATTTCTACTGCGTTCATTAAATACTATTTTATGAAATCAATAATTCCTTTGGATTAACATCTAATATTTTTGCTATTTCATATAACACTTCTAAACTTGGTTGGTTTCTGTTTTGAACATAACCATTAACTGTATTAAAGCTTTTACCTAGCTTATCTGCTAACCATACCTGTTTTATGCCTTTTTCTTCTAAAACTTCTTTTATACGGTTCATAAGGGAAAAATTGAAACACTAAATATATATGTTTTGCTTGATATTAATATAATGTTTTGCGTTATATTTTTACAATTATAGAAGATTGAATAATTGCTCTCGGCTAGACCACTCAAGATTTACAGCACCAGTCTGTTTCTGAAGATGAATTAGGTAATGACCTATTTTATTAGGTTTGTACCCTCTGGCATCAGTATCTAAAATTGTTATTTTTTTGCGTACATAATTTTTATACAAGGATTCATCCGCCATTTCAAATAATGTATTTGCTTTGAAAATACTATTTGAAAAATAAGAAACCGAACTACCTGTTATGTAATTTAGTAATGTAATTTCACTAGGACTATAGTAATACAACGCATTAAATTTCAATTCTTTTTTCTCTGGATTCAAGAAAGTATTGAATTTTACTTTTTCAATTGGTACGTTAGATTTTATATAATCATTAGCTAATGTTACAAATCTTTTTTGCGCTTCCTTCTCTTCCTTATCAACAAACTCTATTAAAGACGTACTAACAATATTTTGAATAAAAGTAGCCAAATCTAACACCCTTGAAGGAATATCTATTAAGTTATTGGTCTTAACATAATAAAATGATACCTGATTACTGTCTTTATTATTTACTGTTTCTTTGATATTGAAAGCATTGATATAATGAAACAGAATTTTATTAAAACAACCATCTTCATTAAATATATCATTATCATATACACCGCCATTAACCCAACCACCATCTGTAATAATAAATTCGTCTCCTCTTTTTGTTAAAAATACAGATATAAATCTATCATTAGTTGTAGCATAGGGTGTTATTATTTCAATTGAAGCTCCTCTTTGTTTTGTTTGCCAAACTGAAGAAAAATTATCTTTTATTGAATTTATTATATTATCTAATTCCATTTAAAATGCTATATTTTCATTGGGATCTGGTTTAGAAAAATCAATACCCAAAGAATTACTTGAAATTTTAACTTGAGGGAAACTATTCTCTTTTACTCTTAAATTAGCCTCGTGAAAAAAATGTGCTATACATAGGTTAATATCTTCCAATGCTTTAGCTTCTTTTTCGTTTAATAACTTATCTGTTTTATAAGCTATTTCTGTACCTACTTCATTAAACTTATGAAAGTGAGGTGTTGTTACTACATTTTCTACTAATGTAACACCATCAACTCTATTTCTATGTGTATCACCATCACTATCAAACCTAAAGAACGGATAAGGAATGTATTCTTTAGACCTTATTTTAAACTGAAAAAACTTATAATTATCAAGCTTTACATTTACAATGAATAACATTTTTGAATCTAGTAACTCTTGCTCTATAACTTCTTGAAACTCTAAAGTGTTTGCATTATTACCAACTTCATTAATTTCAATTACTTCTGAAAAAATTGACTTCCTTTCAGATAAAAGTCTCTTATAATATGAATAATCCTCTTTAACCTTTAAACTCTTTGTAACACCCATAAAAAAATCGTTGTTAACTTCAACTGTTAAATGTATCGAGATTTGATTACTAAACCTAAATTTTATTAAACTTTCATCCATACTATATAACTACATTTATTTTACCCCTGTTTTAAGGTATATTACAAGTATTAAAACATTAGTTGTTTTTACAATAATTTATCTGCTCTAAAATTTTACTTCTTATGTTATTTTCTAATTCAAAATCTGCATACTTTTCTAATAGTTTAGCGTACTTTTTTCTGTATATGGTAAATGAATCTTTATGATGTTTTTTCAAACCATTAAAACAAGCATTATCCTTCATAGCACCCATTAATAATATTTCTTTTGGTTGTAGTTCTTGATAGTTAATTATTGGCTGTTTCTTTATAGTGTCATAAACTTTTAATAATTCATCACCAAATGCATCAAACTTTATCTTGTTTACCAAATCTGCCACTATATAAATACCGATTGCATTTTTACCTGTGTTAGTATATCTATGACTCGCTTCTAATTCAAACCTTATTAAACTATTATCTACTGTTATACCAGATTCATTTTTAGTTTGATATGTTTTATCATAACCTTTTATATTATAATTTGTAGCTTTAAAATGAGCACCATAAACACGTGTTTTATTACGCATTACTAAAGGTTTTTTACCTCTATATTCAAGCCAATTTTTAAAGGTATTATCTTCTATATCATTAATTACAACCCCTACCGACGTTCTTTGAACTTGTGCTTCATATAAATCAAAATCAAAGTAAGAATCTAACTCTGCTACTGCCTTTACAACATCTGTATAACTAAATGGTTTGTAATTATTGTTCATATAAAATTTTTGCAAACTATTACTTATTGTAAGCTCTGAACCTCTTAATTTTAAATCAAGGTTTTTTAGCTTTGCTACATAAGAAGTTATTTCACCAATCTTCTTATTATAATTTGGTGACCATAAACAATTATTCCAATAAAAAGGTTTTTCGACTCTGGCAACAGCTTCTTTTGGTAGTTTGTTTATTTGTTGTACTATAACGCTAGTATCATACAAAGCGACTACCTTTTATTTTTAAATGCTTTTCTGTAATTATTATCTAACAGCTTTTGAACATCACTCATACGATAATAGATTTTAGAACCTATTTGTGAAAATGAAATAACACCTTCATCTCTCCAAGTTTGAGCAGTTCTTTTACTAATATTCATTAATAACAAAAACTCCTGATTATCTAAAAATGTGTCTTGAGGCTTCTTTTGTTTTTCCTCTAATTGCTTGTTTAAATTGTCTAAACGACTAACTAAATCTTTGTACTGTTGGGTGCTTAAAATTATTGCTTCCATTACGATATATTTTTAAAATTATACCGCAATATTGCCTTTAACATAGGTAGCTATAAGAGTACCCTTATATTACCCTTATAACAAGTGTATTTTAGTGAAGTGGCTTGTTTTTTATATACTGTAATGCTTCCTTTTTATAATTTTCAGAAGTTGTTGATGCATCTAATTCTGACTTTAATACTAAATTTATTTTATCGGCAAAAACATTGCATAAAGTTGACAAACCAATATTAGGAATTATCATCTTATCTCTTAATGCTTCAATCACACCCCTTAATGCACCTTTTTTTCTTGGTGTTAAAATACTAGTGCCATTTAGCGTTATACTTAAATCTTCAAGTAACTGCAAAATATAATCTTGTTTGTTAGTTTGAGGAATAAGAGAATTGAAATCTTTCTTTAATTCTTTAGATGTTTTTTTAGAGGTAGATGTAATACCTCTTTTAAAATCGTTTAAAGCATTTGTTGTAGCTTCTTTAAATAACTCAAAATGATTTGCATAATGCTTCCAAACGTGCATTGCGTATTTTGATAAATAAGTTTCTTCTTTGTATTCCATATAATTCGGAAACCAATACGTATCGTGATACAGTCGTTTAAATGCTTCAGCTCTTTTTTCTGGTGTATGGGTTTTAAATTGATTTAATGATAATGTTAGATATTTATTAATTTCAAAGTCGTTTAATGGCTTGATTCTTTCAAATAGCGAGTTTAGAAACTCATTATATAAGTCACCAGAAATGAAGTTATCAAAATACATTGGGTCAAAAGTGTATTTTTCCCATTCATCATCAAGTTTACGTTTGTATTCTACTGCCTCTATTGCTAAACGTTTTTCTAATTCTTCTACAATAAAAACGTCTTTATGTTCATTGTTCTGAAAGTTATTATACATACTCATCTTTTTTAATTGATGTATTTATCTACTGCATTATCCAACTCACTACTAATAATTTTTGCGTACACTTGTGTTATACCAATATCGGAATGATCCATTAATTTAGATACGTGCTCTATTCTCATACCATTATTTAATGCTCTGGTAGCAAATGTATGTCGGCTAATATGAAAGGATAAATTGAAAGGTAGTTCTAATTCTTCACCCATTCTGCTCAAATACATATTACTCAATGAAATTGCCCTATTGGTTATTAAACTTCTGTGCTCTCTATCTTTAAAATATAACTCGTCAACTTTAGCAAATGGAAAAATTATATCATTTTGCTTTTGGTCTTGGGTTCTGTATTTCTCTAAAATATCAACCGCTTTTTGACCTATTCTAATACTATGCTGTCTTTTCGTTTTTCTTATCGTCTTTGTAATTCTGTGATTTTTGCTATCGTAATGCTTCCATTGTAATTCGATAACATCTCCAAAACGCAACCCTCCAGAAAAAACAGAAAAAATAAACATATCTTTAATAACCTGTGCTTTGTACTGTTGCGGTACTTCTAAATTGATAAAGGCTTTAAATTGTTCTTCGTTTAAATAACGTTTTGTAGTCTTATTTTTCTTTACTTTAAACTTGGTAAAGGGTACAAGCTCGTTGGATATTAAATCTTCTTTCTTGGCTTCTCTAAACATTAAGTTTAGGATTCTAAACGCATAATTTATAGTAGTGTTATTATTACCTAATTTAGAACTGCAATGTGATGCGTATTCTTTTAAGGTTGTAGCTGTAATATCATCAAACATTATTTCACGATGCCCTATAAACCTTTCAAACTTTTCTATGTTGTTTTTATAGCTTCTGTAAGTAGATAGTGTGACAGTATCTTTAAGCTTCTCGCATCTATCATAAGCAAACTCAAAAAAGTTAATTAAGGGTTTACCCTTAATAGCTTCTTTTATTCTTCTTGCTGATGTAGATTGATTTCTTCTTTCAAGGTCTGCAATCTCGCCTTCTGCATCTGCTATCTTTTTGGATATGTATGCGTTTAATCTTGTAGAGCTTTTATGATTCTTCTTGACTTTTTGTTTATCTTCATCCCATTCATTCGGTTGCAATTTTACACTCAATGAAATGAATTTAGTTTTTCTGTTTTTGATTACTCGTAAATAAAGCGGTGCAAGTCCTGCTTTATCTATCTTGTTTTTCCTTAAAACTACTTTAATTGAAGACATAAAACCCTGATTAATAGGCAGTGCAAATGGGTGCAACGCAATACGAAGGTACAACAATAGGTACAACAAACCTAACTTTTAGTAGCATTTTATTGCTTTATTTTGCATTACCTAAAAACACAAAAACCTTATATATAAAGGGTTTAAAGGCAATTTGATGAAAATAAGTAATAATACTATATAACAATGTATAACCGCAATTACGGCGGATTCGACTAAGTCCGAATCCACTCGGAATTGCTAACGCTAGTGAATAAAAGAAAACAATAACTTAATTAACCCGTAACTGACGGTTATACGAGACCGTTAGCAGCAATATGGATAATAGCAATATTCAAGATAAACCTGAAGACGGTTTTAACTCAGCAATCAAATGGTGGGAAAGAAAAAGGTTATGGTATAATCTAATAACTCTTGTTGGTGGATTACTTGTTGTTTTACTAAGAGGAGATGTGCCGAATGGAATTTCAAGTTACAGTGATTTTTATATGATATTATTTTGGCTATTCGGAGCAAACATATTCTTTACTTGTGGATGGGGAATTGAAGCATTATCTGTTTACTATTTAAAAACAAAATATTTTGGGAATGGACTCAGAACACTTCTTTTTGTTTTAGGATCAGTATTCTCTTTTTTTTGGATGTTTATTCTAACTCGATCAATTCAATAACCATAGAATAAAATTGAATTTATAATACAAGTGCTAACAACGTGTATAGTTCATTGCTTAATGGTGTTTAAAGTTTACCACGGAAATTCTGCCGAATTTCCTTCACGCAGTTTCTTTTTGCTAACTTAGCTCTAACAGCAACGAAACCATACACGAACACGTCACCTGTAATTTATGAAAAACGCACTACTTATCATTTTAGCTTTTATAATAGTTAATTGTAAATCCCAAAGTCAAGAATCTACAGAAGAACTAAATGTCCTTTTTATAGGAAATAGTTTGACTTTTTACCACGATATGCCTCAAATGGTTCAAAAAATGCTTAATGAAACAAATCCGAATATTAAAATACATCAAAGTACTTTTCCCGGAATGTTTCTTGGCTGGCATTTGGACAAAACAATTGTAACCCAAGATGAAGAAAGTATAAGCGTTCGTGAAAAATCAGAAACTGAAATTACTGAGACTGAAAAAAAATTATCTGAAAAAAAGTGGGATATTATTATTTTACAAGAAGGAACCATAAGGGTACTGATACCTGAATTGAGAAATTTAGTGGTAGATTCTTCAATCAAAAAAATAAAGAAATTCGTTAATAATCCTAACTGTCGATTTATCTTATTTAATACTTGGGCATCGAAAATCGAATATCCTAAAGAATACTGTCATCCAGGATTTTTAATAGACGATTCACTAGAAAAAAACAAAAAATATTGTTCAGAGAATATAAAAAATTTGAAACAGCATAATGATGTTGTAAACTTATCGTATCAAAAACTAGCTGATAAGAACAACATCGAAAAATCAAATAATGGAAATTTATTTTTTAAAACTCGTGTAAAACATCCAGAAATTGAGCTTTTCGATGATTCATTTCATCCTTCTAAATATGGTTCATTTTTAAATGCTTGTGAGTTCTATCAAATTTTATCGAGTAAAAAAGCTATTGATTTAAAATATATTGGGGAAATAGAACCAAAAACTGCGGAATTATTAAAAAGAGTTGCTGAATAATAACTACAGATAACATCCGTATATAACAAATAGAAATCGATAAACAGCACGACTTCTCAATCTCTAATATTATAATCTATGCATAACATTAGGTTTCAAACTAATTAAAATCTTTAACAACCTGTTAAAGTTATAACATGCAATTATTCTGTAATTTTACAATATAAAACACAGCATAAAATAATTTAATCCACAACAGCTATGACCAGTAAACAATTACAATTAGTAATGCTATCTCTTTTTTTATGTGTAGTAGTAAACGCTCAAGAATCTACCAAAGCGGTTTACCCATTAAAAGCAGATGTAGAAACACTAGATGGTATTATTAATGCTTATTACGATGTTATTTCTGGTCCTGCTAATCAAGCTAGAAATTGGGAGAGAGATGCGTCACTACACCATCCTGATGCGTTAATTACTGTAACAGGAAAAGATAAAGACAATACACCTTACATCATAACTCAGACATTAGAAGAGTATCATAAAAGCTTCGGGATTCCTGAAGCTGGTTTTTTTGAATACGAATTAAAAAGAGAAGTCCAAACTTTTGGTAACATAACACATGTTTGGACGTATTATGAAACCAGAGAAGAAGAAAACGGTCCAGTTGTAGACAGAGGGATTAATAGTATTCAATTATATTATGATGGTAATCGATGGTGGATTCTCTCTTGGATGTTTGATAACGAAAGAAAAGACAATCCTTTAAACATTAAATCCGAAGACTAAATAAGCCTTTAAATAATAACTTTACGTTCCTAATTTGTTTTATGAAATTCAAAATAAAATCAGATTTTAGTCCTACAGGAGACCAACCAGAAGCGATTAAGCAACTGGTAGATGGCTTAAATGCTAAAGAAAAATACCAAACCCTTTTAGGTGTGACTGGTTCTGGTAAAACCTTTACGGTTGCTAATGTCATAGAAGATGTACAAAAACCTACCTTGGTCTTAGCACATAACAAAACATTAGCTGCTCAGTTATATTCTGAATTTAAACAGTTTTTTCCGGATAACGCTGTAGAGTATTTTGTGTCTTACTATGATTATTACCAACCCGAAGCTTATATACCAACCTCTGGTGTGTATATAGAAAAAGATTTATCTATTAATGAGGAGATTGAGAAAATGCGTTTAAGCACAACCTCTTCTCTACTCTCTGGACGTCGTGATGTACTAGTAGTCGCTTCCGTTTCCTGCTTGTATGGTATTGGTAATCCTGTGGAGTTTCAAAAAAATGTAATTACCCTTGAAGTAGACCAACACATCTCACGCACCAAATTATTACACCAATTGGTACAAAGTCTGTATTCGCGTACCGAAGCCGACTTTAGACATGGTAATTTTAGAATTAAGGGAGATACGGTAGATATTTTCCCTAGTTATGCAGATGATGCCTTTCGCATTCACTTTTTTGGTGATGACATTGAAGAGATTGAAGCCTTTAATATTCAAACCAATGAAGTAGTCGAAAAATATGACCGACTAACCATCTATCCAGCCAATATGTTTGTGACTTCTCCAGACATTTTGCAAGGTGCTATAAAAAACATTCAAGACGACTTAGTAAAACAACACGACTATTTTAAAGACATAGGCAAACATCTGGAAGCCAAACGCTTAAAAGAACGCACCGAATTTGATTTAGAGATGATTCGTGAGTTAGGCTATTGTTCTGGTATTGAGAATTACTCGCGTTACCTGGATGGTCGTGAACCAGGAACTAGACCTTTCTGTTTACTAGATTACTTTCCAGAGGATTACTTAATGGTTGTGGATGAGAGTCATGTCACCATTTCTCAAGTTCATGCCATGTATGGTGGTGACCGAAGCAGAAAAGAAAATTTAGTAGAATATGGTTTTAGATTGCCAGCAGCAATGGACAATAGACCTTTAAAGTTTGAAGAGTTTGAAGCCTTACAAAACCAAGTGATTTACGTATCTGCAACTCCTGCAGATTACGAGCTACAAAAAACAGATGGTGTTTATGTCGAGCAGGTGATACGTCCTACAGGACTATTAGATCCCATTATTGAAGTTAGACCTAGTTTAAATCAGATAGATGATTTAATTGAAGAAATCCAGCTACGCGTTGAAAAAGACGAACGTACTTTAGTTACTACTTTAACTAAACGAATGGCTGAAGAATTAACAAAATATCTTAGCCGAATTAATGTCCGTGTTAATTATATCCATAGCGATGTGGATACTTTAGAACGTGTTCAAATCATGCAAGATTTACGTAAAGGAATTTATGATGTCTTAGTTGGTGTTAATTTATTACGTGAAGGTTTAGACTTACCTGAAGTATCTTTAGTCGCCATTTTAGATACTGATAAAGAAGGGTTTTTGCGTTCGGCTCGTTCGCTTACACAAACGGTTGGTAGAGCTGCTAGAAACTTAAATGGTAAGGCCATTATGTATGCAGACAAAATTACCAAAAGCATGCAAAAAACTATTGACGAAACTGAATACAGACGTCAAAAACAAATTGCCTACAATACCAAAAACAACTTAGTACCTAAAGCTTTAAATAAAAACTTAGATAGTGCATTATCAAAAAACTCGGTAAGTACGTATAGTTACGAGTTAGAAGCTGCGCGTGCTGCAGAACCAGAAAGTGAGTATTTATCTAAAGGCGAGTTAGAAAAGAAAATTCGTGAAAAACGTAAAATTATGGAAGAAGCTGCAAAAGCATTAGACTTTATAGTTGCTGCTAAATTACGTGATGAAATTAAAGTATATCAAGGGAAGTTGGAAGAATTGAAAAGTTAAGTTTGTTATTACTAATACTTAACAAAAAAAACACCTTTCGTCACTTCGAGTGATTTTTGAAGCATGAAAAAATTGTATCGAGAAGCCAATACCTACTAAATTATGAAACTATCCTATGTTTATATTTTAGAATGTTCCGATAGAACATATTACACTGGAATTACATCAAATCTAAATAAAAGAATTACCGAGCATCAATATGGTAAACATATTGATAGTTATACATATAATAGGAGACCAATAAAGTTAGTTTTTTATGCAGAATTTACAGATATAAATTTGGCAATTGAAAGTGAAAAACAAATTAAAAAATGGTCAAGAATTAAAAAAGAAGCATTAATTAATAATGAATTTAACAAGCTTCCTAATTTAGCCAAGAAAAAATTCTAGAAGTTCTCGATACAATTCTCCTACGTCGAATCACTCGAACTGACGAAATATATCGAATTGGTAAGTTTTACTTAATTATACTGTACCTTAAAAATATCAATCAGTACCTCAGCTGGTACCATCATATCTGGAAAGCCTTCCATTAAGTATAATACCTTAGTAATAGATTCGTGGTTTAGTCCCATTCGTAATCCATAATTATATAGTTTGGCTAATTCTTCTCTAGAACGTTCTTTATCCACATGCATCAATAAAACCATTCTGTGAAATTGTACAATACGCTCGCTATGCGACTTAAGTATTACTCGACTAACAGGATGATTGATTAAATAATCAAAATCCTCTCTTGACACTTCTAATTGTTTAGCAACTGCTAACAAAAAGTTATACTCAACAGTTTTTAGACTATCGTCACTTTTCGCAAAAGCTATCATCTCTGATAATAAACTTAATTTTTCTACTCTATTAGGCATAACTCGAGGGATTAATAATACATTATAAAGTTAAGTATAAAACATAATTAATAATCGTTGAAAGCGCGTAGCTTATCGAAAAATCACTAGTTTTACATCGATTTTAACTGCTTTTAATCAATATTTTAGAGGTTTTTAGCACAAACCGAGCTTGTAATTAACTAATTTTCAATAGATTAAAATGACGAATAACGATATATTTAAAAAACTAAGGGTAGCGCATAAATTGCGTGACACAGACATAATTGAGATTTTAAAATTAGTAGATTTTAGAATTTCTAAATCTGAGCTTAGTGCATTTTTTAGACGTGAGGATCATCCTAACTATGTAGAATGTGGTGACCAAATTCTACGTAATTTTTTAAATGGATTGGTTATTCATTTACGTGGACCCATGCCTAAAAAAGGTGAACGTCCACAAGGCAAATTTTCCGCGACAGCAAAACCTAAAAAAATTGACACCACCAAAATGTATAAACCAAAAAAAAAGAGCAACGATTAACGTTGCTCTTTTAATTTATATAAGACTCTTTAACTAGCTAAGAGTGACTTTATAATTGTTTTATGCTAAAACAGCTTGTACTTTATCTGCTGCTTCTTGGAACTCGGTAGCACTCATCACATCTAATCCAGAATTGTCAATCAATTCTTTAGCGATGTCAGCATTAGTACCTTGTAAACGCACGATGATTGGTACGTTAATAGCATCTCCCATATTTTTATAAGCATCAACTACACCTTGTGCCACACGGTCACAACGTACAATTCCACCAAAAATATTAATCAAGATCGCTTTTACAGCAGGATCTTTTAAAATAATTCTAAATGCTGCTTCAACACGAGCTGCATCTGCCGTACCACCAACATCTAAGAAATTAGCTGGCTCACCACCAGCTTGCTTAATTAAATCCATGGTAGCCATAGCTAATCCTGCTCCATTTACCATACAACCCACGTTTCCGTCAAGGTCTACATAGTTTAATCCTAACTCACCAGCTTCCACCTCTATTGGGCTTTCTTCACGTAAATCACGTAATGCTGCTAAATCTTTATGTCTGTATAGGGCATTATCGTCTATAGTTACTTTAGCATCTACAGCCAAAATCTTATCATCACTAGTTTTTAACACTGGATTAATTTCAAATAAAGACGCATCCGACTTATCGTAAGCAGTGTATAATGCAGTAACAAATTTTGTCATCTCTTTAAAAGCCATTCCGCTTAATCCTAAATTAAAGGCTACACGACGAGCTTGAAAAGGTAATATTCCTGTTGCAGGATCGATTTCTTCAGTAAAAATTAAATGTGGTGTTTCTTCTGCAACCGTTTCTATATCCATTCCTCCTTCGGTAGAATACATAATCATATTACGACCATTACCTCTGTTTAATAACACAGACATGTAAAATTCGTTTGGCTCAGAGTCTCCTGGATAATACACATCCTCTGCCACTAATACTTGATGTACACGTTTACCTTCTGCAGATGTTTGCGGAGTTACTAAGTCCATACCAATAATTTGACCAGCAATGTCTTTAACTTGGTCTAAATTTTTAGCCAACTTAACTCCACCACCTTTTCCACGTCCACCAGCATGTACTTGTGCTTTAATGACATGCCATCCTGTTCCTGTGTCTTCGGTTAGTTTTTTTGCTGCAGCAACTGCTTCATCAGCATTTTGTGCAACAATACCACGCTGAATACGTACGCCAAAGCTGCTTAATAATTCTTTTCCTTGATATTCGTGTAAATTCATCTTTATTAATGGATTTATATATTATTTCCGCAAAAGCGAAAAACTTAAAATTTTAGAGCTACAAAAGTAAATAATCACATTTACTTACCCTAATAATTAATTATGAAAAAACAGTAGTACAATTATGAACAATTTAGATTGTTAAATAATTAACAAATTGTTTTAAATATGTAATATTACGTTACTTTAATTTTTAAAAAGAAGGAAACAAATACCTTTGACAAAAAGAAAACAAAATGCAAAACAGTCAATTATTACAAATAGCACAAGATTTTGGGAGCCCTATTTATGTTTATGATGCAGAACGTATCGCCACACAATACAACAGACTTAGTACTGCTTTTAAAGGCGTTAATCAATTAAAAATTAATTATGCGGTTAAAGCCTTGTCTAATATCTCGGTTTTAAAATTAATGAAACAATTAGGTGCTGGTTTAGATACTGTTTCCATACAAGAAGTACAATTAGGATTGGCTGCAGGTTTTAATGCAGAAAGCATCATTTTTACGCCAAATGGCGTGTCTTTAGAAGAAATTGAAACGGTTGCTAAATTAGGTTGCCAAATCAATATTGATAATCTATCTATTTTAGAACAATTTGGAACTAATCACCCAGAGATTCCAGTTTGTATTAGAATAAATCCACATGTTATGGCAGGTGGAAATACTAATATTTCTGTTGGACATATTGATAGCAAGTTTGGAATTTCCATTCATCAAATACCACATATACTTAGAATTGTAGAAAATACTAAAATGAACATTAACGGTATCCATATGCATACTGGTAGTGATATTTTAGATATTGATGTGTTTTTATATGCTAGCGAAATTTTGTTTGAAACCGCTAAACACTTTAAAAGTTTAGAATTTATAGATTTTGGTTCTGGATTTAAAGTTCCTTATAAAGCAGGAGATATTGAAACTAATATTGAAGAATTAGGCGAAAAATTAAGCACAAGATTCAACGAATTTTGTAAAGAATATGGTAAACCATTAACCTTAGCTTTTGAACCTGGTAAATTTCTAGTAAGCGAAGCTGGACAATTTTTAGTTAAGGTCAATGTTGTAAAGCAAACTACCTCAACTGTTTTTGCACAAGTAGACAGTGGATTTAACCATTTAATTAGACCTATGTTGTATGGCTCGCAACACGATATTAGAAACCTCTCAAACCCAGAAGGACGTGAGCGTTTTTACAGTGTAGTGGGTTATATCTGTGAAACAGATACCTTTGCTAACAATAGACGCATTTCTGAAATAAATGAAGGCAATATCCTTGCATTTAGTAATGCTGGTGCCTATTGTTACAGCATGGCTAGCAACTATAATTCGCGTTACAGACCAGCTGAAGTCTTAGTTTATAATGGCGAAGCCCATCTAATTAGACAACGTGAAACTTTTGATGATATTCTTAAAAATCAAGTAGAAATAGATTTTAAACCTAAAAAAGTGAAAGCCTAGTACCTAGTTATTAATTTGATAAGATGGTTTCGTTTTCTCGCAATAACTTACAGATTTTGATAAAAGGTTAATCCATTTTTATATAAATCGTAAAACGCAAATTCTCTAGTTTGCCAAGCGGTATCTTTAACTACGGTTTCTGGATGAAACACGTCTTTATCTTTATATTCATCATATAACGCGTCAACATATTGAGTGACTATACGCAGCATTGGTCTATCAACTTTAAAATCCCATTCCTTTTCATCGTGCCACTGCAAATGAATTTCAATATGATCACGACGTATTCCTGCATACGTTGGATTTTTAGGATCGTCTGCAAAAGCAATAGTAAATCCTAATTTTTGAGTATAAAAAAATAAGGCTGCTAACACATTTTGTACTGGTAATACAGGATGAATTTGATGTAATGTTGGTTTCATAAGTTATGTAAAGCAATGGATTGATGAATTAAATGTCACTATTATAAATATATTAACAATTTTGTTTAACTTTTATTATTAAATTGTAAACAAAAAAAATTGTTATGAAATCGAAAAATCACTTTATGTCCTATCGTACTCCTGCAGACATGCACTCTGATGGTGTTTATTTTAACGAAGAGCTACTAGCTAGAAAAAAAGAAATTGATGAGATGAATCGAAAATTACAAGATTCTAAAAATCAATAATTACTTTTTTACAGTTCCGGTAAAGTGATTCACTTTTGGATTTATAGGATTGCCAGTTACACGTCTAAATGAGGCAATTTGTCCACAATGCCAAATAGCATCTGCTATTGGTCCATTAATGTTATTCCAAAACGGAATCTGTCTTTCTCCAAAAATGATTTTGAATTGCGAGATATCTTCGCTTGCTCTTAAAATATCTGCTGCTTGTTTTAGATTTTTTAAAGTAGCAGCACGTTTGTCCTCAAAAGTTAAGTTAGCACTCTCTTTTGAATTGGCTTTTTTTAATGTTGAATTTAATATGATTTTTGATAGGTCGTAAATATGATCTACTGTTTCTGCAGTTGTCCTCACAGAATCTGTTGGTTTATACTCTAAATCTTTTTCTGTTAATCCATCCGTTGCATGATAAAATCTGAAACCTAACGCATCCACTTGTCGTGCTGCAACTGTACCTGCTGTGTAGCTTTCTGATGCTTCAGGCAATTCATAATATGGTAAATCATTATTTTGTGTTATAATGATTGTAGATAGAATTAATGTTAAAAGTAGTAATGTGTTTTTCATTTTACCTATTGTTATTAATATAATCTGTTGGGTCTAAATATCCTTCTGTTTCTGTTGAATAACCTGAGCCAATAGGCAATCCAATCTCATCTCTAATTTCTAGATGTAAATGTGCTAAATATGCACCATCAGCTGTGCCAATTGTGCCAATTTTTGTGCCTTTTGTAACGTAATCTCCTTTCTTCACAAAAACCTGTTTACAATGTGCGTAAAGAGATTCTACTTGTGTTGAGTCTGGATTGTAATGAATGATTCTAATGACGTTTCCCCAACCTCCTCTATAATCTTCTGCAAAAGATATGTAACCATTAGCTATTGCATAAATGGGATCACCAAAATCTGTATTCCCACCTCCTTTTCCGTTCCAATCATCTCCTAAATGGTCGTTTACTTGAAACCCTTGAGCATTATAATATTGTTTTGCATCTGGCTTTCCTACTGGAAAATCATAACCATTTGTAAATTTAAAAGTGTCTAATACTTTTTTTGAAACTATATTATCCTCATTTGTAGCAGGCATATTTTTTTTATTTTCGGTTTTACAACTGAAAGCAAATAGAATAATTAGTATAGTAAATCCAAATTTCAATGATTAATCCTTAAACTGTTTAACTTCAGGAATAGTATTGGTTCCATATTTATCAAATAAATACACTAAACTGGTCATGGTTGCTGCACCAAGTTCTAGCTCGCGTTTATTAACTGCATCAAACGTATCGTTTGCTGCATGGTGATGATCAAAATAGCGTTGCGAGTCTGGACGCAAACCAGCTAACACAATATTATCGTTTTTTAATGGTCCAATATCTGCTCCACTGTAGCCTTTTTCAAAATAATGAATCAAGTATGGCTTAAATAACGACTCCCAACCCAACACTTTATTTAATACTGCGTCACTACAATCAAAACTAAAACCACGAGGTGTAAATCCACCTGAGTCACTCTCTAAAGCAAAGACATGGTTTTCGTTGTTTTGTTTGGCTTCTTCTGCGTATTTTTTTCCACCACGCAAACCGTTTTCTTCGTTCATAAATAATACCACACGAATGGTACGTTTAGGTTTAATTCCGCTTTCTTTTAATAATCTAAGTACATCCATAGATTGTACTACTCCTGCTCCATCGTCATGCGAGCCATCTCCTAAATCCCAAGAATCAAGATGTCCTCCAACTACCATAAACTCGTTAGGATATTCACTTCCTGTAATTTCGCCAATGACATTATACGACAAGACATCTTCATATTGTTGACAGTTTTGTTTAAAGTAAAACGTCAAATTGTTATCTTTTTTTAAAGCTTCTGAGAGTTTGTTAGCATCATTGGTACTAATTGCTGCAGATGGTATGCGTTGCTCATTTGGTAAATCCAAATAACCCATACTTCCTGTATGTGGTAAATCGTCTTGACGCAAGTTTAACGATCTAACAATAACACCTACTGCTCCTAATTTTCCTGCTTCGTAAGCACCTGCGTATCGTTGTTTAGAGCATCCACCATAAGCCTCGAAAGTATTAATTAACTCTGGATTCATGGCACCATTAAAAAAGACTATTTTACCTTTTACTGTGTTGCCTAGTGCTTCTAATTCTTCAAAGCTTTTTACTTCTATTACGTTAGCTTGTAAACCTGAGTCTGATGTCGCAACAGAACCACCAAGTGCACAAATATTAACATCTATTTTGTTGTTATTGGTTGTAAAATAGCCCACTTCTTTTTCTCCACGTTCCCACTTAGGCACCATCACTTCTTGTAACCAGACTTTATCTAAACCTAGTTTTTCTAGTTCGGATTTAGTGTATTGCACTGCTTTTTCTGCATTTGTAGATCCTGATAAGCGTCCACCAATTTGGTTTGACAAATGGTCTAACCATTGATAGGCTTTACCATTGGTTAAGGACTGACTGTAAATGGTTTTTAAAACGTCTTGATCTGATTGAGAAGAAACGTTAATTGATAGTAATAGTGTTAGTAGTATAAATAGTTGTTTCATAGTAAGTGCGTTAGCGATTGAACGGTTTGTCTGAGCTCCTCGTAGAGAGCGAGTAGTGAAAGCGCGACCCTTGTGGTAACGCCAAAAATTATATTCATCTATTTTAAAATTCCTGTCGACGCAGGAATTGTTACTCGTTACTTAATTGTTCTTTATATAAATGTAAATTGGCTTTTGTTTTGTCATCCAATTCTGGTTCTTTAATATCTGTATATGTTTTTAGCGTATCGTATAATATTGATGCGACAATTAATCTAGCAGTAGGCTTATCATCTGCTGGAATGTTATACCATGGTGCATACTCCTTACTTGTTCTATTAATCGCATCTTCGTAACAATCCATATAGTTATCCCAAAGTTTGCGTTCTTTAAGGTCGCCTGCTGAGAACTTCCAATTTTTCTCCTTTTTGTTAAGACGACGTAATAACCTGTTACGTTGCTCGTCTTTAGACAGGTTAAGGAAAAATTTAAAAACTAATGTACCATTGTCTACTAAATGCTTTTCAAAATTATTAATTTGATCAAAACGCTGGTCCCAGAAAGCTTCATTAACGTCATCGACTGATGTTACAGTTGGAATATTCTCGTTTAAAATATATTCTGGATGCACGCGAGTCACCAAAACGTTTTCATAGTGCGTACGATTGTGTACTCCAAATTTACCACGTGCAGGTAATTTTATATAATGCCTCCATAGGTAGTCATGTTTTAGTTCTAATTCTGTAGGAACTTTAAAGCTCATGACCTCTACACCTCTAGCATTAAAATCTTTAAATACTTCACGAATTAAACTGTCTTTTCCTGACGTATCCATCCCTTGCAAACACACCAAAACGGAGTATTTACCATGTGCATACATAGTATCTTGCAACTTACCTAGTTGTCGTCTTACCTTACGTAAAGCGTCTTCTGTAGTGTCTTTATCTGCTCCTAAATCTAATCGACTTGGCAAATTATTTAATTTGATTTTTGATGTTATTTTATGGTCTTTGATATTAATTTGTTTCATGAAAGATTAAATTATTAATATTTAAATATAATGAAGATTTTGTAGATTCGTGCTCATATTTTCAATCTATGATAAATCGCTATTATCTATTATTACTGTTTTGCTTTATATCCTTATTTTCAATTGCTCAAGAAGATGTTGATTTAGATAGGTTTACGAAAAACAACATTACAAAGCCTAACATTTTATCTACTCACAGTTTTGGTGTCTTTTTTAATAGACTTCAAGGTCATTTTGAAAGGGAAGCACCAAACAAAAACTATATTAATTTTAGTATAGAAAGTGGTAATATATGGAGTCCTCCTGTCAATGTTTACATTCCAAAAAACGAAGCAGACAGAGCAATTGTTAGAGGTTACAATTGGGACCAAGCGCATAGGGCTTTTGACGAAAATACTATAGACAAAGATTCGTTTAACCTAGCTAATGATGGTGTAATTAAAGGTTTTAAAGCTGCTGTAAATATTAGGCTTGCTGAAAAACATGAATTGCAAATTGGTATAAGAACCTATCTATTAACTAAAGGAAAAACACCTTTTTCTATTTTTACCAATGATACAATTATTGAAGATTTTCATGATAATATTGCTGGTGGAAATGATCCTTTTGATAGACGCGTATTTGGATTAAACAAAGCTAATATAACTTATAATGATAGAGCAGGGAATACTGTAACTATTGATGCTGGAGATTTTTTTGCAACAGGTATAGAAGCTAGTTACTACTACTACCCAGATTTTATTAAAAATAAAACCATAGGTGTTAATTTTGGAGGACATTTGGGTGCAAATCTATCTAAAAGCAACTCGTCTTTAGATTTTGGTGTTTCTGCCAATGCTATTAAAACTATTGGTATTAATGACCGTAACACGTTTAATTTAGGATTAAGTTTAGGGAGTCTAAGAAAAGGGTTAGTAAATTTTAAATCGGATAATGTGATGTTTGGAACTAATAACTTTATAGGGTTTTTAGAGACTGCATTAGAATATAGTTTTATTTCTAAAAAAGGGACGATTCATACGTTTGGTACAGATTTTTATTTTCAAACTAGTTTAAATAAAAAAGACGAATTGGAATATATTATACCTATACGAAATGAAATGGCATTCAATTCTTGGGGACAAGGTGTTACCAACTTATATAAAAACAATAATTACTGGACGTTTATTTACTCTTTTGGTAAGAAAACTACAACCTTTTTTTATGTACAACAAGACTTAACTGTTAATAATAATCCTGATATACAAACAGGGTTTGGATTTAGATTTAATATTTAAAAAAAGCCTCTAATTTAGAGGCTTTTTGATTTTATTTACTAGCAAATAATTTGACATCTTGTTCGCTTACTTCACTTCCGCCAAGAATTATTAAACGTTCTACAACATTTCTTAACTCTCTAATATTTCCAGTCCAATCATAATCTTGAAGTAATTTAATTGCTTTTGCTGAAAACGATTTGTGAGCAGTCCCTTGTTCTTCTGCGATTTTAGCTGCAAAATGATTAATTAATAATGGTATATCTTCTCGTCTATCATTTAAAGCTGGTACTTTAACTAAGATAACTGCTAATCTGTGATATAAATCTTCACGGAATTTACCGTCTTCAATTTCCTTTTTTAAATTTTTATTGGTAGCAGCAATCACACGTACATTAACCTTAATGTCCTTATCGCTTCCCACACGCTGAATACGACTTTCTTGTAACGCACGAAGTACTTTAGCTTGTGCAGACAGGCTCATGTCTCCGATTTCATCTAAAAAAATGGTTCCACCATTAGCAGCTTCAAACTTTCCTGCTCTGTCTTTTGCAGCACTGGTGAATGCGCCTTTAACATGTCCAAATAATTCGCTTTCTATTAGCTCTGAAGGGATTGCTGCACAGTTCACTTCAATCATAGGTCCTTTAGCACGTTCACTTTTTTGATGTAACCAATGTGCAACAAGTTCTTTTCCGGTTCCGTTAGGTCCTGTAATTAGTACACGTGCATCTGTTGGAGCCACTTTATCTATAATATCTTTGATTTGAGCAATAGCGTCACTCTCACCAATCATTTCGTATTTTTTGCTGACTTTCTTTTTAAGAATAGTATTTTCTACAACTAATTCTTTTCTGTCCAACGCATTTCTAACTGTATTTAGTAAACGGTTCAAATCTGGTGGTTTTGATATATAATCAAAAGCACCTAAACGCATCGTGTTAACAGCTGTATCTAAATCGCCATGACCAGAAATCATAACCATTGGTATTTCTGGTTTTATTTTTTTTACTGCTTCTAAGACTTCAACACCATCCATTTTTGGCATTTTAATATCACAAAGAATGAGGTCATAGTCTTCTTTTTTTATTTTATCGATTCCAGCTAAACCATCTTCGGCTTCATCGACTTGATACGTATCATTTTCTTCAGAAAGTATTTTTATTAATACTCTTCTAATTGCAGCTTCGTCTTCTATTACTAATATTTTTGGCATTATATTTTAAATTTTATTCCTGTTCTTAAATAAAAGGCATTTACGTTATCTAATGTAAACACATCTTCTCTGTCTTTATTTCGTAATACATTGTTCATTTGCAAGGTATACCCAACATAGCTATAACCAACGAGGTGTTTTGTAAAATCATATTCATAACCTAATCCAGCTACTGCTATAGATAATGAAATATTATCTACTTGTCTACCTAATACAGATGTTGGTCTTTGTAAATGGGCAAAATAGCCATCCAACCCAATAAAAGCTTGCATAGAATTTTTGTCGTTAAAGGTATACTTTAAGTTTGATTTTGGTACACCTAAACTAAATGACCAATTGGCATTGACTTGTCTAAAATAACTAACAAACGGTAGTGGAAACGGTATACCAGTTGTGGTATTATATGTTAGCCCTAAGATTATTCTGTAAGGTCGTTTAATATCTGTAGCATCACGTCTATCCTTTATAAAAAAGACACCTCCATTTAAATAGACGTCATCCATGGTTAACTTTTCAGTTAATGTTGAAGCTATTCTAGGCGTCAAACGCACTCCTGTACGCCAATGTTGGTTTAACTTAAAAGTATATCCAATATTAAAATCTATAATATTTATAGTTTCAAGAGGCTCCTTATTAAATGGATAATTATCTTCTAGATTTAATATGATTCTGTTATATTCTCCTCCTAGAATTAGATAACAATCTTCTTTAGTTTTGACAGGGTAATTTAAAAGTAGTCTTAATCTTGTGTATTGATCTTCTGAATTACTTTTTGGTATAAATGAATATTCTAAACGCGCTAAATCCGTTAATTGCGCTTGTGAATAGTGTGCAAAACAAAGTATTACAATTAAAAATAATCCTGCTTTAGATATGTTAATTTTGGTCATATAGATTTAGTCTCCAAGATTTGATAACGTCTTAGAATTATTAGGATTATTAATAATATTAATGTCTCGTTGTGGAAATGGAATGGTTACATTGTTTTCTCTAAACAATTTATCAATTGCAAAACGTATTTCACTTTTAGGGATTCTAGCATTAAAACTATCTTCTATAGTAAAAGCCACTCTAAAATTTAATGAACTATCTCCAAAATCTGTAAAAATTACTGTAGGCTCTGGTTGTTTAAAAACAAATTTACTGGATTTGGCAGCTTTTAATAATAGTTCTTTAACTAAATTGACATCACTTCCATAAGCAACACCAACATCTACCGTCTCTCTTGTTGTTGTCCCATTTTGTGTCCAATTATATAAACTATTAGTCAAATATAAATGATTAGGTATGACTAATACTTTGTTATCTATAGTCACTGCTCTAGTGGTACGTAATTTAATTTCTTCTACGCGTCCAACTTTGCCATCAATTTCTATAATATCACCTACATGAACGGATTGATCGATTAAAATAAAAATCCCAGAAATAATGTCCTGAAATAAAGTTTGTAAGGCTAAACCAACACCAATTAACAAAGCAGCAGACGCAGCAAATACCGCAGTAACATCAATACCTAAAGAATCTATTGACACTAAAAATACTATTGCATAAATTAACCATCGTGCAAAAGAAAATACAGTAACAAATTTAGCTTTGTCCTCATCAGGTAGCTTACGAGTCATTAATTTTCTAACCCAACGTAAGATATAAGTTGTAAATAATAATATAACAATTACTAATAGTACGTACTTAACCTTTATGACGCTAGTTACTTGGTCAGTACTATCAGTAAAGGTGTAAATTTTATAATTCAAAAAATCTACAAACTTTTCCCAAGCAGAGCTTTCAGCTATAGCTTCGCCAACTTTTTCTACCTCTTTTTCTATTTTATCTGCAACTTTTTCTTTTTGCATCTTCGTTCTAAATTAATACTTAATCCACTTTATTAGTTCTTTATAACTTGGTTTTTTACCATACATCAAAATACCGACACGATATATCTTAGCAGCAAACCAGACAGTAAACATAAAAGTGCTTATTAAAATTAATAATGATAATAATTGTTGCCATATTGGAACACCAAAAGGAATACGCATTAGCATCACTACTGGTGATGTAAAGGGTATAAAAGAAAACACTGTAGAAACCGTTCCGTGTGGATCTTCTATAACCGTAAATCCACCAACATAAACAGCAAGGATTAACGGTACAATAATAGGCATCATAAATTGTTGCGTGTCTGTCTCGTTATCTACTGCTGCTCCAATTGCTGCATACAATGAGCTATACAGCAAATATCCACTTATAAAAAACAAGATAAAAGCTATAATTAAATTGGTTAATGGTAGATTAAAAAACGCATTCATAAATCGTTGCGCTGTCTCCATAGAGTTTCCTGAACCTTGCATAGCTTGTTCCATCATCTCTTGTTGAGGCATACCCATTTGTCCTAAATCAATTCCAAAAATTAATGATACCAAGATAATTAACCCACTACCCAAAATAATCCAAATAACAACTTGCGTAATACCGACTAAAGAGGTACCAATAATTTTACCTAACATGAGCTGTATAGGCTTAACTGAAGATATAATAACCTCGATAATACGACTGGTTTTTTCTTCAATAACGCTACGCATAATCATATTACCATAAATAATAATAAACATAAATAACAAATATCCAGCAATCACACCGAATATGATTTTTATACCACTATCTAATTTTGACGTTTTTTTACCTGCAAAACTTTCTTGTTCTATATCAATAAAAACTTTTGAAGATGCAATAATCTCTGGATTAACTCCCATTCTATTCATATTAATAGAAGTGAGCTCTTTTTCAATTTTATCATCTAAACTATTAATTAACGATAATGATGGTGAGTCTTCTGAATAGAATCGAATACTAGTTGAAGCCTCTTCAATACTGTCAAATTTTTGAATATGAAGTAAACCATAATCGCCTTTTTCTTTAACTGTAGTTTTCGCATTGTCAAGTGTTATAGTATCTTCTAAAAGCGTGTATTTAGTATTCTCTGTATCCTTAAATATATCTTTTACTAAGCCAGATTGGTCTAAAACTGAGATTTGACGGACTTTACTATTATTCATTTGCGTGAGGTACGCAACCACCGAAATTAGCCCAATTATAATTAATGGACTTAAAAATGTCATGATAATAAACGCCTTGTTCCTAACTTTAGCTAGATATTCGCGTTTTATAATAAGTGGAAGATGATTCATAATTAATTATTCTTTACCGTTTGAATAAAAATATCGCTAGCACTTGGAATAACTTCTACAAAATGAGAAATCTGACCTTGGCTTGATAAATAAGCTAATAAATCGTTAGCTGATTCTTGTTCTGACAATTTAATGTTTAACTTCAAATCGTTACCTAAGGTTCTAAATTCTGCTGGAGTCACACTAAATTTATTAGTTAGTTCTTGTTCTAAGTTACTGTTATTTGGTTTAATACCAATTTCAAACGTATTGCTTTTGTATTCGCGTTTTATATCCATTAAATGACCATCCAATACTTTGTTTGATTTGTGTATTAATGCAATATGATCGCACAATTCTTCAACAGATTCCATACGATGCGTCGAGAAAATAACCGTTGCGCCTTCATCACGTAATCTTAAAATTTCGTCTTTAATTAGATTTGCATTTATAGGGTCAAAGCCAGAAAAAGGTTCGTCAAAAATTAATAGTTTAGGCTCGTGTAATACAGTAACCACAAATTGTATTTTTTGAGCCATTCCCTTAGATAGCTCTTGTATTTTTTTATTCCACCAATCTCCTATTTCTAAGCGCTCAAACCACATTTTTAGTCGTTTTTTGGCTTCAGATTTTTGCATACCCTTAAGTTGTGCTAGGTACAAGGCTTGCTCACCTACTTTCATGGATTTATACAACCCACGTTCTTCAGGTAAATACCCAATATCTTTAATATGGTGATTTTTTAACGGTTCGCCATCCAGTAACACGTGACCTTTGTCAGGCATTGTAATTTGGTTAATAATTCTAATTAAAGTTGTTTTTCCAGCTCCATTAGGACCTAATAACCCAAAAATACTTCCTTTTGGAACGGTTATAGACACATTGTTTAAAGCAGTAAAATTTCCGTAGTTTTTAGAGACACCATGCACTTCTAAAAGGTTACTCATATATTTATAAGATTGGTTATTGTGTTACTATTTTGCACGTTTTGTAAATATAGAAAATGTTAAATGAGTAACGTAAAGGTTTTGACTATTTTTAACGTATAAATATAAATGACCAGTAGTTATATTCTCAAAGAGATTAAGCTTGACTACTATGAGTTTTTGATAGAGAGTTATCAATTAAAATAGTTATTCCATAAAAAACAAAACCCACCCTTTAAATAAATAAAGGATGGGAAAAAATTGCTATGAAAAAGAAAAATTATCACTAGACAAGCTAGCGATAAGCCAAATATAAGATTTTTTATTTAATAAGATGTTAAATGATATAAATAGTTAAACAAAAAGCAAAAAAAAGTCCGTTTTACACGGACTTTTTATTTTTAGTATTTAGATTTTGCTAAGAGAACATGTCTTTAACTTTCTCAAAAAATGATTTATCACTGCGCTCTGGCTTAGGTGTAAAGTGCTCATCTTCACGCATCTCTTCGAAAAATTCTTTCTGTTTTTTGTTTAACGTTTTTGGAGTCCAAACATTTACATGTACTAATAAATCTCCTTTACCATAACCGTTAATACTTGGTATCCCTTTTCCGCGTAAGCGTAATATTTTTCCAGATTGCATACCAGCTTCAATTTTGATACGTACTTTTCCTGTAACAGTATCAATTTCTTTTGAAGTACCTAAAATAGCATCTGGCAAACTCACATATAAATCGTAGTGTAAATTATCACCTTCACGTTGTAAAGTGTCGTGTGGTTGCTCTTCTATAGCAACTAATAAATCTCCCGAAATTCCATTTCCTGGTGCTTCGTTACCTTTACCAGACACTTTAAGTTGCATACCATCCACAACTCCTGCAGGAATGTTTACTGGAATGGTTTCTTCTTTTGCAACCATCCCTTGCGCATCAGCTTCGCTAGGTTTTTTGTCTATAGTTTGACCTGCTCCACCACAAGTATTACAAGGTGCAGAGGTCTGCATACGTCCTAATATAGTATTGGTAACTCTAGTGACTTGACCAGAACCATTACAAGTACTACACGTTTTGTAAGTAGTACCTGGTGCTTGCACTTTACGCTTTACCTTAATTTTTTTCTCAACACCATTAGCAATTTCTTCTAAGGTTAGTTTTAAGCGTACACGAAGGTTACTACCTTTAACGCGA
>NZ_CP121685.1:300000-467500 GCF_029760915.1 Olleya sp. YS | reverse complement strand
ATTGGATGCGGGGGCTTCACCGCCTACCAATTCCTGACAAACTCCGAATGCTATAAAATGTTAATCAGCAGTGAGGGCATGGGTGCTAAGGTCCATGTCCGAAAGGGAAAGAACCCAGACCATCAGCTAAGGTCCCAAAATATATGTTAAGTTGAAAAAACGAGGTTGAACTGCTTTGACAGCTAGGATGTTGGCTTGGAAGCAGCCATTCATTTAAAGAGTGCGTAACAGCTCACTAGTCGAGCGGTTCGGCATGGATAATAATCGGGCATAAACATATTACCGAAGCTATGGACTTTTAAAAGTGGTAGGGGAGCATTGTAGTGGCGTTGAAGGTGTGCTGTGAGGCATGCTGGAGTAGCTACAAAAGAAAATGTAGGCATAAGTAACGATAATGCGGGCGAGAAACCCGCACTCCGAAAGACTAAGGTTTCCTCAGCTATGCTAATCAGCTGAGGGTTAGTCGGGACCTAACGCGAACCCGAAAGGGGTAGTGGATGGACAACAGGTTAATATTCCTGTACCTGCTCACACTAAAAGTGACGGAGGCGAATAGTTAGTGCGTACAGACGGAATTGTGCGTTGAAGAGAGTGGTAACACCTCGATAGTACACTAAGACTACGGTCGCGGTGATAATCTAGCGAATCGACTTCCAAGAAAAGCAAGTGAAGCAGCCCGTACCCTAAACCGACACAGGTAGTTGGGATGAGAATTCTAAGGAGCTCGAGAGATTCATGGCTAAGGAACTAGGCAAAATAGACCTGTAACTTCGGGAGAAAGGTCGCCATCCTTCGGGATGGCCGCAGTGAAAAGGTCCAGGCGACTGTTTATCAAAAACACAGGGCTATGCTAAATTGAAAGATGATGTATATGGCCTGACACCTGCCCGGTGCTGGAAGGTTAAGTGGAGTTGTTAGCTTAGGCGAAGCAATCAAATGAAGCCCCAGTAAACGGCGGCCGTAACTATAACGGTCCTAAGGTAGCGAAATTCCTTGTCGGGTAAGTTCCGACCTGCACGAATGGTGCAACGATCTGGACACTGTCTCAGCCATGAGCTCGGTGAAATTGTAGTATCGGTGAAGATGCCGATTACCCGCTGTGGGACGAAAAGACCCCGTGAACCTTTACTATAGCTTAGTATTGGCTTTGGATAAGTAATGTGTAGGATAGGTGGGAGACTTTGAAGTGGCGTCGCTAGGCGTTGTGGAGTCATTGTTGAAATACCACCCTTTGCTTGTCTAGAGTCTAACCCACAATGTGGGGACAGTGCTTGGTGGGTAGTTTGACTGGGGTGGTCGCCTCCAAAAGAGTAACGGAGGCTTCTAAAGGTACCCTCAGCACGCTTGGTAACCGTGCGTAGAGTGCAATGGCATAAGGGTGCTTGACTGAGAGACCTACAAGTCGATCAGGTTGGAAACAAGAGCATAGTGATCCGGTGGTTCCGCATGGAAGGGCCATCGCTCAAAGGATAAAAGGTACTCCGGGGATAACAGGCTGATCTCCCCCAAGAGCTCATATCGACGGGGGGGTTTGGCACCTCGATGTCGGCTCGTCACATCCTGGGGCTGGAGAAGGTCCCAAGGGTTGGGCTGTTCGCCCATTAAAGTGGCACGCGAGCTGGGTTCAGAACGTCGTGAGACAGTTCGGTCTCTATCTACAGTGGGCGTTAGAAATTTGAGTGGATCTGACTCTAGTACGAGAGGACCGAGTTGGACTAACCTCTGGTGTATCTGTTGTTCCGCCAGGAGCATTGCAGAGTAGCTACGTTGGGAAGGGATAAGCGCTGAAAGCATATAAGCGCGAAACCCACCACAAGATGAGATTTCTTTAAAGGGTCGTGGGAGATGACCACGTTGATAGGCTATAGGTGTAAAGGCAGTAATGTCATAGCCAAGTAGTACTAATAACCCATAGACTTATTGTACGCCTGTTTTTTATAGAGTATAAAATATTATTTTCATGAATCATTTTTTCAATATGTTATTATATACGGTCAAGTAGGTAAAACTACATACACCGAAAGATTTAAGGTGATTATAGCGATGGGGCTCACCTCTTACCATTCCGAACAGAGAAGTTAAGCCCATTTGCGCCGATGGTACTGCATTGTGGGAGAGTAGGTCGTCGCCTTTTTTGAAAGCCCTTCATAGTTAATATGAAGGGCTTTTTTTTTATATAAAACTTATTTTAATGGATTTAAAGAGTATTTATTTTGCACTTCTAGCTGTTCAGTTAACCTTATTTTGTCTATATCTAAATTTTATTCCACAGTTTTGGAAAATATTTTCATTGTCTTTTTATTTTTATGAATATTTAACCTATTTATTCTTACTTACTCTTTTTACCTGTGTTGTTTTTTTTATTATGTCTTTAGGTTATTTAATATTAGTTACTTTCACAAAAGAAAATAATGAACCAAATATTGTTTTTTTAATGACTAATAATAAATATTCATTATCGAGATCAAAAAAGTTTTTAATTGATTCTTTTATTATTTTCATAATTATATGTTTATTTTACATTTATTTGGATGGTTTAGTTAGTCAAAGTTTGCAAAACTTTAATATGTAATGCGTACGAATAAACAATTAGATTTAGCTTGGAATTTTGTAAATAATACAGATAGAAATATTTTTTTGACAGGTAAAGCCGGTACTGGAAAAACCACTTTCTTACACAAGTTAAAAATGAAATCTTTAAAAAGAATGGTTGTTGTAGCTCCAACTGGTGTTGCTGCAATTAATGCTAAAGGTGTCACGATACACTCGTTTTTTCAGATGCCTTTTGGTCCTATTTTACCTAATGAAGATTTGGGAAGTAATTCTGGTTTTAATAGAAAGTTTAATAAGACTAAAATCAATATTATTAAATCGCTTGATTTATTAGTTATTGATGAAATTAGTATGGTTCGTGCTGATTTACTCGATGGTATTGATAAAACGTTACGCAGATTTAGAAACAAAAATAAAGTATTTGGTGGTATTCAATTACTGATGATTGGTGATTTACAACAATTATCTCCTGTTGTTAAAGACAATGAATGGCATTTATTAAAACCATTCTACAAAAACGCGTTCTTTTTTAGTAGCTATGCTTACCAAGAATGTAATGCTGTTACTGTTGAATTAAAACATATTTATAGACAGGATAACCCTAAGTTTATTGACATACTTAATGAGATTAGAACAAATACATTGTCAGTATCTTCCGCTGAAGAATTAAATAAACGTTACAAACCTGATTTTGAGCCACAAGAAGATGAAGGTTATATTTCACTTACAACGCACAACAATAGAGCTGAGCAGACTAATAATGCTGAACTAGATAAGTTAAAGGGAAAGACTTATAAATATTCGGCTAGCGTTGAGGGAAAGTTTCCTGAATTTTCATATCCTAATAAAAAGGAATTAGTCTTGAAAGTTGGCGCTCAAGTGATGTTTATTAAGAATGATAGTTCAGTTGAAAAACGCTATTTTAATGGAAAAATAGGAAAAGTAATATTGCTTGATAAAGATGAAGTGGTCGTTAAATGTCCAGATGATGAGTTTAACATAATAACAACTCCAGAAGTTTGGGAAAATATAAATTACACAGTAGATAAAGACACTCAAGCCATCACAGAAAACAAAATAGGCTCTTACACACAAATGCCTTTACGATTAGCTTGGTCTATTACTATTCATAAAAGTCAAGGGTTAACTTTTGAAAAAGCTATTATTGATGCTCAAGGCGCTTTTGCGCATGGTCAAACATATGTGGCTTTAAGTAGATGTAAAAGTTTAGAAGGGTTGGTGTTGAAAAGTAAAATAACATCTAACCAGATTATATGTGATAGTAATGTCATTTCTTTTAATAAAATGGCTGAGGAAAATCAGCCTGATGAAACCATCTTACAACAATCTAAGTCTGAGTTCCAACTAAATTTAATTTCAGAATTATTTGACTTTTATAAGTTTTTATATCCTGTTGGGCGTATTTTGGATATCTATTATAAAAATAGAGGAAGCATTGAAGGTAACGTAGAAGCACCTTTAATTACCATTAAAGATTGTGCTACAAATTTATTAAAAGTTGGAAATGCTTTTAAGGTGCAATTGAGAGAGCTTTCAGAAATCACTTTAACTCCAGAATCTTCAAAAGAAGTACAAGATCGTTTTAAAAAAGCAATAGCATATTACCAAGCACAAACAGATGCTAATATAGTTTCGCCTTTTAAAAGCTTCGGTTTTACTACAGATAATAAAGCTATAGATAAAGATATTACTAAGCAATTAGAGACGCTTGAAGAATTAATTTCGACTAAACAGCTGTATTTATCAAGTTTATCTGATGGTTTTAAAGTCAATTCATTTTTAGAATTAAGAGCTAAATCTGTTTTCTTGGCTAAAGAAAAACCTAAGAAATCTAGAAAAAAAGTCATAGACGGAACAACCAATGTTGAATTATTTGAATTACTACGTGAACTAAGAAACAACATTGCTAACGACAAAGATTTAATCCACTATCAAGTATTTACACAAAAAGCTTTATATGAAATGTGCGAAACCTTGCCTACCAATAAAAAGGAACTTTTAAACGTCAATGGTTTTGGTAAAGTACGTGTTGAAAAATACGGAAGCGAAATCTTAAAAGTAATAAGAGACTATTGTGATGAAAACGATATTGAGACCTCTAAAGATGTCGAAATATTTGAAGCAACAAAACCAAAAAGAAAAAGAGGCGACACCAATAGAACCTCTTTAGACTTATTTAAATCTGGAAAGACAATAGAACAAATCGCTTTTGAACGTGATTTAAATATCAATACTATTATTGGACACTTAGCAAGTTTTATACCTTCAGGAGATGTTAAAATAACAGATTTAATTTCTGAAAAACATTATAAAGAGTTAAAAGAATTAATACCAAAACACACTTTTCAAAATCTTTCAGATTTAAAACATCAAATAGATGATAAATACACGTATGGTGAGTTACGGTTAGTTTTAGACGAATTATCTAGACAATAAAAAAGGCTTTAAATTTAATTTAAAGCCTTTTTGTGTTTAAAGTTAAAATACTGTTTATCCTTTTATTACTCCTCTAGAAATTACAATTTTTTGTATTTCAGAAGTCCCTTCATAAATCTGAGTAATCTTCGCATCACGCATTAATCGCTCAACATGGTATTCTTTTACAAAACCATTTCCACCATGGATTTGTACAGCTTCAACCGTTTGTTCCATCGCTACTTTACTAGCATATAACTTAGCCATAGCACTTGCCATATCATAATTATTACCTTGATCTTTATCCCAAGCAGCTTTCATCACTAACATACGTGCAGCCTCAATTTCGGTGTACATATCTGCTAGTTTAAAAGCAATAGCTTGATGGTTACATATTTCTGTACCAAAAGCTTTACGTTCTTTACTGTATTTTAGGGCTAATTCGTAAGCACCAGATGCAATACCTAAAGCCTGTGCAGCAATACCTATACGTCCACCAGATAATGTTTTCATAGCAAACTTAAATCCAAAACCATCTTCACCAATTCTGTTTTCTTTTGGCACTTTTACATCATTAAATTGTAAAGTATGTGTATCACTTCCTCTAATTCCTAATTTATCTTCTTTAGGTCCAATATCAAAACCAGGAGTTCCTTTTTCAACAATAAAAGCATTAATGCCTTTATGTCCTTTATCTCTATCTGTTTGTGCTATAACTAAATAGACATCACTTCGTCCACCATTAGTAATCCAGTTTTTTGTTCCATTAATCACATAATGGTCACCTTTATCAATTGCTGTAGTTTTTTGTGATGTTGCATCACTACCAGCTTCAGGTTCACTTAAACAAAAAGCTCCAATTTGTTCTCCAGTAGCTAACTTGGTTAAATATTTTTGTTTTTGCTCCTCAGTTCCATAGGCTTCAAGTCCGTAACATACTAAAGAGTTGTTTACAGATACCATAACAGAAGCAGATGCATCAATTTTAGATAATTCTTCCATAATTAATACGTAAGAAATAGAATCCATTCCACTTCCTCCATATTTAGGATCAACCATAATTCCCATAAATCCTAAATCTCCCATTTTCTTAACTAACTCATTTGGAAAAGTTTGAGTGTTATCACGTTCTATAACTCCAGGAAGTAATTCGGTTTGAGCAAAATCGCGAGCAGCATCGCGAATCATGATATGTTCTTCAGTAAGGCTAAAATCCATAATTTATATTTGACTGTTGATATAATAAAATTTTCATGCAAAGATAAGTCTTTATTAGGATTTTTTCAATCGTTATAGTTATTTTTACAGAATATGATAAAAACGAAGTATGATGTTATTGGTGTCATGTCAGGTACGTCTTTAGACGGAATAGACCTAGCTTACATTTCATTTATAAAAAATGACAATTGGAACTTCAAAATAATACATGCTAAAACCATTTCTTATCCAGAACATTGGGTTAAAAAATTGAAACATTTAACTGGTTTCTCTCAATCTGAACTATCAAAAATCGATAAAGATTACACAAATTATCTAGCACAAATTATTAACCAATTTATACAAAAGCACCAAATAACTAGTATTGATGCTGTTTGCTCACATGGACATACAGCTTTACATCAACCACAAAATGGTATAACAAAGCAAATAGGCAATTTACCACAATTAGCCACTTTAGTTAAGCAAACTGTTGTTTGCGATTTTAGAGTTCAGGATGTAGAGTTTGGAGGTCAAGGTGCACCATTGGTACCAATAGGTGATAAACTACTATTTAATAAATATGATTGGTGTTTAAACTTGGGTGGTTTTGCTAATATTTCCGCAGAGATTAATAACAACAGAATTGCTTTTGACATTTGTCCAGTCAATATTGTACTAAATAAATACGTTGAAAATCTAGGGTTAAACTATGATGATAAGGGTAATATCGCTAAAAGCGGAAAGCTTAATATCCAATTATTAAATAAATTAAATAGTTTGAGTTTTTACAGCCAGATACCTCCAAAATCTCTTGGTTTAGAATGGGTAGAACAAAAAATTTTTCCATTAATAAATAGTTGCAATATAAATACAGAAGACATCTTGCATACATTTATTAAGCATATAGCGTTTCAAATTACCAATATTATAAACCAGACAGAAAAAACTTCAGTCTTAACAACTGGTGGTGGAGTTTTTAACGTGTTTTTAATTGATGAAATTCAAAAGTTAACTGACAATCAGATTGTGATTCCTTCAAATAAAATTATAGAATTTAAGGAAGCATTAATTTTTGGTTTTTTAGGAGTTTTAAAATTGCGAGGAGAAACTAATTGCTTAAAATCTGTAACAGGAGCTTTAAAAGATCACTCTTCAGGTAAAATTTTTAGTTTTAACACTTCAAAATGAATAGATTAATTACTTTTGACAACTTTGGCTTAACTTTTGTAAAGCCTAATGCAAACATTACAATAACTAAACAGATTAAAAAATGAAACACGTATTACTAGTATTAGCCTTAATTTTTTCTAGCGCAACTTTTGCACAAGATATTGATGATAACTGGGAAGAGTTGTCAGAAAAATTACCAGGATATGTTATAACTAACAAAGGTGAAAAAATAGAAGGTTATCTTAAACGATTTTTAAAAATAAAAAGTCAACGTAAAGTAAAATTCTTCAAAACATTAGATGATAAACCAGTAGTTTATAATGCTAAAGACTTAAAAGCTTACCAAATTGCTGATGATTATTATGAGTCGCATCCCTATGAGGGATTAAGCGGAAAAACCAAAGTGTTTTTATTAAGAGTACTTGAAGGTAAAATTGACTTATTTGAATATTATATAAGAGTCGAAGATGATCAAGGAAAAGAAATTACAATCAAAGACGATGGTACAAAAGAAATTATTTTAGACTTTGATGGTACCAAAATCCAAACCGAAACGCTTGCGGTTAAAGATGGAAAAGATTATTTAAAATTTGCTTCTCCAAAATTATTATTTAGCTTCAAAAACATCATGAGTAAATATGTAAGCGACTATCCTGAATTAGCAAAAAAAATAAAGAGTAAAGAAAAAGGATATAGAGTATTAGGTATTCTTAAAATTATAAATGAATATAACACTCATTTTGAAAATGAATAAAATTAAATTTTTTTTATGTAGTGTTGTGTTTTTAACAGCAACGTTATCTATACAAGCACAAAACGCAACATTTGAGTGGTCAGATTTAATAAGTAACACTAAAGTTGGATTGCAAAATCCAACTTTAGTGTTTCCTAACGCTTCTGGATTTACTACCTATACAGTAGAGAAACAAGGTACTCAAGTTTTTGCTCCAGAATCGGTTTTTATAACCAAATTTAACGCTAATGGTGATGCAGGAAAAACTTTAGATTTTTCACTTCCAAAAAGAGCATTAAAAGATGCAACATTATTAAAGATTATTGAGGGAGAAGATAAACTTTATGTTTTTTCATTTATTGCTGTAAAGAAGGATAAAAAAAATGTATTGTACGCTCAGGTTTATAATAATACTTCAGGAGAAGTGTCAGAGACCAAAGAAGTATACACATTGCCAATTGAAAAAGTCAATACCTCTGGTTTTTTTGGAGTCCAGATTTCAGAAGATAGAAACACTATTGCTGTTTTAGTCAATAAACCTTTTATTAAAAAAACAAAAGAAAGTATTGAAGTGGTCATTCTAGATGCAGATTTAAATACTATTTCAAATTCTGAACATATATTGTCTTTTGATAGTGAACGTGCTTACAGAGAAGAGCTTTTTGTGGGTAACGACGCAACTGTTACTATTGTTAAAAAGACAGATATCTTTAAAAAAGAACCAATTACATCAGCTATAACTATAACAGGAGATGCAATTTCTGAGCAACAAGTATCTGCAAACGAGTTTTACATTTCTGATAACAGGGTAGTAACCATAAAAGGTAAACAATATTTATTAGGCTTTGCAACAGATAATGCTAAACCTACAGTGTCTATGGGTGGAGCAAAAGATAAAAGCTTCTTTATTTATAATATCACAGATCAAAAACTAATTAAAAATCAAGAGTGGAATCCTGAGATTACAAAACGAATTTTAGGTAAAGGCTTTATAGATTTAAAAGTAAAAGACATTGTTGTTCAAAATGATGAAATCTATTTAATTGGAGATCGATTTTCTGAAGAAAGTAAACCTATTCCTGGACAAAACTTTGAATATAATTACACCTACAATTTTGGTCCTGGCGTTGTTGTTAAGTTAAATACCAATGGAGATGTGGCTTACGATAGTTATATAAAGTATGACGAAGAATACAAAAACCACATGCAGCCATTAGGATCTTTTAAACCGTTTATTAGAGATAATATCATATATTTTTTCGCAAACGAAAAAGTATCCATTTTAGAAGAGAAAAAAATAGTTTTTGGATGGAAAAATATCAATGCAAAAGCAATAGTTACTAAAAAACTAGAAAGTGATGGAAGCTTATCTATTGAGGCTTTTAAAAGCGGAATTGTTGGCGGAAAAGAAAATGTAGTAGATTTTGCGCCTACTAAAACTATTCAGTTGGATGACAATACGTATTATATTTATGCTTTAGGCAATAAATATCAAGCATTTGGAAAAATGACAATAGAATAATTCTTAATTTTTTTTTATTACAATAAAAATGGCTTTAATTTTAAAAGCCATTTTTTGTTTTTTTATATTTGTTAAACTAATTAAACCATTTACTTCATAAGATGAATCAACTTTAGCTACCCTCAAGATTATTAATAAAGAATATAACTAAAGTTGAAATCAACAATCATACATGAAAGACTTATTAAAAATTTACGAAAACAAAGAACCAGAAATCGTTTTTAATTGGAAAGATGCTGAAACAGATGCAGAAGGATGGACAGTTATAAACTCACTTAGAGGAGGAGCAGCAGGAGGAGGAACCAGGATGCGAAAAGGCTTAGATATGAACGAAGTACTATCTCTAGCCAAAACCATGGAAGTTAAATTTACAGTCTCTGGACCAGCGATTGGTGGAGCAAAATCTGGAATTAATTTTGATCCAAAAGATCCAAGAAAACATGGCGTTTTAGAGCGTTGGTATAAAGCAGTGTCACCTTTACTAAAAAGTTATTATGGTACAGGAGGCGATTTAAATGTAGACGAAATCCATGAGGTTATTCCCATAACAGAAAGTTCTGGAGTTTGGCATCCGCAAGAAGGTGTTTTTAACGGACACTTCAGGCCTACAGAAGCAGATAAAATTAATCGTATTGGACAATTACGTCAAGGTGTCATTAAGGTACTAGAAAACATAAACTATTCGCCAGATGTTGCAAGAAAATATACAGTCGCAGACATGATTACTGGTTATGGTGTTGCAGAAGCTGTAAGGCATTATTATGATGTTTATGGTGGTAGCGTTAAAGGTAAACGTGCAGTAGTACAGGGATTTGGTAATGTTGGTTCTTCAGCAGCTTACTATTTAGCTCAAATGGGAGCAAAAATAGTTGGTATTATAGATATTTCTGGAGGAGTGATTAAAGAGGAAGGTTTTACGTTTCAAGAGATTAAAGAGTTCTTTTTAAACAAAAACGGAAATACGCTTCAAACAGATAACATGATTTCTTTTAAAGAAATGAATGAGCGCATTTGGTCACTAGAAACCGAGATTTTTGCACCTTGTGCAGCTTCAAGATTAATCACTCAAGATCAAATCGATCAAATGATAGACACAGGCTTAGAAGTAATTTCTTGCGGAGCAAATGTCCCATTTGCGGATAAAGAAATTTTCTTTGGATCCATCATGGAGCATACAGACGAGCGTGTAAGTTTAATACCAGATTTTATTTCAAATTGTGGTATGGCTCGTGTATTTGCTTATTTTATGGAACGTAAAGTACAAATGACAGACGAAGCAATTTTTAATGATACTTCAGAGATTATTAAAAAAGCCATTCAAAAAGTACATGCAAAAAATAATTCAAAATTAGAGATTAGTAAAACAGCTTTCGAAATAGCTTTAAAACAATTAGTGTAATATGGAAACAGTAATAATTTTAGTATTTGTTTTTGGCTATTTGGCCATAACATTAGAGCATAATTTAAAAATCGATAAATTAATTCCTGCGTTAGTCATGATGGCTATTAGTTGGGCATTAATCTCTTTAGGGCTTGATACTTTTCCAGAATGGTTCGATTCTGCAAAACACGGTTTGGTTGAGGGTTATACTAGTTTAGGGCATGAAAGCAGAATGCATATCATGGAAGAAACATTACTACATCATTTAGGTAAAACAGCCGAGATTTTAGTGTTTCTTTTAGGAGCAATGACCATTGTCGAGATCATCGATTATTTTGATGGGTTTTCTACAATAAAAAGCTTTATTAAAACAAAAAAGAAGACTAAAATATTATGGATTTTTGCTTTTTTAGCTTTTATACTTTCAGCTATAATAGACAACCTTACTGCAACTATTGTATTAATCTCAATTCTTCAAAAAATAGTTAAAGATAGAAGTTCGCGTATTTGGTTTGCTGGTTTAATAATTGTTGCAGCAAATGCTGGAGGAGCATGGTCGCCAATTGGAGATGTAACAACTACAATGCTTTGGATTGGTAAAAAAGTAACTACAGGACACTTAATTGGGTATCTGTTACTACCATCGTTAGTATGTATGTTAGTGCCAACTTTTATTGCTTCGTTTTTACCAGCATTTAAAGGTAATTTAGAAGTAGACGAGCAAAATATTGAAAAACCAAAAAGTAAATTTAGTGCCACCATGCTCTATTTAGGTTTGGGTGCTATTGTATTTGTACCAATTTTTAAAACAGTAACTCACTTACCACCTTATGTAGGTATGATGTTAGCTTTAGGTGTTGTAGCAATCTTTGCAGAGATTTATAGTTCTTCTAAATTTAGTTTAACAGAATTTGATGGAGAAGAAAGTGATGCAAACGCACATCATAGTCCAGTACATCATTCCTTATCTAAAATAGAGTTGCCTAGTATTTTGTTTTTCTTAGGAATTTTAATGGCTGTAGCTGCATTAGAATCTTTAGGAATATTATTTGGTTTTGCTTCTACTTTAAAAGAAAGCATGCCAATGATGGGAACAGAATTACATGGTGAAGGTGTATCCGATTTAGTAATCCTGCTATTAGGTATTGGATCTGCGGTTATCGATAATGTTCCATTAGTCGCAGCCAGCTTAGGAATGTTCTCTGAACCGATTGATAACGAGTTATGGCACTTTATAGCCTATTCTGCAGGAACAGGTGGAAGTATGTTGATTATAGGTTCTGCTGCAGGTGTAGTAGCAATGGGAATGGAAAAAATAGATTTTTTCTGGTACTTAAAAAAGATAGCTTGGTTAGCATTAATTGGGTTTTTAGCAGGAGCAATTGTATTTTTCTGGACAAGAACTTTATTTTAATTAATACAATAATTCCTCAAGTTAAAACCTTGAGATATCAATAAAATTGTTATTCCTGTTTTAACGGGAAGATCAAAACAAATTTCTAAGAAATTTAGTTTTATATACGCAAAACAAAAATTAAACGTTATAAACGTATCTAAATTTATACTATGATAAGTACATTAATTCAAGACACTGCTCAAACAGTAGATCCATTAGTAGAAGGAGAATCGGTTGAGAAAACATTATCAATAATAGAGTTAGTCACTACTGGCGGAACAGCTGGAATAATCATTATTGCTCTACTATTTGTATTATTAATTATGGCAGTTTATATTTATTTTGAACGCTTGTTTGCAATAAAAGAAGCCTCAAAAGTTGATTCTAACTTCATGAATCAAATTAGAGACTATGTAAGTAATGGGAAAATAGAATCAGCTCAAAACTTATGTACAACGGTAGATTCACCAGTGTCTAGATTAATTAGTAAAGGGATTTCTAGAATTGGAAAGCCTTTAGACGATATCAATACAGCCATTGAAAATGCTGGTCGTTTAGAAATATATAGTCTAGAAAAAAACGTTAGTATTTTAGCAACCATTTCTGGTGCTGCACCAATGATTGGTTTTCTTGGAACAGTTATTGGGATGATATTATCCATATTTGAAATTGCTAATTCTGGAGGCTCTATAGATATTAAAACACTAGCAGACGGATTATACACTGCAATGACTACAACGGTTGGAGGTTTAATAGTAGGTATTGTGGCCTATATAGCATACAACCACTTAGTAGTTAAAACAGATAAAGTAGTTTACCAAATGGAGGCAAACTCTTTAGAATTTTTAGATTTATTAAACGAACCTAGCTAATATGCGATTAAGAGGAAGAAATAAAGTCACACCAGAATTTAATATGTCGTCTATGACAGACATCGTCTTTCTGCTGCTTATCTTTTTTATGATTGCATCAACCTTAGTGTCAGCTGAAGCAATAGATTTGTTATTGCCAAAGTCAACTAGTAAGACCACTCAGACTAAAAACGTATCTGTAAGCGTTGATAAAAATGTCAATTATTATGTAGATATGAAGCAGGTTCCTAAAGAACAACTAGAAGCAGAAGTATTGGCTAAATTAGGTAATGTAGAGTCACCAACCATTACTATCAGGTCAGATGAAACGGTAGATTTTAAAGATGTTGTTTTTATTATGGATATTGCTAACAGAAACAAAATTAAATCAACATTAGCAGTAAGAGCACAATAAGATGAAATATCTAGATACCAAACATAAACGTAACTCAGCTAAAATAACAACATTAATTATGTTGATATTGGTTTTGTTATTGTTTGTAGTTGGTCAAAATTATATGGACCCACCAGAAGAATTTGGAGTTGCTATTAACTTTGGAGGAAGTTCTGGAGGTGGAGGTGGAGGTGCACCAGCACAAATATCGGAACCTTCTGAAACTAAACCAGAAGACACAAAACCAGAAGAACAACAAGAAGCTTCAACACCAACCTCTAAAGACAATGTGTTAACACAAGAAGAAGAGGAAGCGGTTTTAATTAAAAAGCAGCAAGAACAAGCACAAAAAGAAAAAGAAGCAAGAGACAAAGCACAAGCAGATAAAATAGCTAAAGAAAAAGCTGCAGCTAAAGCTAAAGCAGAAGCGGAAGCTAAAAAGAAAGCAGAAGCTGATCAAGCCATGAAAGATCTTTTGGATCCTAATAATAAACCTGGAAATAACCCAAATGATGGACCAGGAAACGGTCCAGGAAATGGGCCAACAAGTGGAAATTCTTACGGACCAAGTCGTTTTGGTGATGGCTCAGGAAAGGGTAATGGAAATGGTGTTGGATATGGATTAAATGGACGTGGTAAACCTAATTATAATACCGAAACACAAGATTGTAACAAAGAAGGTCGTGTAGTTATTAAAATTGAAGTGGATCGTGCTGGTAATGTAAAAAAGGCAGAGTTAGATTTGAATGGAACAACTAATTCTGACCCTTGTTTAGTAGAGCCTGCAAAACGTATAGCAAAATCTCACAAATGGCCTGCAGATGCAGATGCACCAGTTAGACAAGTAGGTTTTGTCAGTATTAATTTTAAATTAGGTCAGTAAGTATCATGACTTACTTAGAGACTGTAAATTGGATGTTCTCTCAACTTCCAATGTATCAAAAGCAAGGTCAAAAAGCATTTAAAAAAGACTTAACCAATACCCTAGCTTTAACACAACATCTTAATAATCCACAACACCAATTTAAATCTGTTCACGTTGCTGGTACCAATGGTAAAGGCTCTAGTAGCCATATGTTAGCTTCTATTTTACAAGAAGCTGGTTATAAAGTGGGATTATATACTTCTCCGCATTTAAAAGATTTTAGAGAGCGCATTAAAATTAATGGTAATGAGGTCAGCAAACAATTTGTTATTGGTTTTATTAAACGCAATACAGCTTTTTTAGACAAGCAACAACTATCTTTTTTTGAAATGACAGTAGGTATGGCTTTTGACTATTTTGCGAAGCAAAAAGTAGACATAGCAATTATAGAAGTCGGTTTAGGTGGTCGGTTAGACTCAACAAATATTTTAACCCCAGAAGTGTCTTTAATTACAAATATTGGTTTTGATCATGTTCAATTTTTAGGCAATACACTTCCGCTTATCGCGAAAGAAAAAGCAGGTATTATTAAACCAAACATACCAGTTGTTATTAGCGAAACTCAACCAGAAACACAATCGGTTTTTATTGAAACTGCTAAAAACAATAACAGTCCCATTGTATTTGCAGACCAAGTTGAAAACTCATCCTATGCTACGGACTTAAAAGGTGAATATCAATCAAAAAATAGTAAAGGTGTTTTAGAAGTTATTAAAATCCTTCAGAAAAAAAAGTATAACATTACTTCTAAAAACATCAAAAACGGATTACTCAACACTGTCAAAAACACAGGTTTAAAAGGACGTTGGCAACTTTTAAATAAGTCTCCAAAAGTTATTTGTGATACTGCACATAACAAAGAAGGGTTAACCATAACCATGCAGCAATTATCTAAAGAAAATTTTAAAAATTTACATGTTGTTTTTGGTGTGGTAAACGACAAAGATTTACTGTCGATTCTGCCAATATTGCCAAAAAAAGCAACCTATTATTTTTGTAAACCTGATGTGCCAAGGGGTTTAGACCAAAATATACTTAAAGAGATATGTATTGCTAACGGTTTTATTGGTTTTTCTTTTTCTTCAGTACAAGAAGCCTATCAACAAGCATTAAAAAATGCAACCAATAAAGATTTTATCTACATTGGTGGTAGCACTTTTGTAGTTGCAGAAGTGGTATAATTTCTAATAAATTGTATCTTACAGCTTTTATTAAATTCAATTTAAAATGCTGGAAATTATCAATCAAATTTTTTCAATTCAACTTAAAAGTGATAAAGAAAACTTGACACTATTCAATAGAAATATTGATAGAATCCATCACGAATTTGAAACTTTAGGGTATCATATCATTAATCCAATTGGTCAGACTTATAGAAATGAGATGACAGATGTTGAGGCGAATATTACTGGTGATTTTTCTGGAAGAATGAAGATAATTAAAGTGCTAAAACCTGTTGTCTATAAAAAGACTAATGAAGAAAATACATTAGTACAAAAAGGAATTGTAATTGTAGAATAAGACCCAAATGAAGACTATAAACTTTGCTATTGATTTAGGAACCACTAATAGTTTAATTGCTAATTATAATAATGGAGCTATTAAAATATACAACAACCCTCTAGGTTTAAAACAAACCTTGCCATCTTGTGTCGCTTTTAGGGGTAACAGAACCATTATTGGTGATAAGGCTTTAGATTACCTTGAAAAGGATGCTGAGAACGTATGCATGCTCTTTAAACGTAAAATGGGAACACAAGAAACCTATTTTATACCGTCAATAGATAGAGAAGTATCTCCAATAGAATTGTCTTCATTGATTTTAAAAGAGCTTAAAAACTTTGTAACTGATACTGATCAATTACAAACTGCTGTAATAACCATTCCTGCATCTTTTGATACTATTCAATCCAATGCAACAAAAAAAGCAGGATACTTAGCTGGTTTTAAAGAGGTTGTTCTGTTACAAGAACCTATAGCTGCTTGTTTAGCGTTTGCTAATCAATCCAACTTAGATATAGAAGGTTCTAAACACTGGATTGTTTACGATTTTGGAGGAGGAACTTTTGATGTAGCTTTGGTTGAAGTTAATGATAGAGAATTGAAAGTTATTGATAACGAAGGTGATAACTTTTTAGGAGGTGCTGATTTTGACAATTTAATTGTCGAAAAAATTATAGTACCACAAATTGAAGCTAAAGCTAATGTAACTAATCTTTGGAAGGATATAAAAGCTAAATCTAGTACTTATAAGGGCTTATATTTTGAATTGCTCAAAAAGGCAGAAGAAGCTAAAAAAGAATTGTCTGTTTATCCAGAAACAGAAATTGAAATAGATATAGATATAAATAATGATAATTTATTTGATCAGATAATAATTACCAGAGCGCAATTTGAAGATGTTATTGCACCAAAGGTAGAGCAAACAATTACGTTTATAAAAAAGGTCATATCTCAAAACCAGTTAATTAATTCTCAAATAGAGCGCTTAATTTTAATAGGAGGTAGTACCTATGTGCCTTTAATTAAAGAACGCATTAAAGAAGAAACTGGAATTTTAGTAGATTCTAGCATAGATCCAACATCTGCAGTAGTAGATGGAGCAGCTTATTTCGCAGGATCAAAACCAACAACTATTGAAACTGTAGAAGAGAAAGTAGTTGAGGAGACTAAAACTGTAATAGACGCTCATTTTTTTTACGAACAAAACACTAGAGATTTAGAAGAGTTAGTGTCTTGTAAAGTAGCAGGTAACAACTTAAAATACAGAATCACAAGAGTAGATGGTGGCTATGATTCTAGCGTGAAAACCATCGAAAACAATGGGTTTTCTGAATTTGTTCCACTATTAAAAGGACAACTAAACCGTTTTAAAATTCAATTTTTAGATACAGATTTAAACGTATTAACAACCGTGAACTCTGTAGCAATTAATCAAGGAAGCTATAATGTCTTAGGACAACCGTTGCCTATAGATATTTGTATGGAAATTGACGATTTGGATGCAGCAACTACTCGACTAGAACAAATTTTCAAAAAAGGAAGTATTTTACCTTTAAAAAAGAAAATTTATAAAACAGCATCTAAAACTATTCTTAAAGGATCTGATGCTAATCTAATCATAAACATCGTTGAAGGACAATCTAAAGGACTGCCAAGTTCTGGATTGAGTATTGGTTATATTGAGTTTTCTGGTAAAGACTTAGAAGACGATTTAATTAAAGGGACTGATATTGAAATAGAATTAGAAATCACAGAATCCAGAGATTTAAAAATTAATGTCTATTTGCAAGCTTGTGACCAAGAATTTAAAAATGTTTTTAGTCAGTCAGAACGTGCAATAAGCATCAGCAAAATCAATATGGAAGTCAATGCTGTACTAGCAGATGTTGAACAACTTATTAAAGAACAAGTTGAGGAAGAAAATTATGAATACTCTAACAAATTAGAACAATTAAGAGTTGGGTTAATTGAAGTACAGATTGAAACTACCTATTTAAATGATGATGACGTTTCAGACCAAAAGTACCAATTAGATGATAAGAAAAGAAAGCTTATCCAAGAGTTTGATAGTTTAACTAGAAACAAAGTAATTGCTTTAGAAATTGAAGAATATAATGCATCGAAAGAAGGTGTCGAATGGTTGGTTAATAAAGAGGAAAATGAAAAATACAGACCTAAATATCTTAAATTAATTGCTAATGAAAAAGAAGTAGTTAATTCTGGAGATAAATATCTTATTAGGGCTAAAATTAAAGAATTAGATGTGTTATATAATTCCATCTTACAATCTAGTGATGAAAATTATATCTCTTACTTTTTAGGGTTGAAATTTAGTTACGAATTTACTAATACTAAAAAAGCAGAAAAGCTAATTAAACAAGGTGATGAAGCAATTGAACGTGGAGATTACAAGTCATTAAAGCATATTGTATTTGCTTTGTATGCTTTATTACCAGATTCTGAAAAAGAAAAGCAAAAGCACTTTAAAGACGATAGTAAAACAGGGTTACAATAGTTTTAATTGTATTTTTTCTTATACCAATTAATGTAAATTTTATCAATGTTGATACCTCTAAGGTTGATGTTTTTTGTTTTAATAACATCGGTTTTAGTTTCTTTAATAGTTTCTATATCACTATTTAATTTTTTGCTCTTATAACTACTTACTTTAAATGGCAGTACGTTTATTTCTTGGTTAGTACTACCAATAAAATTTTCAATTAAATATAATTTTGAAAGCTCCGCATTCTCCTTAAAATGAGAGAGTCTATCTACAGTAAAACGTTGTCCTGTGTAAAATATAATAGAGTCGCCTTGTCTTAGATTTACATAAATTGTTTCATCCTTTGGTATAAAAACAGCTTCGTCAATTCCTGAAGTAAACCTAAAAACAATAAGGTCTTTGTTACTATTATTTTTAACTAATCTATAGTTGGTATTGTTTAATCTGGTTTTTGAGGTGTTTAAAAGATTAAATGTTTTAGGAAAAGGGTTAGTAAAATCGTTAAGCTCTACACTATTACTACTTCCTAGATTTTCCTCATCTCTATTAGTTTTTAGTTTTAGTGTATAAATAAATCTAATATGATCAGATTGTTTTAATCTGTTACCTCTATCTGGAAGAGTGATTTTATTGCTTTCAGGCTCAGCTGGTTCCGTGCTTTCAATAACAGTTTCTTCTATTTCAAATTCAACATCATCAGTACTTGTTAAATTATTATTGTTATTTGCTTCTTGTTGCTCTTGAATTCTCCTTATGGCTTCCATGATGTCTTCATTTTCATAAACAGAATTATTTATTCTATATTTTTCTAAATTATAATTAGAATCATAAGAATTACTACTGTTTTTAAAAAACGTAGTTCCAATTCTTATAATCAAGACAACAAAAATAATAATGCTCCACACGCCAACACCTGCTCCAGATTTAGATTTAGAACCAGTATTATAGGCATAAGATTTTGCAATTTCAGCATTGGATAACAAAACATCTTTTAGCATATAATTAGAGATTTCTAACTCTCCAAACGCAACCATTGTTCTGGCAGCAAAAATGAAAATATCATTATTTACATTTTTACGTTTAGCGTTGTAAGTATCAATAACTTCTGAGTTAAGCTCATTAATTTCATCATCAAAAGAACTTGGATATTGGCTTAAACATTTAATAAAGTTACGGTTGGTAATATATGCTACTGGATAGTGCTTATCCTTTAATTTACCTTCCTCAATATAAACCTTTGCATAATTAAGTTTTGAGATAAAAAAGTTGATGATGATTTGTTCAATTTCTTCAGAAAATAAGATATTACTTTTAACAAAATTGATAAGTAAAAGATATTTTCCTTTGGATAATGTTTCTGAAAGAAAAGGTTTTATATGCTCTTTAAAATAAGGTGATAAAAAATGTTTTGTATCTTCTGCATCAGTAATTAAATCTAGATTTACTGAAACAGAGTTTTGAGGAATATTACTGTAATCACCACTTATAATTTGTTTTAGCCACTTATGGTTCTCGACAAAAACATGATGCTTTCTAACATTTTCATCTTTAAGATTGTCTATAAGTGCTGCAAGCTCACCTAAATTACTCTGGTTATTTAATACGGCTTTAGCTTTAAGCTGTTTTTGAAGTCTAATTATTTTTGTAGCATCTAGGGTAGTTATTGTATTAATATCTATACCTAATTCGTCAATTAAAGAAATATAATTCAAACTTGGAGCTTAATTTAAAATCAAAAATATTAAATATTTACTAATTAGACTGTTTGTTAAACACTATAAATTAAAGGGTTAGTTTTTTGCTAAAAAAATATTTTATTTTTTTAGCAAAAAGTTTTTGCAAAATCAAAAACTACTCTATATTTGCAGTCCTAATAATTAGGGCGCGTAGCTCAGTTGGTTCAGAGCACTTGGTTTACACCCAAGGGGTCAGGGGTTCGAATCCCTTCGCGCCCACAAAAATTCCGAAACTTATGTTTCGGAATTTTTTTGTTTACAACAGTTCTAAAACACGCTCCAATGCCATACCTCTGGACCCTTTTATTAAAAGAGTACTGTTTGTTATGGGTTTAAATTTGGCTTTAAATTCTTCGAATGTTTGGTATTGTTTAACCTTAGAACTATTTATGTTTGCTTTAAAAAAGTGTTCTCCAATTAAAATAATAGAATCTATATTTAATGAGTTAGCGAATTCAGCAATGTTTTGATGTTCTTCTGAAGCTGAATTACCTAGCTCAAACATATCACCCAAAATAGCAATTTTATTGTTTTGTTCTTGTTTACTAAAGTGTTTTAAAGCCACTTCCATACTTGACGGATTAGCATTATAAGCATCTAAAATAATGGTGTTATTGCCTTTATTTATTATTTGAGAACGATTATTAGTGGGTATATAACTTTCTATAGCTTTTTTTATAGCATCAATTTTCACATTAAAATATTTACCAATGATTGTTGCTGCACTAAGATTAGTAAAGTTATACTCCCCAATTAAGTTGGATTGAATTTTAGTATCCTCAATTTTTAAAGTCACAAAAGGATTGGCTCCTAAAAATTCTATTTTAAAATAGTTAGAATCGTTTTGACTAAATCCAAATTTTTTGATGTAATGCTTTAATTTTTCTTTTTGAATGGCATCGTCAGCATTTAAAAATATATGTTTATTATTAGTCACTAAATACTCATATAATTCGCTTTTTCCTTTTATAACACCCTCTACACCTCCAAATCCTTCTAAATGTGCTTTACCAAAATTAGTGATGTAACCATAATCTGGTTGTGCAATTTGACATAGAAATTCTATTTCTTTTTGATGATTAGCTCCCATTTCTACTATGCCAATTTCAGTTTGTTTAGTCATAGACAATAAGGTGAGTGGTACACCAATATGGTTGTTTAAATTACCTATTGTAGCAGTTGTGTTATATTTTTGAGATAATACGGTATGTATAAGTTCTTTAGTTGTTGTTTTTCCGTTACTACCTGTTAAAGCAATAATTTTTAAACCTAAATACTGTCTATGATAATTAGCTAATGCTTGAAGCGTCTTAAGGCTGTCATTAACCAGAATAGTTTTATCGGAAGTTAGATAATCTTTGTCATCAATTATAGCATAAGTTGCGCCTTTTTTTAATGCGTCTTGTGCAAAAACATTACCATTAAAATTATCACCACTTAAAGCAAAAAACATATTGTTTTCTGCTACTTTTCTTGAATCTGTACTTACTGTGTTGCAGTCCAAAAATAATTTGTGTAAACTCTCAATATTCATAAAATAAAAGTATAAAAAAAGTCCTAACAATAGTGTTAGGACTTTAATTTATTAACTAATAAATTTAGTTTAGTTTTTAGATTTTCTCTGACCTTTTGATTTAGAACCAACTCTAGACATTGCACATCTAAACCCTATATAGTCTGTAGCCATATTTTGTGGATAGTAACGTCTCTGTGCAGGATCTAACCAGTATTCTCTATCTTTCCAAGACCCACCTTTATATACTCTAACTTCGTCATTGATTAAAGAGGTACGCTTGTTCGATTTGTCATATTCTCTGATTAAGTTACCAGTTGAATCTACTTCAATATTATGCTTAGGTGCATTGTACATTTTACGTGTAGCTGCATCCTCTGTTGATTCACCTTCTTCGTCACCAAATCTATCAGCATAGTAACGAGACGATTGTGTGTCTCCATCTCTGAAGTTACGGTTATCACTTCTATCAAAGTTTGTTCTTAAGTAAGTTTCTTCTTCATCAACTGGCTTGGTTGCAATTTCTCCAGGTAAATCTCTTGGTACAACTTTTCCGTTTGGTAAGGTGTCGAAAACAATTTCATCTGTTCCTACAACCTTAACTGTTCCATCTTCAGTGATAACGTTTTTTGTATACACATTACCTCTGTAGTAATTAAAGTCGTTAAACTCATCATCAACAATCGGTCTGTAAACATCAGCAACCCATTCTGCAACGTTACCAGCCATATCATATAAACCATAGTCGTTAGGGTCGTAAGTTTTTACTTCAGCAGTAATATCTGCACCATCATCAGACCATCCAGCAATTCCTCCATAATCTCCTTTTCCTTGCTTGAAGTTTGCTAATTGATCTCCTTTTATTTTACGTTTTCCAGAACGCGTATATTGTCCATCCCATGGATATTTTTTACGACCTCTGTATACGTTGTAACTTCTAATTTCTGATAAACCTAAAGCAGCATATTCCCATTCTGCTTCAGTTGGTAGTCTGTATTTTGGAGAGATTAATCCTGTTTCACGTGATGCGTAAACATTAATTTCTTCTCCAGCTGCATTAGTTTGTGCTTTTAATTTTCCACCTCTTAAAATATCTTCATTACCTCCAAAAGTTTGTGTTGGAGAGTTAATATAGGTATCAGTACTAAAGTTCGAATCTGCTGTAGCTTCAAATTGACTACCTTGTTTTAGGTATCCGTCTTTTTGTAAATATAATTCGTTTACACGATCGGTTCTCCAGTTAGCAAACTCTACCGCTTGAATCCAACTTACACCAACTACAGGATATTCTCCATAACCTGGATGACGTAAATAGTTTTCAGTCATAACTTCATTATAACCTAAACGATTTCTCCAAACTAAAGTATCTGGTAATACGCCATTATATATTGCTCTAAAATTTTCTTCTTCAGGTGGATAAGTTCTCTTAATCCAATCCAAATATTCTAAATACATTTTATTTGTAACTTCAGTTTCATCCATGTAGAAAGACTGAACGTGTTGTTGGTTTGGTGTATTGTTCCAATCATGCATGACATCATCTTGGACTCTACCCATTGTAAAAGTTCCTCCTTCAATAAAAACTAAACCAGGAGCAGTTTCTTGCTCTTTAAATTTGGTGTTGTACTGAAAACCACCATCTTTATCGTTAATTTGCCATCCTGTAGCTCTAGAAGTGTTTGAACCACCTGATCTTTTACAACCAACCAAGGTTAGGGAAACCGCTACGATTAATAACAACCTTGATACAATTACTTTTTTCATATTCATACGTTTAAGTAAGCTAATATTATTTTTTGGAGTCGCAATATAATAATTAAACCCAACAAAACAACATAATTTGTCATTTTTGAGTAAAAAAAATTGCATTTCATCCTGTTTTTTTACATTACAACGATGATTTTTATGCTTTTTATCGTCGTTTTGAAACACTATAACGTGTGTTTTTAAAATTTATTATTGTAATTTTGACATGTTTTTATGAAATTATTAAGATTTAAATAATATCATTTAAAATAAGACGTTACTATTGCAATGAAAAAGATATTATTAGTACTACTATTACTTTATTTTACGCCATTATTTTCTCAAGAAAAAAAGATTAACCTAGATTGGGATAAGCCTAAAACTTATGCAACTAGCGATTATGCTTTAACGATTCCGTCGTTTTTGCCTTCTGAAAATTTTTCGTTTGATGGTGTTAACGGAATCAATTTTGTTGAGCAATGGAAAATTAATGGGTATGTAAATGAAAACTCTGTTAGTGTCACCAATATTAATTATTTACCTATATCCAAATCGGAGTTAAGAGACCTTAATATTAAATCCATACCTAACACTTTAGAATTCTCTTTAAAAAATGCAACCGCACGTAATGTTAATTATGCTGTTTTTACTTTAAGCCCTATTATTAAAGATGGTAATGCATATAAAAAAATAAGTTCTTTTACTATAAGATATACTATGAGTGCTGCTTCCAACAGAGTTAGTAATACACAAGCTATAACCAATTCAGTGTTAAACAGTGGTAGTTGGTATAGATTTGAAGTAACAACATCTGGAGTTTATAAATTATCAAAATCTTTTTTGGGCCAGATGGGAATAAACGTTAATGGGTTGGATCCAAGAAATATAAAATTATTCGGTAATGGCGGTAAAATGATGCCTTTTGCCAATAATGCTAACTTTCCGTTTGACCCAACAGAGAATGCAATAAAGGTCATTGGTGAAGAAGATGGCGTGTTTAATGATACAGATTATATCTTATTTTATGCTCAAGGTCCATCTGCAGACGTCAATACGTCCTACATAAACACCAATATTAATCCATACACAGATAAAACAGTATACTATATCAACATAAGTGCTGGATTAGGTAAACGCATACAACCATTTAGTCAACCAACTAATGCACCAACAACTACTTTTAATACATTTCATGATTATAAGTTTTATGAATTAGATCAAAACAATATTGTCTTTGTAGGAAGACGTTGGTTTGGAGAACGGTTTGGCGTAGAAAATTCTCGTACATTTGATTTTAATTTTCCAAACTTAATCACCTCAGAACCAATAGATTTAAAAGTGGTGACAGCTTCAGTAGCAGTTAACGAAACAGTATTTTCAGTATCAGTTAATAATGTGTTAGACGGAACTTTTAATATCAATGGTTCAAATACAAGTAATGGAGTCTACGCAACAGGCGGAACCTACCAGAAAAGTTTAGCGGTTTCTGGTGATAATATTAACATTACTTTAGATTATGATAATCAAGGTAACCCTAGTGCGTCAGCTTACCTAGACTACATATCTATTGAAGCAACTAGAGCACTTACGTTTTCAGGAGCACAATTTCATTTTAAAAATAATGAATCAACATTATCTAATGGTGTAGCTAGCTATGTATTGACTAATGCATCACAAGTTCAAGAAATTTGGGATGTTAGTAATATATATGATGTAACTTCTATAACAAATACTAATGCAGATGCTACGTTTAGCTTTAATGCACCAATGGGTAACTTAAAAACATTTATTACTGTAAGTTCTCAGAACTATTTTGAACCTAATTTGGCTGCTAATAGTATTGTTAACAATCAAAATTTAAAAGGGACCATATTTCTAAATAGCCAAGGTCAATTTCAGGATATAGATTATTTGATGTTAACCACGCAATCTCATTTATCTCAAGCACAACGATTGGCACAAATAAATAGAGATAGAAATAACTTAAATGTAAAAGTTGTTACACTAGATCAAATTTATACAGAATTTTCATCAGGAAATCCTGATATTACTGGAATAAGAAATTTTGTAAAATACGTATACGACAATGCTAGTTCACCTGATAACAGGGTGAAATACCTCTGTCTTTTTGGTGATTCTTCTTTTGATTATAAAGGCCGAATATCTAATAATACATATAACTTTCCAACATGGAATGCATATAACAGTTTTACATTATCAAATTCATTTATATCAGATGACTTTTACGCTTATGTAGATCCAGGTGAAGGTGTTATGGACATATTTAATAATGCTAATAAACTAGATATAGCTGTGGGTAGAATATTAGCAGATTCACCCTTACGAGCGCAACAAATGGTTGATAAAATAGAAGTTTACTATTCTAAAGAAGCGTTAGGTAGCTGGCGTAATAATTTTGTTGTTGTATCTGATGATATAGATGAAGCTTGGGAAGCAACCTTACAAGAAACCACTGATGAAATTGCAGATGAAGTCACATCTTTTAAGCCATTTATTAATGTGACCAAAATCCATTCAGATTCCTATCAACAAGAAGCCTCTGCAGGTGGTGACCGTTATCCAGAAGTTAACGAAGCTATTTCAAATGCTATCGAAAGGGGAGCTATTATGGTCAATTATTTTGGACATGGTGGTGAAGATGGATTAGCATTTGAGCGTATTTTTCAAAAGCCTGATGCAGAAGCTTTAAATAATGATTGTAAGTTAAATTTATTTGTAACTGTAACATGTGAGTTTACTCGTTTTGACAATCCGTTACGTGTAACAGCAGGTGAATTAATCTATTGGAATAAAAATGCAGGAGCAATAGCACTAATAACAACAACAAGACAAATTTTTGTAACCGTAGGAAAAGATTTTAATAAAATTTTAAAAGAATATTTGTTTTCATACAGTACAAATGATACTTATAGTGATTATGAGTATCCAACAGTTGCTGAAGCTTTAAGATTAGCTAAAAACGATCCAAGTTTTTCAAATGCACAAAAAAATCTAGCATTTTATATTGGTGATCCTGCAATGACATTAACAATTCCTCAACCTAATATTAGATTAACCAAAATAAATGATGTTCCAATCGCTCAAGATACAGACGTGCTTCAAGCATTAAGTTATGCTAAATTAGCAGGTGAAGTAACAGATTTAAACGGAAATGTACTTAGTGATTATAATGGTATTTTAACCACAACCATATACGATAAAGAAATTGAAAGAGAAACGCTTGCTAATGACAACGTCTCTGAAAATGGTCAATTAATAAAACTAAATTTTAGTACACTTGGAGCTATCGTATTTAGAGGTCAAGCTACAATAACAAATGGTCAATTCGAATTTGATTTTGTAGTCCCTAAAGATATTGGTATTCCGATAGGTACAGGTAAAGTTAGTTTTTATGCCACTCAAAACAATTCGTTAGACGATAAAACAGGAGCAAGTATCGAAACTCTTAAAATTGGAGGTATAAATCCAAATGCAGCAGAAGATAATATTGGTCCAACTATTCAGTTATACATGAATGACGAGTCTTTTGTCTCTGGAGGGATTACAAACGAGTCTCCAACCCTTATAGCAAAGTTTGAAGATGATAATGGTATAAATACGGCAAGTGGAATTGGTCATGATATAGTAGCATTAATAGATGGCGACGAGGTTAATCCTTATGTCTTAAATGATTATTATTTAACTGAAGTTGACGATTATACTAAAGGAAATTTAAGTTTTCCATTCAGAAACTTAGAACCAGGATTACACACCTTAACACTTAAAGCTTGGGATGTTTATAATAATTCGGCTATTGCAGAGATTCAATTTGTGGTTTTTAATGAAAATGAAAATTTGGTCATCAATAACGTTCTTAATTATCCTAACCCTTTTGTAAATTATACCGAGTTTTGGTTCAGCCACAACAGCTCAGAAATTTTAGATATTTCTGTTCAAATATTTACTATTTCCGGCAAATTGGTTAGAACATTAAATGGTCAAACTTCATTGGCTGGTGGTAAATCTGTTAAGTCAACTTCCAGAGATATTGTTTGGGATGGTCGTGACGATTTTGGAGATAAAATAGGAAAAGGAACTTATATTTATAAACTTAAAGTCCATTCACCAAGCACAAATAAATCAGTAGAAAAAATAGAGAAACTTGTAATCCTCTAATAAAAAATTATATTTGTTAACTAATATTGATACATGAAAAATAAAATTTTAATAGCGATAGCGTTCTTTTTGTCCCTTAAAGGAATATCGCAAACGACAATTACAAATCCAAACGATTCTAGAGTAATTACAACAGGAGTCCCATTTTTGTTGATAGCGCCAGATGCCAGAGCAGCTGCAATGGGTGACATGGGTGTGGCTACGTCACCAGACGCATTTTCACAGCAATGGAACTCGTCTAAATATGTGTTTTCAGAAAATAAATCTGGAGTAGCAATAAGTTATACACCTTACTTAAGTAAATTAGTAAATGATATTTTTTTAGGAAATGTAACTTATTTTAACAGACTTAACGATAATAGTGCGTTTGCAGCAAGTTTTAAGTATTTTTCATTAGGAGATATAGAATTTGTTCAAGACGAGTTTTCTGAAGCTTTAGTACAAAGACCTAACGAATTCACTTTTGATGTGTCTTATGCATTACGTCTAAGTGATTAATTTGGGATGTCTGTGGCTATGCGTTATTTACAATCAGATTTAAAATTGAATATTGGTGATAACGACACAAAAGCAGCTAGTACCTTTGGCGTAGATATTTCTGGTTATTATCAAAGTGAGGAACAAGCATATAATGATTTTAATGGTCGTTGGAGAGCAGGATTTGCTATTCAAAATTTAGGACCTAAATTTAAATACGATGAAGCTGGTCAAGAAAATTTTCAACCTACTAACCTAAGATTAGGTGGAGGTTTTGATTTTATTTTAGATCAATACAATAAAGTTGGTGTAACAGCAGAATTTTCTAAATTATTAGTGCCAACACCTCCAATTTTAGGTTTTGATGATACAGATGGTGATGGAACACAAGATGCAGATGAGCCAACATATATCGTTTCAGGAAAAGATCCTGATGTCCCTTTCTTATCTGGTGTTTTTCAATCGTTTGGAGATGCTCCAGGAGGATTTAAAGAAGAATTACAAGAGTTTACCTATGCACTAGGTGCAGAATACACCTATCAAGATTCGTTTGCTTTTAGAGCAGGTTATTTTAACGAACATGAAACAAAAGGTGCACGAAAGTTTTTTGCTTTAGGAGCAGGTTTTAAATATAACGTTATAAATGTAGATTTATCTTATCTATTCTCTGCATCTCAAGTACAAAGTCCATTAGAAAGTACATTACGTTTTTCTCTAACCTTTAATTTAGGTGCTGGAACTTATGACGAATATTAATAGAGCTAAATAATATAAAACTTAAAAACTATTGTGAAAACAATAGTTTTTTTGTCTAAAATAGTTGCTTATATTTAAATTATGAAGGAAGTTAAAATAGAAACCACATTACAAGTATTTGATAACATAAACGAGTTGTCAAAAGATATACAAGATTTGATGCGTCATGCTTCAGATGCTAGAGGTAATGCCTATGCGCCTTATTCAAAGTTTAGTGTTGGTGCTGCAATATTATTAGATAATAAAGAAGTGGTAACAGGAAGTAATCAAGAAAATGCATCTTATCCATCTGGATTATGTGCTGAGCGAACAGCAATTTATTACGCAGGTGCTAAATATCCTGATGCTAAAATACTTAAAATAGCCATAATAGCTGGATCACAAAGTCATCCAACATTAACACCAATCCCTCCATGTGGAGCGTGTCGACAAGCTATTGCAGAATACGAAGTCAAACAAGACGCTCCAATAGAGCTTTATTTTATGGGAGAAACAGGGAAGGTGGTGCGATCAAATTCTTTAGCAAACCTTCTACCATTAATTTTTGACAAATCAGCGTTATAACTAAATCGTTTTCGTAATAATTTTACTATTTTCAGTCTTTTTTATTAATAACTAAAGTGTTACTTTTGTTATTCGTTAAAAATTTTAAACGTCACCAATGCAAAAAGTAACAAAAGAAACGTATATAAAATGGTATGAAGACATGCTGTTTTGGAGAAAGTTTGAAGACAAGCTTGCAGCTGTTTACATCCAACAAAAAGTTAGAGGTTTCCTTCACTTATATAACGGTCAAGAAGCTGTTTTGGCTGGAGCTTTACATGCTATGGATTTAACAAAGGATAAAATGATTACAGCCTATCGTAATCACGTTCAACCTATTGGAATGGGAGTTGATCCAAAGCGTGTTATGGCAGAGTTATACGGTAAAGCAACAGGAACGTCACAAGGCTTAGGTGGTTCTATGCACATCTTTTCTAAAGAACACCGTTTTTATGGAGGACATGGTATTGTAGGAGGCCAAATTCCTTTAGGAGCAGGAATTGCTTTTGGAGATAAATATCATGGCGTAGATGGTGTTACCCTTTGTTGTTTTGGTGATGGAGCAGCTAGACAAGGGTCGTTACATGAAACGTTTAACCTCGCGATGCTTTGGAAATTACCTGTCGTTTTTGTTTGTGAAAATAATGGATATGCAATGGGTACTTCTGTAGAACGTACAGCTAATCATACAGATATTTGGAAATTAGGTTTAGGTTACGAAATGCCTTGCGGACCAGTAGATGGTATGAATCCTGTAAAAGTCGCTGAAGCTTTTGATGAAGCAATACAACGTGCACGTCGTGGTGATGGACCAACGTTTTTAGAGTTGAAAACATATCGATACAGAGGACATTCAATGTCTGATGCGCAACATTATAGAACAAAAGACGAAGTAGCTGAGTACAAGAAAATTGACCCAATTACACAAGTTAAAGATATTATTCTTGAAAATAAATACGCAACTGAAGCAGATCTTAAAAAGATTGATAAAAACGTAAAAGATAAAGTTGCCGAGTGCGAAAAATTTGCTGAAGAATCTCCATATCCAGATAAGAATGTGATGTATGACTCAGTTTACGAACAAGAGGATTATCCATTTATAGACCACAAAATTAAATAAGCTATGGCAGAAATAATTAATATGCCTCGTTTAAGTGACACCATGGAAGAAGGTACTGTCGCTGCGTGGTTAAAAAAAGTTGGAGATAAAATAGAAGAGGGAGATATTCTTGCTGAAATTGAAACCGATAAAGCAACCATGGAATTTGAATCTTTCCATGAGGGAACTTTATTACACATTGGTGTTCAAGAAGGTGAAACAACTAAAGTAGACGAGTTATTAGCCATTATAGGTGAAGAAGGAGAAGATATTTCAGGCTTGTTAAACGGTGGCTCAGAAAAACCTTCTGAAGATAAAAAAGAAGAATCTAAAGAAGAAGAAGACGAAGCAGAAAATGGTAATAAATCTTCAGAAACTCAAGATATTCCAGATGGCGTGACGGTAGTTACTATGCCAAGGTTAAGTGATACCATGGAAGAAGGGACTGTAGCCACTTGGTTAAAAAAAGTAGGTGATGTTGTTGAAGAAGGAGATATTCTAGCAGAAATTGAAACGGATAAAGCCACTATGGAATTTGAATCTTTCCAGTCTGGTACATTATTATATGTAGGACTTGAAGAAGGAGATTCTGCCAAAGTAGATTCATTATTAGCGATAATAGGACCAAAAGGAACGGACGTTTCAGGAATTGCTAAAAACTTTAAAGCAGATGGTGATGCATCAGCTAAAAAGGAAACTTCTAAACCAGAAGTAAAGCAGGAACCTAAGTCTGAAGCACCTAAAAAAGAGACCATCACACAAGATACAGTCTCTCAAATTTCTGAGAATACTTCAACAGGACGTGTGTTTATTTCTCCTTTAGCTAAAAAAATGGCTGAAGAAAAAGGAATTAATATTTCTCAAGTTAAAGGCTCTGGTGAAAACGGACGTATTGTAAAACGAGACATTGAAAACTTTACACCATCTGCAGCAGTACAATCTTCTGCGCCAGTTGCTAAATTTGTTGCCTCAGGTCAAGAAGATTTTGATGAGAAACCAAACTCTCAAATGCGTAAGGCAATTGCCAAAAACTTAGCTAAATCTAAATTTACAGCGCCTCACTATTACTTAAATGTTGAGTTTGATATGGATAATGCAATAGCATTCCGTACACAATACAATTCAATTCCTGACACTAAAATTTCATTTAACGACATGATTGTTAAAGCTTGTGCTTTAGCGCTACGTCAACATCCACAAGTTAACTCACAGTGGTTTGATGATAAAATGAAACTAAACAATCACGTACATATTGGAGTTGCAGTAGCTGTAGAAGATGGTCTGTTAGTACCTGTGGTGAAGTTTGCTAATGAGCAATCACTGCCTCAAATTGGAGCAGCAGTTAAAGATTTTGCAGGACGTGCCAGAAATAAAAAATTATCTCTAGACGAGATGGAAGGTAGTACCTTTACCATTTCTAATTTAGGAATGTTTGGTATAGAAAGTTTTACCTCTATTATAAATCAACCAAATTCTGCAATATTATCTGTAGGAGCAATAGTGCAAAAACCAGTCGTTAAAAACGGTCAAATTGTACCAGGTAACACCATGAAGTTAACGCTAGCTTGTGATCATAGAACGGTTGATGGTGCTACAGGCGCTCAATTCCTTCAAACATTAAAAGGATATATTGAAAACCCAGTTACGATGCTAGTATAATACTTTTCGCTTAAACGAAATAAAAACTATATATAATCCCATTTCAAGTCAATTGATTTGGGATTTTTTTATCTTTAAACATTAACCATTCAAACAACCAAATGAAAAACTTTATAACAATTCTTGTATTTATCTTTTTATTTACTGCCTGTAAAACAAAAGTAAATGACACTTTAAAGCCAGAAGACTATTCAGTAACTAGTCAAGAAATTAAAGACATGGTATCTTTTTTAGCAGACGATAATTTAAAAGGAAGAGATACTGGAACAGAAGGTATAAATGATGCTGCTAATTATGTGGAATCTAAATTCAAGTCTTATGGTTTAAACCCATATTTTGAAACGTTTAGAGACAACTTTAGCGTTGGAGATATACCAGCATATAATGTTGTAGGTTATCTAGAAGGTCATGATGCTAAGCTTAAAGACGAGTTTATTGTTATTGGAGCGCATTACGATCATATTGGTAAAAGTAAAATAGTTGAAAATGATAGTATTGCAAATGGTGCTAATGATAATGCTGCAGGTACTAGTGGTGTTTTAGCGTTAGCAAAATACTTTGGAGCTAAAAAAACACACAAAAGAAGCTTGCTATTTGTAACATTTTCTGCTGAAGAAAAAGGATTATTAGGATCTGCACACTTGGCCAAAAAACTAAAAGAAAACAACTTTAATATGTACACTATGGTCAATTTAGAAATGATTGGTGTACCATTTAAAGACAGAGATTATATTGCATTTGTTACTGGTTATGATAAATCTAACATTGCTGATAAAATAAATGACTACTCTGGAGAAAAAATTATTGGTTATTCAGAGGTTTCAAAAAAGTATAACCTGTTTAGACAATCTGATAACTACGCTTTTTTTAAAGAGTTTAATTTACCTTGCCACACCATCTCATCTTGTGATTTATCTAATTATGATTATTATCACCATGTGGATGACGAAGCAGATAAATTAGACTATAACCACATGGTCAATCTAATTAATAGTATTATTCCAGGAATAGAGAAAATGAGTAATACACCTACTAAAGAAATTCGTTTAAATGAAAACTAAAAATATTATTATTACAGGAACCAGTAGAGGGATTGGTTTTGAGCTAGTACATATATTTGCAAATCAAGGTCACAACGTATTGGCATTATCTAGAAATGCACAACCTGTAAATAACCTTCATTTTGAAAACATTACCTCTATAGCTTTTGATTTGGGTAATCCTAAAGATTATGAAAAAGTACAAGCTTTTATTAAAGAAGAATGGAAGCAAGTTGATATACTTATTAACAACGCAGGTACATTATTAAATAAGCCTTTTGTTGAAACCACAATGCAGGATTTCGAAAATGTTTATAAGACTAACGTTTTTGGTGTTGCCGAAATGACAAGAACTGTAATACCATTTATGCACAAACATAGTCATGTAGTTACTGTTAGTTCAATGGGTGGTGTGCAAGGTAGTATGAAATTTCCAGGGTTATCTGCCTACAGTTCTAGTAAAGGAGCAGTTATAACCCTTACAGAGCTATTGGCAGAAGAATATAAAGACACTGGACCAAGTTTTAATGTATTAGCTTTAGGAGCTGTTCAAACCGAAATGTTAGAGGAGGCATTTCCTGGTTATCAGGCACCAACTACAGCAAAGCAAATGGCAGAATATCTATCTAATTTTGCATTAAGTGGACACCAGTTTTATAACGGAAAATTATTACAAGTATCTAATTCAACACCTTAATATATGTACATTAAAAGAAATATTGGTTGGGGACTTATTTTAAGATATGCATGGAAAAATATTTTATTTTTTACTATATATGCTGGAGTAATCTTTTGTTTATACTATTATTTAAAGCTTGATTTTATTGATATTCCGTTTCAACCATTAAGTGTTATAGGGATTGCAGTAGCTTTTTATATAGGTTTTAAAAACAGTCAAAGCTATGATCGATTTTGGGAAGGTAGAAAAATTTGGGGTGGTATTGTTAACTATAGCCGAACATGGACGATACAAGTATTAAGTTTTATTAACCTGGACTCTAGTGATACAACAAAACAAGTACATCAGCAACTAATTTATAGGCATATAGCATGGATTAATGCGTTGCGTGTTCAATTGCGACAACCTAAATCTTGGGCGATAAAAGAAAACAGAGCTGTCGAAAGTTTATTTGACAAACACGGAGAGCGAAATATATCTTGTAATGAGGCTATAAATTATGTATCGCAAGAAGAATATAATGATTTGCAGAAAAGAGTCAATCCAGCAACACATTTAGTAAAGAATCAGGCAATTCAAATAACCAAATTAAAGCAAGACGGTATAATTGATGGATTTCAAGAAGACCAATTACAATCCTGTTTAGAAGAATTTTATAATCTTCAAGGTAAATGTGAAAGAATAAAAAACACGCCTTTTCCAAGACAGTATGGTTATTTCTCAAAAGTATTCACATGGATTTTTGTGCTATTACTACCTTTTGGTTTGTTAGATGTCTTTGAGGCAGATGCTATTAACCTAGATACACAAGTTAAGGATTGGTATATCTTTTTAATGATACCTTTTTCAGTATTAATCTCATGGATTTTTGCATCTATGGAGAGTATAGGAGACAACAGCGAAGACCCTTTTGAAGGTAGGATAAATGATGTACCAATGACAGCGCTTTGCAGAACTATTGAAATAGATTTAAGAGATATGTTAGATGAACAGGATTTACCAGAATCTATAAAACCTAAAGATAATATATTGTATTAATAATTTTAAACTCGCTCTAGAGCTGCATAGGCTTCTGCACTAGAAAATTGGTCTTCAGAAAACACATTGTATTCTAACACTTTAATGACTTGCATTAATTGATCAAAATCTTTTTTCTGATAAATAGGTTTCAGGCTATCGTCTAATTTAAAATACATTTCTGTAGTTTCATTTTCGGTATTTTTACCATAAAAAAACAAGATTTCATTTTTTTTAGGTTTAAAATACGCAAAGTCACTAGCGATGCTAGCTTTGTCATTATAATATATTTTTATGTAGACTTTTTCTGAGTCGATTTCGTTTTCAATACTAAGCTCTTCAGGGTGAAGTCTGTATCGAGTTACTTGTAAATAGTCTGCAGAATTTGTACTTTGGTCTGAGTTGTCTTGGGCTTGTAATGTACTTAGGGAAAGTACAAACAAGAGAATAAGGGATAATCTCATAGTTGCTATTAATCTGTTAGTTAATTAGGGATAATAATTAATCGATACTAAGAAAGTAATTTTTTTCATTAAAACAAAAGTAAAACTGATTTAAATATAAAATTTTAACATTTTAATTATGGCATTAACACCTTCTAATCCGTTTCCTTTAGGAAAAACAGCACCAGAATTTTCTTTATATGATACTGTCACGAGTAAGACACTTAATTTGCATCAAATAAAAGGAGATAAGGGAACAGTAATTGTTTTTATCTGTAATCACTGTCCATTTGTAATACATATCAACCCTGAATTGGTCAAATTGGCAAATCAGTATCAAAAAAAAGGTATTGCATTTATAGCTATAAGTAGTAATGATGTTGATAATTACCCACAAGACGCGCCAGATAAAATGGCACAAGTCGCTAAGGATTTACTATATCCTTTTCCATACTTATATGATGAAACACAAGAGGTAGCCAAAGCTTATGATGCTGCTTGTACTCCAGATTTTTATGTGTTTGATGCCGATTTAAAGTCTACTTACCATGGACAGTTAGATAATTCCAGACCAGGTAATAACATACCAATTACTGGTGAAGATTTAATTAAAGCTATGGATGCAGTTTTAAATAACCAACAACCTTTAGCAATTCAAAAACCGAGTATAGGCTGTAATATTAAGTGGAAATAATTATGATTTTTAATGTAAATTAAATTTAAAAATACTCTAATTTTGTGTTCAATTTATTTTTAAATAATGCAACAAACCACAAACACTATATTAATGATTCGTCCTGTTAATTTTAGGATGAATGAACAAACCGCAGTAAATAACTATTTTCAAGAAGATATTGACATAAAAAATGTAGATATCAATACAAAAGCACAAGCCGAGTTTGATGCTTTCGTTGAAAAACTAAGACATGTAGGTGTTAATATAATTGTAGAGCATGATGATGAGTTAATGGATACTCCAGATTCAGTGTTTCCAAACAATTGGGTGAGTTTTCATGAAAATGGTGATGTGGCTATCTACCCAATGTTTGCAGAAAACCGTAGAAAAGAGAGACGTGACGAGGTGTTTATGCGTCTAGAAAAAGAAGGTTTTAAAATAAATAATATTATAGATTATACTTCTGCTGAAGAGGAAGGTGTGTTTTTAGAAGGTACTGGTAGTTTGTTGCTAGATAGAGTTAACAGTATAGCGTATTGTGCGTTATCACCAAGAGCTGATGAAACGTTATTTATAGAGTTTTGTGAAGATTTTGAATATACACCAGTGGTTTTTACAGCTAAGCAAACGGTTAATGGAAAACGATTGCCAATTTACCATACCAATGTCATGATGTGTTTGGCAGAAACTTTTGCTGTTATTTGTTTAGAAACTATTGATGACAAAAAGGAACGCAAAAATGTTATTGCTCAGTTAGAAAAAACAGGCAAAAAAGTTATTACAATCAACGAAAAGCAAATGCACCAATTTGCTGGTAATATGTTACAAGTTAAAGGTAAAGACGATGCGTTATATTTGGTTATGAGTCAAGCTGCTCATGATAGTTTAAGTCCTGCACAAATAGCGTTAATTGAAGCATATTGCCCAATCTTATCAAGCTCTTTAGAAACTATTGAGACTTGTGGTGGCGGAAGCGCTCGGTGTATGATGGCTGAGGTATTTCTACCGAAGGGGTAGTTCATGTATCACCTGGATTTTCCACTCTGTTTTTAGGTAATTCTACATAAAAAGTACTACCTACATTTACAGCGCTTTCTACCCAAATGGTTCCTTTGTTTAGTTCGACTAACTCTCTACATATGGTTAATCCAAGACCTGTTCCTTTTTCTTTATTAGTTCCTCTAGTAGTAAATGTATTGTTACCAAACAATTTACCTTGGTCCTCTTTACTAATTCCTACACCTGTGTCTGCAACACTTAGTATGGCTTTTCCATTGCTAATCTGATTAGAAATAGATACACTATCACCTTTATTACAAAATTTTACAGCGTTAGCTAATAAATTTTGGATTACAATTTCTATCATGCTTCTATCAGCATACACAAAATCACGAAGTGTATTATCAATAAGTTTGACACCTTTTGCTTCAAATTTTTGGTCCATTAGTTTTACTTTTTCAGCAAATACTTCTTGGATATCAAATAAGGAAGGTTTAGGTTCTAAAGACTGCATCTGTGATTTAGACCAATTTAAAAGATTAAATAACAATAATGAGGCATTATTAGCATTCTCACTTAATTCTGGTAGTAGACTATGGAACTCGTCTTGAGTTAATTGTCCTTCTTTTAATAAATCTATAAATCCTTTTGTAGATGTTAAAGAGTCCTTAAGGTCATGAGAGACAATAGAAAACAACTTGTCTTTAACTTTATTTATGTTTTCTAGATGTTTGCTTTGCTCTAAAATAGCTTCGTTTTGCAATTCTATCTTCTTGTTTTTTGCCTCAAGCTCTCTAGTATATTTTAGTCTGTTGTTTCGTTTTAAATAAAATAGCACAAAAAAGGTCAAAACAATTGCAAATGCTGCTAATAAAGCATAAAAGATAAGTTTAAATTTATCTAATTTTTTCTTACTTACTAAATCTTCATCAACTCCAGTATTCGGAATAAGTAAGGGATCTACATCTGTACTAGCTTCTTCTACATCATCAATAACAAATACTGGTGTATTTTTAGCCTGTTCTTGATCTAGTTTTTCTTTTAATTTATAATATTCTTCTTGCCAAGTGTAAGCACTTTCAAAGTTACCTTTTTTAGAATCTAGAGTTTGCATCAACTTGTAATTACGTAGCAACTCTTCATCATTTTTTGTAACTCTACTAATATTAGCAGCCTCTTGTAATTGTTCTTCAGCAGTTTTAAGTCTACCTTGTTGTATATTTAAATCTCCTAAACTATTTAAGGCTATTAAAATTTCATTTTTGTTATCAAATCGTCTATTTAGATTGATAGATTCTACAAGATATCTAGCAGATGTTTTATAGTCTTTATCTTTTAAATATGCATTTCCTAAATAAGGTAATATTTGGGCTCTAAGTTTTTCGTCACTAGAACTAGCATATCCTAAAGCACTTTCGTAATAGCTTACTGCTTGATTGTAGTTTTCTTTTTTGGTGTAAATGTCACCAAGATTTTTATTGGTGCTAATTAATCCTTCAATGTTGTTAGATCTATTGTCAACATCTAGTTTTTTCAGGTAGTAAGTAATTGCTTTTTCGAGATTGCCAGTAGTTTCATATGTGTTGGCAAGATTATCATAGTTTTTAGACAACTCTTCAAAAAGACCTCTTTTTTCTAATTCGTTAATTGCAGATAATGCATACGCTAAACCGTCTTTATAATTTCCGTTTTTAATCTCTAAAACGCCTAAGTTACTATTAACTTTAGCTATCGATATAGTATCTTTTATGGAAGCGTATAGCGATTTTGCGTTTTTAAAATGTCTTATGGCTTGTGCAACATCGCCTTGCTCATTACCAATTTTTGCTTTATAGTATGTAATTTCAGCTAAACCTTTCTTGTAGTTTAAATCTTTGGCTAAATCTTCACTTAGAGTAATAAATTTTTGTGCTTTGCTGTAATCTTTTTTATCAAAAAGCAATTTGATAATACTAACAGAAGTATCCACTTTTGAAGAGTCAGGACTTTGATAAGCCAACTGAATAGTTAAGCTGTCTAGCTCTTCATCTTGTGAAAAACCAAATGCAAAACAGAATAAAAAAATAAGGACAAATAGTCTCTTCATTTAAGTATACAACATCAAAAACAAAAGTAAGACAAATTGCACAAAAAATGTGCTTGATTTAACTTAAGTTAACGACTTATTTGTTAGTTTAATTAAAAGAAGAAAATTAGAGGGATTTTCCTTCGATGTTAAAAATGACTATTAATATATTGTTATCATAATTTTTAAGAGGTAATACCAAAAAATTAGCTAAAAGGTTAATTTATTTTTTCAAGTTATATTTTGATGAATTTTAATCGAGATTTTATTAAGATAGTCGAATAATATTCATTCAATAAAAATGCTATCTTTGCGCTCTAAAAATGTAACAAAAAATGAGCCTTCAAGCCACTTTAACGCAAGCAGTAAGACAAGCAGTATCTACCATTTACAATGCTAATTTAGAATCGGTAGAATTTCAAGCAACCAGAAAAGAGTTTGCTGGAGATATCACCTTAGTTGTTTTCCCAATGTTGCGCGTGGTTAAAGGTAATCCTGTGCAAATTGGAGAAGCTATTGGTAACTACCTTGTAGAACATGTAGCAGATGTTGAAGGCTTCAATGTGGTTAAAGGGTTTTTAAATCTAGAAATTGCAGCGTCCTATTTTGTCAATTATTTTAATACAATAAAGGAGGAAGAGCGTTTTGGTTTTGTTGACGTTAATACTAAAAACAAAGCGGTAATGGTGGAGTATTCTTCACCCAATACCAACAAACCATTACACCTTGGACATATACGTAATAACTTATTAGGGTATAGTGTGTCTGAAATTTTAAAGGCTTCAGGAAAAAAAGTCTATAAAACGCAGATAATAAACGATAGAGGGATTCATATTTGCAAAAGCATGTTGGCTTGGCAACGTTTTGGTAATGGTAAAACGCCAGAATCTACAGGATTAAAAGGCGATAAATTAGTCGGTAATTACTACGTTAAGTTTGACCAAGAATATAAAAAAGAAATTGCAGCGTTAGTAGCTCAAGGTAAAACTGAAGAAGAAGCAAAAAAAGAAGCGCCTATTTTATTGGAAGCACAACAAATGCTACAACAATGGGAAGCAGGAGATAAAGAGGTTGTGGCTTTATGGGACACTATGAATGGTTGGGTATACGATGGTTTTAATACCACATACAAAAACTTAGGTGTCGATTTTGATAAGTTGTATTATGAAAGTCAAACCTATTTATTAGGAAAAGAATTTATTGCTGAAGGATTAAAATCTGGCGTATTTTATAAAAAAGACGATGGATCTGTGTGGTGCGATTTAACCGAAGATGGTTTAGACGAAAAAATTGTACTACGTTCAGACGGAACTGCTGTGTACATGACACAAGATATTGGTACAGCTATACAGCGTGCTAAAGACTTTCCTGATGTTGGCGGAATGGTATATACGGTTGGAAACGAGCAAGAATATCATTTTCAAGTACTGTTTTTAATTATTAAGAAACTTGGATTTGAATGGGCAAAAAATCTATATCATTTAAGCTACGGAATGGTCGACTTACCTTCTGGAAAAATGAAGAGTAGAGAAGGTACTGTTGTGGATGCAGACGATTTAATTGTCGAAATGGCAGATACCGCTCAAACCATTTCTGAAGACTTAGGAAAACTAGATGGTTATACAGAGCAAGAAAAGCAAGATTTGTATAAAACCATAGGTCTAGGTGCTTTAAAATATTACATCTTAAAAGTAGATCCTAAAAAACGAATCCTTTTTGATCCCAAAGAATCTATAGATTTTCAAGGTAATACAGGACCATTTATTCAATACACGTATGCAAGAATACAGTCTATTTTGCGTAAAGCAAATATAGACTCTGCTATTACTTTAAATACAAACGAAATTTCTTTACACGACAAAGAGCGTGAAGTAATTAAACACTTACAACTGTTTCCAGAAGTTATTCAGCAAGCAGCTAGTCAACATAGTCCAGCATTAATTGCTAATTATACCTACGATTTGGTTAAAGCATTTAATAGCTTTTATCAAAATGTCACTATACTTAGTGCAGACACGCAAAATGAGATTGTATTTAGAGTACAACTCTCCAAAGTTGTCGCTAACACTATAAAAAATGGATTTAACTTATTGGGAATCAACGTGCCTGAACGCATGTAATTTTTTTTAAAAACCAAGCATATTTTTTTTTCGTATTTATAAAATAACAAACTAAAAATCTTATAAATTATGAAAATTAAATGTTTATCAATCGTGTTAATTTTTGGTGCATTATATTTTGCAAACGCACAAGATAATGACACAAAACTACAGTCTAACGGAGGATTAAAAGGCGGTTATAGCCTTGCATCTGTCGAGTATGATGGAGACGGAGAAACTGGTCAGAGAAGCGGATTTCATATAGGACTTTATGGCGAGTCTTATTTTAGTGATTTTGCATCCATCCAAATAGAATTATTATACTCGCAACAAGGGTATGAAATAAAAAACGACAGTGGAACATTTACTCAAAAATTAAACTACATCAATCTACCGTTAAGTTTAAAATTATATCCTGTAAGTACCTTTTATCTAGAAGCTGGTCCACAAATTGGATACGCTATATCTCATAAAGAAACGTTTGATGCTAACTTCAATTTGTTTGATACATCGCAAGAGTTTGAGCCAAATAGTTTTGATTACGGAGTTAATTTCGGAGCTGGATTTAAGACTGATGCAGGTGTTAGTTTTGGTGTACGTTACCACTTAGGATTAGGAGATATCTATGACGATGGTAAGCCAAGTAACAGAGTGTGGCAATTTTCTGTAGGCTTTGATTTTTAAGTCTAAACCATGTAAATAACAATAACCGATGCGTTGATTATGTATCGGTTTTTTATTACGATATATTTTTGTTTAATAATTTTAACTAAACTTTAAACAAAATTGTGATAGTTTTAATAAGATCACTATCTATCTTTGGGTAAACTTAAAAATAAAACTATGAAAACTAAAAATGTATTTATGGCGTTTGCAATGGTCGGACTATTAGGATTGACTTCTTGTAAAGACGCACAAAAAGACGCAGAAACCACTATGGATGATGCTAAAAAAGAAGTAGCAGTAAACACAGACGAGGCTAAAAAAGAGATGCAAAGCACTCCAAACATTGTAGGTGTAGCAGTAGGAAATGACAACTTTTCTACATTAGTAGCAGCAGTAAATGCAGCAGAATTAGTAGAGACATTAAGTGGTGATGGACCATTTACTGTATTTGCACCAACCAACGATGCGTTTGCAAAATTACCAGAAGGTACAGTAGCAAACTTACTAAAACCAGAAAATAAAGCAACCTTAACAGCAGTACTGACATACCACGTGGTATCAGGAAAATTTGAAGCAGCAGCAGTAGTAGATGCTATCAAATCTAACGATGGTGCTTTTGAAGTAGCTACTGTACAAGGTGGAAAACTAGTTGCATCATTAGATGGTGACAGTGTAATATTAACCGATGAAAAAGGAAATAAGTCTAAAGTAGTTATAGCAGATGTAGCAGCCTCAAATGGCGTGATTCATGCGATTGATACTGTAGTAATGCCGAAATAATTTTTCGGAATTTTAGTGTGAAACCGCTTTCTTGTTGGTTGGAAGCGGTTTTTTTATGCGCTATATTTAATAAACAATCAGTTAAAATGGTGTTACTCTAAACAAGTGCTTAATTAAAAGCCTCTTTATTAACATCTTCTTCATCAGTTTTTGTTGTCTTATCAATTTGCTCTATTAAGTCTTTTGGTAAATTGTCCTTTCTTTTAAAAGTCATAGGAAATGGTAATACACAAGCTATAGCTATAAATAAGACTAATGCAACTAAGCGTAGTCCTCTTTTTAAATTCATTTGATGAGTTTTTTAATTATTTAAAACAGAAAAGTTGACGTTAGCCCTATTTAAATAATTAGTTGCTCACAGAATGATGTACGTAATTAGGTTTGATTAGTCTATTAAGATAAGTACGCTTGTAATGATTAAAAATAACATGTTGAGTTTTTAAACGTAACAGATTTTGCTTTTTAATTTGTAACAGGAAAGTTGAAAATTTAGACTCATAAAATACAAAAGAAGACATTGGTGAATCTTCAAAACTAAAGTCCACATAAAAAGTATTAGATTGGTCTTTAGTGTTTGAGTTTTTAATCCATTCTGTGGTAGGTGTTATAACTTCAGAACTAGTCGTTGCATAACCAGAAAAAGACACTAGTAGAGCAACTACAGTAATGCTAAATAACCATTTATGTAAGTTAAAAGTCAATGTAACTAAATGTTAATTAGGGTGTTATATTACTCAAATGTAATATAATCAATCTCAATATCAAAAGGACCTGCTTTTTTATCGCTAATAATTAGTGCAATATTAAACACATCGTCTAACGCTTTTTTAGGCATCTCGTTGCCAATCACCTCACTAATACGGTAATGTTTAAAGTCGGATAAATTAACCGTTAGTATTTCCCAATCTGTAGTTTTAGGTGTAAAGGTATGTTTGTAGTATGGTATATAATACTGCTGACTATTTTTAAGCGACAATCCAAACGTCCTATTTGTACTACTGCTTTTAAAACGTATCGTCATGGTCTTACAGTCTTTTAAAGCACCTTCTGTAATTAAGGTACGCATACTAGCAAAACCACCATTATTTTCTAGACTCACGTCGCCTTTAAATAGAACCGTATCTTCGGTTAACGTAGCAGAAGATTGTGACAATCCACCCATCACACCATCATTAACAATACGCCAAGTATCTCCAGCTTTATCTTGTCCAAAATCAATAGTTAATCCAGTAGTTGCTGCCATAAAAAGTAGTGCTAAAAGTGTGATCTGTTTCATACTTAAAGATACAAAACAGAATAGCGTTTTTGTTTAAAGGAATGTTAATTGATTGTGGGAATGTTTGAATAGATTGTTGAAAGTATTTGTGCATGTAAAGTACTGCCAAAAAAATGATTAACTTTTCTGATAAAATAAAAGATGAATATTTAAGTTTTACTATTTATCCTTAAACTTAAAACTTAGAAGTCGTCAAATTTTAAAATTAGGCGACTTTATAAAACACTCAATAAATAATTTTAGTAATTACTTGCGATGTTTTTTAAGTACATTGTTAGACTTAGTTTTTTTATTCGAATTGGGCTTTTAAAAAAGCAACTATTTTATCTATACTTATTTTATCATTTGCAGTGAGATAATCTACAACCATCTCAATAATTTCGGTTCTATCCTTATTTCGCGCTCTTAATTCTTTGTCAATTCTAGAGTATAATTTTTTTCCATTATTGTCATTTTCAAAATCCTTTGAACTACGGTATTCATCAATTATCTCGTTTAAACTTACTTGATGAAAAACGAAATCATTAAGATGACGGAACAGTTTGTGGTCAACGTTGTCAAATAATTTGGATTTTAAATATTTTTCTAAACTTTCAATAGGAAGAAAATTTAAGGGTATATTATTAGCAATATTATTTTTAGTAATATATTTTTTGGCTTGCTCTTTAATATCAGCATCAAGAATAAGACTAATACTTGAAGTTTTACCAACCAAATTACTTGATACGACCTCTTGCGCTAAATCAATAACATTTGTAAAACCTCCACAAGGCAATATATATATAAGTTTATTTCCCCATAAAGAATTTTGTCTCAATAGTCTTTTAATAATCTCTTTAGCTAAATCATCTTCGACTAATATTATATAATCGTATCCAGTATGGTCATAAAGCATTCGTGTTGCATATGCAGGGTAACATGGGTTTATAAGTTCAAGTGAATGGTCGCTATGTCTATCGAGAAAGAAAATATTATCTGGCTTAATTGAACTAATTAACTCTAGGGAATGAGTTGAAAAATAAACAGAGTAATTGAATTGCTTAGAAATTTCCTTTAAAAAGACTACTAATCGCTTTAATGAAGATGGATGTAATGCAAGTTCTACTTCGTCTAAAAGTAGGATGCAAGGTGTGTCTATTGTTTTTCTGTCTGTATTTCTAATATTCAGAGAGTTTAGAATACTAATAAGTAAATTTTCTCCAGTCGACATATGAAATTGACTGACTTTTTTTCCGTGTATTTCATAATAAAATATGTCTCCATAGAATTTTGCTATATGGCTAATTGATGATGGATTAACTCTAAATAGTTTTTCGTAAAATTCTTTATTATTATGAAGAATTAAACCTAAATTTTCTCTTATAAACTCAGGTGCTTTTTTCAAGTAGCTATCACTAATGCGGTCTAATTTTCTTAAGTTGTTATAGTTAGTATTTCTAAATCTATTTCCAAAAATTAAACTTCCTTCATAAAAACCTTTTAAATCGATATGTCCGTTTTTTGAACTATACCATTTTCCATAACTATTTTTTTTATAGATTTTGGAAGCTCCATCATATTCAAAACTAATAAAGGCTTCTTTGTCAGTTTTTCCAAAATAGTCTTTCATAGTCATGTTGAAGAATACACTTGAGGCACAGGTTGCTACTGTACTTTTTCCAGCACCATTCTGTCCAGTTAATGCATATAATCCTTTATCAACTGGTAATTCTATCGTCAGATTTTCAATAGACTTTATTTTATTGATAGTCATTTTTAATTTCATTCTCTAAATTGTGTTGAGTAGTTTAAGTTATGCCTAAATTAACTGATATAAAACTATTTCAATACCTTGATATACTTAGTACAAATATATTATATCAAATTTCACCCAAGTTACAACCTTTTCCTACGCTATGAAATACGTAGAACTACGTATTTTTCTCGGTAAAATCTTCTATTTTTGCAGTCATGCAGCACACCATATCTTATTATATTCCAGAAGCGTCTGTCCCCAACGTCTTACAACTGTTAGAACGTGATAACCTAAGTGTGTTGGTTAAAAAAGAACGTAAAACCAGACATGGTGATTACCGCAAATTACCCAATGGTAAACACCAAATTACAGTTAATGGTAGCCTTAATAAATACCGTTTTTTAATCACGCTAATCCATGAGATTGCACATCTGGAAGCTTTTCAAAACTATGGTCGTTTCATAAAACCACATGGTGCAGAGTGGAAGCGTACCTTCCAACATTTAATGTTACCATTTATTAATCCAGAGGTGTTTCCGGACACCATTTTACCAGTGTTAGCCCAACATTTTAAAAACCCAAAAGCGTCCAGCGACACAGACGTGCAACTCGCTTATGCCTTAAAGCAATTTGACGCACCAAATAATAAAACCTTTATATTTGAAGTACCTTTGCACCAAACCTTTAAAACACCTAATGGACGTGTGTTTAAAAAAGGCGCTAAACGACGTACGCGTCACGAGTGCGTCGAGCTTAAATCTGGTAAAGTGTATCTGTTTAATGCGAATGCTGAAGTGGAGCTGGTGGAGAGTTAAAAGTGAAAAGTGAATAGTGAAAAGTGAATAGTGAAAAGTTAGAAGGAAAAAGGAACTAGTTAAAAGTTAAGTTATTAAAAAAGATTGCTTCGACCTGAAGGTCTCGCAATGACAACAACATATGAATAAAAATTATTACGCCATTTTAATGGCAGGTGGAGTAGGCTCACGGTTTTGGCCAATTAGTACAGAGCAGTTTCCAAAGCAGTTTCATGATATGCTTGGGACTGGTGACACGCTAATCCAAAAAACATTTAGCCGATTAAGTCAGGTGATTCCAAAAGAGAATATTTTCATTTTAACCAATGAAAAATATAACGATTTAGTCCTGCAGCAATTGCCAGAAGTGACGCAACGTCAAGTGGTGTTAGAACCTGCTATGCGCAATACAGCGCCTTGTATTTTGTATGCTAGTTTAAAAATACAAAAAGAAAATCCTGATGCAGTCATGATTGTGGCACCTAGTGACCACTGGATAGAAGACGAAAACGCATTTAGCCAAAACGTCCAGCAAGCGTTTCAGTTTTGTGAGCAAAACGATGCGTTAATGACGCTAGGTATTACACCAACCTTTCCTAATACTGGGTATGGTTACATAGAAAGTGGTGAGGCTACTAATGGGATTCATCCAGTGATTCAGTTTAGAGAAAAACCAGATTACGAGACTGCTAAGCAGTTTCTGTCTCAAGGTAATTTTTTATGGAATGCTGGTATTTTTATGTGGAGTGTGGCAAGTGTGATTAAAGCTTTCAAAAATAACCAACCAGAATTATTCGACTTATTTAAATCTGGAATCGCTGCCTATAATACAGATGCAGAAGATAATTTTATAAAAGATAATTACGCTAAAGCGGAAAACATCTCTGTAGATTACGCGATTATGGAACCGTCTAAAAACGTATATGTCATACCTGCTACATTTGATTGGAACGACTTAGGAACTTGGGGAAGTTTGTATGACAAACTAGATAAAGACCAAGATAATAATGCAGTTGTTAATGCTAAAACCTTAACCGAAGATGCATCAGGAAACATGATACGTACCAAAGCAGGTAAGCTAGTGGTAGTAGATGGATTGCAAGATTATATTATTGTGGATAAAGACGAAGTTTTGCTTATCTTTCCGAAGACAAAAGAACAAGATATTAAAAAAGTGCTCCAAAACGTCAAAGACAAATTTGGAGAACATTATGGATAGGTTTTAACTATGGAACAAAACAACGAACCTAAAGAAAATAAATTTAACTTCTCTGATGAGGAGCAACAAGTGGATGCTGTCGAGCAGAAAAAAGAAGCTGTAAAAAAGGATGCTGAAGGCTTGTTTAAAAGCATAAGAACATTTTTAGATAATTTATTAGATTTTAGAGACGATACAGATCGAGATGCGACTATCGCTGCTATTAAAGCAGATATCCCTTTTAGAGGTGCTACTGCTTGGATTTTAATTTGCTCCATCATGGTGGCATCTGTTGGTTTAAATGCAGATAGTACAGCTGTAGTGATTGGTGCCATGTTAATTTCGCCATTAATGGGTCCTATTTTAGGGATTGGTTTATCTATTGCATTAAATGATATTGACACGCTTAAAAGCTCGCTTATCAATTTAGCGACCATGATTGTGCTTAGTTTACTAACCGCATTTTTATTCTTTAAATTTTTCCCAACTGCAGATGTCATGACCAACGAGTTATTTGGTCGTACCAAACCCGATTTACGGGATGTGTTAATTGCCTTTTTTGGTGGACTAGCACTAATTATAGCGCGTACTAAAAAAGGAACTATTGCAACAGTTATTTTTGGTGTTGCAATTGCTACTGCGTTAATGCCACCATTATGTACAGCTGGTTATGGGTTAGCACATGATTGGGATATTTTTATTGGTGCCATGTATTTATTTACCATAAATACCATTTTTATAGCATTGGCTACTTTTTTAGTGCTTAAGATTTTACGTTTTCCAATGCTTAAATATGCCAATTCTAAAAAGCGTAAGCGTATTGCCCAGTTAGCTTCTGTAGTTGCAGTTTTAGTGATGGCTCCTGCGATATGGACGTTTCTTAATTTTATTACACAAAGTGGGTTAGAAAGCGATTATAATAACTTTTTAAGGTTAGAAGTCGAGCCTAATAACGAATTGTGGTTGCAAAAAGGAACACCAAATTGGGATGATAAAACGATTGTGCTTTACTTTAATGGCGAAGTCCCAGATGCGACCATTGCAGATTTGACTAACGAATTGAAAAACTACGATAAAATCAAGGACTTTAGATTAGATATACAAGGAAATAAAAATCGAAGCTTTGACAAAATAGTGGATGCTTATGATAGAGCTATTGGAGAATTGGACAAAAAAGACAATGTGATTGCTGGATTACAAAAGCAAATTGAAGAATTGCAGGAGAGTATTACTAACTTAAATAAGCAAATCGAGTCTAAAAGTGCTCAAAGAACGGTGTCATTTACTAACTTATCGCGTGATGCTAAAGTACGATTTAATGACTTGGAGTATTTTGGCTATTCCAAAGTATTAGAGTCTAAAGATTTTATAAATATAGATACGGTAACTATTGCAAATGTAAGATGGAAAGTCTCGTTGCCTGACAGTATTGTTTTGGCAAAGGAAAAAGAATTACAACAGTGGTTGAAAAAAGAGTTGGTTACAGATACTATAATTATTAGAAGAAACTAATTTAGCTACGTTCTTCCAAGTACATTTGACGTACTTTTTTAAATAGTTCTGACGAGTACACAAAGTCGGTAACCGCTTCGTTATCTGTTTTAAAGATGTCGTAACGTGAACCTTCCCATTCTTTATACCCATTTTTTAGGAAGATAATTTTTTCACCTATTTGCATTACCGAGTTCATGTCATGCGAGTTGATAACGGTTGTGATTTGGTATTCTTCAGTGATTTCTTTAATTAAATCGTCAATAACTATTGCGGTTTTTGGGTCTAATCCAGAGTTAGGTTCGTCACAGAACAAGTACTTTGGTTTGTTTACAATTGCTCTGGCAATAGCCACACGTTTTTGCATACCTCCAGACGCTTCACTTGGCATTTTGTTGTGGGCATCTCCTAGATTTACTCTGTTTAATACAAAGTCAACACGATCTTGCATTTCGCTTTTACTTTGTTTGGTAAACATACGCAACGGAAACATCACATTTTCGGCAATTGTCATAGAATCAAACAACGCACTACCTTGAAAAACCATTCCGATATCTGCTCTAATTTCACGACGTTTATCTTCGCTTAATTGTGCAAACACTTTGCCATCATAAGCAATCGTACCTTTTTCATAATTAAACAATCCTAATAAACATTTTAAAAATACAGTTTTACCAGAACCACTTTGTCCAATAATAAGATTAGTCTTTCCTTTTTCAAAAGAGGTAGTAATCCCTTTTAAAATATGAGCATCTCCAAACGACTTATGTAAATTTTTAACTTCTATCATTGACTTAGTAGGAGTTGCGTTAATATATAATTTAAAAGAATAATCACTACACTGGTCCAAACAAAAGACGTTGTACTGGCTTTACCAACCTCAAGTGCACCACCTTTCATATAATATCCATGATAGGAAGGAATAGTGGCTAAAATAAAAGCAAATATTAGAGTTTTAATAAAGGCATAAGCCATATGAAAAGGTTTAAAGTCTAACTGAATGCCTTCAATATAATCTGGCATACTTGCATAGCCACCATATACACAAGCAGCTAATCCACCCATAATCCCTAAAAACATGGAGATGGAAATCACAAAAGGATATAAGGTTAAAGCTATAAACTTCGGAAATACCAGATAATTTAAACTGTTAATTCCCATAACTTCTAATGCGTCAATTTGCTCTGTAACACGCATTGTTCCAATGCTGGAAGTAATAAAAGAACCTACTTTTCCTGCCATAATTATAGACATAAATGTAGGTGCAAATTCTAAAACAATTGATTGTCTGGTGGCAAACCCAACAAGATTTTTTGGTATTAACGGATTGTCAATATTTAAAGCTGTTTGAATTGTAACCACACCACCAACAAAAAACGAAATGAAAGCAACAATACCTAAAGAGCCAATAATTAAATCGTCAATGTCTTTAAGGATTAGTTTTTTCATAACAGACCACTTGGTTGGTTTTCGAAACATCTCGACAACCATCAAAAAGTAAGTCCCAATATAATGTAGGTAATTCATGCTTTATTTGTTACTGCTAAAATATAAAATTCTAGGTAGGTATTTAACCTTAATTTCAAATTAGATGTTTTAAAATCTGTATTTTTGCCTAGTCTATACTTTTTATAATGAAAAAAAATATTTACTTCCTCTTATTTGCTCTATTGTTAGTATCCTGTAATGTTCAAAATAAAGTTTACAATCAATCTTATAGAGATCATGTTTTGGTTGAACCAATACAACCAAAACTAGTGGTTGGTATAGTGGTCGATCAAATGCGCTATGACTATTTAACACGCTTTTCTAGCAAATTTGGCAATGAAGGATTTAAACGTTTAATGATTGATGGATTTAATTGTAAAAACAATCATTTTAACTACGTCCCAACATATACAGGACCTGGACATGCGTCAGTATTTACAGGAACAACACCAAAAATGCACGGAATAATATCTAACAATTGGTACGATAAAGTATCAGATAGTTATGTGTATTGTGCAGGTGATACCACAGTACAATCTGTAGGAACTCTAAATAAAGCAGGTCAAATGTCACCACACAGGCTTAAGACTACTTCATTTGCCGATCAAAATAGATTATTCACGCAAATGAGAGGAAAAACCATAGGTATCTCGTTAAAAGATAGAGGTGCTATTTTGCCAGCAGGACACACAGCAAATGCAGCGTATTGGTTTCATGGTTTGGATGAAGGACGTTTTATAAGTAGTACGTATTATTTAAAATCGTTACCACAATGGGTTCAAGCTTTTAATAATTCAGCTGTAGCTGAAAGCTATTTAAAAGAGTGGAACACACTGTATGATATTAATACTTATACAGAAAGTGGAAGTGATTTAAATACTTTTGAAGGCGGATTTAAAGGGAAAGAAACAGCAACATTTCCTTATGATTTAAAGGCTTTAAGTAAAGATAATAGAGGTTATGATATTATAAAAGCAACACCTTATGGTAATAGTATAGTAACTGATTTTGCTATAGCTGCTATTGATGGTGAGCAATTAGGACAAGATAGTTTTACTGACGTATTAACTATTAGTTATTCAAGTACTGATTATGTTGGACATAATTTTGGTGTTAACAGTAAAGAAATAGAAGATACTTACATTAGACTTAATAATGATATTGAGCGTATTATTAATGCCTTAAACACTAAAGTTGGTAAAGGCAATTATACTTTGTTTTTAACTTCAGATCATGGTGCAGTAGAAGTACCTTCTTATTTGCAGTCTGTAAAAATACCAGCTGGTTATTTTAATAGAGATGCTTTTAAAACTAAACTGGAGGCTTCGGATATTTTTAACTATAAAGCTAAAGACTTCATAAAAAATATTAGTAACAATCAGATTTTTTTAGATCGAGAGTTGATTAAAAATTACGGATTAAACTTAGCAGCTGTACAACAAGCTATAGTTAATCTTATAATTGATTATCCTAATATTGATAAAGCATATACAGCAACGAGTATGAGTAATACAGAGTTTGCCGAAGGGATTGAAAACTTATTACAAAATGGTTATAATCAAAAACGCTCTGGCGATGTGCTGTTTGTTTTAGATCCAGCAGTCATAAGTTATAGTAAAACAGGGTCCACACACGGTTCTGCGTTAAATTATGATACGCATGTACCTTTACTATTTTATGGTCATGGAATAAAAAAGGGAAGCACTTTGCAACGTACAACCATACCAGATATAGCTCCAACCATGTCCTCTTTATTAGGAATTAGTTTTCCTAATGGAGCAACAGGAAGACCTCTAGAAATGGTTTTGGACTAAAACTATTTTCTGTAGAGAAAATAGTTATTGACTAGCTCGATGTAAGTGGTTTTAGCTTCTTCAACAGTAATATCTTTTATCTGAAAAAGTGCATTAGTTTTAAAAGCATTAATAATAGGTTTTCTACTACTTGGTCTTTCGTAATTATTAGTGGCTTTTTTATAATAGGCGTATAAACGAAGAAGGAAATCTGCAGGAAAAGGTTCTGTGTGCGCATTTATGCGTTCTACAGCATCATCAAAAGTTTTATCTAATTCTTCTGGAGTCATACTTTAAATTTCGGCAATAACACTCTCGCCTCCTTTTACTTTTTGATTTAAACTAACCTTTATATTAGTATCTAAAGGTAAAAATAAATCTACTCTTGACCCAAATTTAATGAATCCTGAGTCTTCACCTTGTATAGCTGTATCACCTTCCTTTGCATAATTTACAATACGTTTAGCCAATGCACCTGCAATTTGTCTGTATAATACCTTACCGTAGGATGGGTTGTCTACAACTACTGTAGTACGTTCGTTTTCTGTGCTAGCTTTTGGATGCCAAGCGACTAGATATTTACCAGGATGATATTTACTGTAAGCAACTTGCCCTCCAATAGGATAGCGCGTCACATGTACATTTATGGGAGACATAAATACGCTAACTTGTAAACGTTGTTCTTTAAAAAATTCTGGTTCAAAAACTTCTTCAATAACAACCACTTTTCCATCTACAGGAGATACTACAGTATTGTCATTTAAAAGGGTGAGTCGTTTTGGGTTTCTAAAAAATTGAAGTATTAGAAATAAAAAAATAAAAAGGATGAAAAATAACACATATTGTAACCATTGTAATGTTACAAACTTATCTATAACTACAGCTAAAATAGCAACCGTTAAAAAGGTTACTGCAATAATCTTAAAGCCTTCTTTATGAAACATATTTTAAAAATCTTAAAAACAAATAAATAAAAGGTGCTGCAAATATCATACTGTCAAAACGATCCAATAGACCACCATGACCTGGCATAATAACACCACTATCTTTAACTTGGGCTTGGCGTTTAAATTTGGATTCTATTAAGTCTCCAAGAGTACCAAAGACACTAACTATTATACTTAATATAAGCCAATTAGTAAAGGTTAGTGTATTAGTAAAGATATAAATAAAATAACTGGCAATTGTTGCAAAAAATAATCCTCCTAAAAAACCTTCAACAGTTTTTTTAGGTGAGATTCTTGGAAATAACTTTTGCTTCCCAAAATTTTTACCTACTAGATAGGCAAACGTGTCGTTAATCCAAACTAATATAAATGAGCCTAAAATGTATTCTGGTGTAAATGAGCCATTGTGATTTGCAATTAATACTAAAAACACAAATCCACTGGATAAGTAAAATGTAGTAATGATAAATCGTTTGGAGCTAAATAATGGGATTGTTTTTTCTGAAAACAAATCTTTTATTAAAATCAATTGCACAAAAATAGTGATGACTTGCAGTATTTGTGTGGCCTCATTGAGTCCTTTATTGGATTTCATGACAAACAACCAGTAACCAAAAACCAAATATAGTAGCGTAAATATAATATATGGCACTATGCTTTTAAGTTGAATGAGTTTACAAAACTCAACAAGACAAATAAAACCAAACACAAAAAACAAAACGATAAATGCATGCTGGTTTAGCAAAGATGCAATTAGCAAACTAATATATAAAAATCCTGAAAGTGCTCTGGTTAGCGTTTCGCTCATAAAACTAAAGGTCTTCTAAAAGCAACAAATATAAGTTTTTTGAACTGCTTCCGTAAGATAAAAAGTCTTTTTCCTCTTGTAATTTAAAATGCTTTATGGTCGTTATATTTGTTGGAATATTTTTAGTGTTTTTGTTTTTAATTTCTCTTAAGCCTTCACCAATATTAGACACTATTTGACTTGTTGTAGCAAACACTATGACGTTGTTAGGAAACTCGTTAAGTTTTTTTTCGGCTAGTTGGTTGGAGCACACTAATAAAGATCCGTCATTGGCTATTAAGTTTTCGCATGTTGTAATAAAATACGTGCATTCGGATAACGTATCGCTTACTTTTAATTGCGAACTTTTAAACTTGTCTTTTAGATTATCATCGTAAAAATATACCGAATGGTCTTCCCAATTATTTTCGAGGATGATATTATTGAGGTTGTCATAAACTTCATCTAACGAGTCACAATACAAGAACTTACCACCATTTTTTTTGAAGTTTATTGTAAAACTCTCATCAATTGGTAGTTCCTTTTGAGGCATATATTTACCTCTCTCTTCGGACTTTAATTCCTGTTTTTCTTTTTGAGATTTAGAACTAAAAAATTTTCTAAAAAGGCTCATTTACACGTTGCTATAATCACAATTCTGTTATGGGATTACCAAATATAAAAAATCTTAGACTATCAAACGAGATAATCTAAGATTTTTATGCTTATTACTAAGAGTTTTGTATTATTCCTCCTCTTCGTTACTAGCTTGAAGTTTTTCTGAAGGCTTTTCGATAACATTGTCAAACGGACGTTTTCCTAATATTTCTTCTAAATCTTCTCTAAACAAAACTTCTCTTTCTCTTAAACGTTCTGCCAATAAGATTAAAAGATCTTTCTTTTCTGATAGAATAGAGATAGCTCTTTGGTATTGCGTTTCAATGATATTTTTAATTTCGGTATCAATTAATTCTGCTGTTTTCTCGCTGTATGGTTTTACAAATCCATTTTCTCCTGTTGGGTCATAATACGTTATGTTACCAACTTTTTCATTTAAACCATAAATCATTACCATTGCTTTAGCTTTTTTGGTAACGCTTTGCAAATCACTAATTGCTCCAGTAGAAATTTTATCAAACATTAATTTTTCGGCAGCACGTCCACCCATGGTCATACAAATCTCGTCTAAGTATTTCTCGGTTCTAGTGGTATGAGCTTCTTCTGGTAAATACCAAGCAGCACCAAGACTACGACCTCTAGGGACTATAGTTACTTTTACAAATGGATCTGCATGCTCTAAAAACCAGCTTGTGGTTGCGTGACCTGCTTCGTGATAGGCAATAAGATTTTTTTCTTCTTCAGAGAAAATAGTGCTTCTTTTTTCTAAACCACCAACAATTCTATCTACTGCATCTAAAAAATCTTGTTTTTCAACTTCTTTTTTATTTTTTCTTGCAGCAATCAATGCAGCTTCATTACAAAGGTTGGCAATGTCTGCACCAGAAAAACCTGGTGTTTGTTTAGATAAAAAGTCTACATCTAATCCCTTCGACTTTTTTAAAGGTTTTAAGTGTACTTCAAATATTTCTCTACGTTCTGTTAAATTTGGTAGATCGACATGTATTTGTCTGTCAAAACGTCCAGCACGCATTAACGCTTTATCTAAAATATCTGCTCTGTTGGTAGCTGCAAGTACAATAACGTTTGTATTTGTACCAAAACCATCCATTTCTGTTAACAGTTGGTTAAGGGTGTTTTCACGTTCGTCATTACTTCCTGACATTGCATTTTTACCTCTAGCTCGTCCAATAGCATCTATCTCGTCAATAAAGATAATAGCTGGAGATTTTTCTTTAGCTTGTTTAAATAAATCTCTAACACGTGAGGCACCAACACCAACAAACATTTCTACAAAATCAGAACCTGATAATGAAAAGAAAGGGACTTTAGCTTCTCCAGCGACTGCTTTAGCTAATAATGTTTTTCCTGTTCCTGGAGGTCCAACAAGTAAAGCGCCTTTTGGTATTTTACCTCCTAAATTGGTGTATTTTTCTGGATTTTTTAAGAAATCTACAATTTCCTGAACCTCTTCTTTAGCACCTTCAAGTCCAGCAACATCTTTAAAAGTAGTTTTAACTTGAGATTTTTCGTCAAACAATTTAGCTTTAGATTTTCCAATATTAAAAATCTGTCCACCAGCACCACCTCCTCCTCCAGAGGACATACGACGCATAATAAAAATCCAAACACCAATAAGTAACACAAATGGTAATAAACTAAATAATAATTCGCCCCATGGATTACTTTCTATACTAAAAGTGACTTCTGCAGCATTGTCTTTGCCTAATTCTTTATTGATTTCGTTAATGGATTCCTGAAATAACGCTAAATCTCCAAATTGAAAAGAGTAGTTAGGTAGCTTAGTAGCAGACGGGAAAATAGAAGTAGGTTTAGAGTTTTTATGAATCTCTTTCTCTTGGGCTTCCTTAGTTAGATATACCTTTGCTGTAATTTCGTTAACAATGTCAACTTTTTCTACATCACCATCTCTTAAATATTCAAAAAATTGTGATGGAGATGTTTTATCAGCACTTCCAGATCCACTTCCAAAAAACTGAAGTGCAATAAAGAAAATAATAATGCCACCATAAATCCAGTACGGATTAAATTTTGGTTTTTTTGGAACTGTATTTTTATTTTTATCTGCCATGAAATGTGTTTAATAATTTGTTTCGATAAGTGTTACTTTGGCATCTCCCCAAAGACTTTCTATATCATAATATTCTCTTATATGTTTTTGAAATACATGTACTACTACATTGACGTAGTCCATTAATATCCATTCTGCATTGTCTTCGCCTTCTATATGCCAAGGTTTGTCCTTTAATGATTTACTAACTTTTTTCTGAATAGAATTGACAATGGCGTTAACCTGTGTGTTAGAAGTTCCTTCACAAATTACAAAGTAGTCACAAACTGTGTTTTCAATCTCTCTTAAATCAAGAATATTTATGTCTTTTCCTTTTACATCTTCAATACCCTCAATTATTGTTGCAATTAGGGCATCTGCGTTTGATTGTTTTTTCGCCATTAATAAGATTTATATTTGTGCAAAGTTATTATTTTTAAGTTCTTTATACTCTAAAAAAATCATAAGATTTTATAATACGAAGATAATTATTTAATATGCGTATAATCAAACTTAATGCCACCGATTCTACAAATCGATTTCTTCGTAATCTAAGTTTAGAAAGTCCTGTTAAGGATTTTACTGTAATTGTTACAGACGACCAAACGCAAGGAAGAGGTCAAATGGGTACGTCTTGGCAATCGCAACCCTTTAAAAACCTAACCTTCAGTGTTTATAAACGTTTTAAAGGATTATTGCCTGAGCAACAATTTGATATTAGCATGGTTGTATCTTTAGCTATAATTAAAGCTTTAGCAATCCTAAATATCCCTAAGTTGAGCGTAAAATGGCCAAACGACATTTTGTCAGACAACCAAAAAATTTGTGGTGTTTTAATAGAAAACGTCATAAAGCAAAACCATATTGAATCTTCTATAATTGGTATAGGTTTAAACGTCAATCAATTGCAGTTTAATAACCATCCTAAAGCTAGTTCTTTAAAACAGTTAACTGGTATTACTTATAATTTAGATGACGTATTACAACTTATTTTAAAACAGTTGCAAGTTGAATTTAAGAATTTTACTAAAGACAACGTTTTACTAAAAACTACTTATGAGTCTTATTTATTTAGAAAAGAAAAACCTTCAACATTTAGATCTGCCGAAGGTTTGTTTTCTGGTATTATAAAAGGCGTATCTAACGAAGGATTACTTGAAGTTTTAATAGAAGATCAAGTATTAAAAACCTTCGATTTAAAAACTGTTACGCTACTGTATTAATGGCATTAGGCATATTAGTTGCTAAAGTTTCAATAAATTTATTAATTGGTCCTTTAATCATCATGGCCATCATCGCATTAAATTCGCCTTCAAAAACAAGTTGTACTTCACTTTTGTTGGCATCTACTTGAGTAATATTAGCGATTAAAGAAAAATCTATTTTTCCACCAGCTGCACCCAACACTATTTGACTGTTTGGCGTGCTTTCTTTCTTTTTTAATATTATTTCTGGCATTCCTTTTAAGGCAAACAAAAATTTATCTTCTCCCAACACTTCAAATTTACTGATGTTTTCAGGCATCAGGCTTTTAAAATTTTTGATATCGCTTAAAAAGTTAAACGTGTCTTCTGTTGATTTATCTAAAGTAACTTTAGGGCTTTCTAGTCTCATAATTAGTATGTGTTTTATAATTTAATAATATTGTTAGGTAGTAACAACATGGATGTAGTATCAATTAGCGTTCCAAACACTAGGGTTGGCATTCCATTGACTTAAAGTCTCTATTTGATCTTCTGTAATATATTTACTAGAGGCTGCTTCAATCAATAAATTTTCATAGTTACTTAATGTATGCAGCGTCATGTTTTCGTTTTCAAAATTGGTATTTGCTACTTTAAAACCGTAAGAAAAGATAGCAATCATCCCTTTAACGTTTACATTAGCTTCTCTTAAAGCCTTTACAGCATTAAGACTACTTTTACCAGTGCTAATTAAGTCTTCAACCACCACCACGTTTTGTCCACTTTCTATGTGTCCTTCTATTTGGTTTTTTCTACCATGACCTTTAGCTTCTGGTCTTACATATATAAAGGGTAGTCCTAAATATTCTGCTACTAGCATACCAATGCCTATCGCTCCAGTAGCAACACCAGCTATAACGTCTGGTTTTCCGTAGTGTTCTTCGATAAACTTACTCATCTCTTCTCTAACGTAATTTCTTATTGTAGGATACGATAGTATAATACGATTGTCACAATATATAGGAGATTTCCAGCCAGAAGCCCATGTAAATGGATCATTAGGTTGAAGTTTGATGGCATTAATTTGTAATAATACTTTGGCGGTTTGCCTTGCAGTTTGGTCGTTAAAAATCATAAAGCAAAAATACAGATAAATTTAATTTGACTTAAATTAAATTTTAAAATAAATAAAGAGCATACAACTATCTGATTAATTTTAATATTTTTACCAAAAATAAAAAAGCACCGCCAGTTTTAATGCAACCCATTTTTGTTAATGATAAGCCTATTTACTTAACCACTAAGGTAGAAAAAGAGACCGACTTTAAAAATTTCTTGCTTAAGGATGCTAATATCGAGTTAATACTCAAAACCTTGTCTAAAAAATCCATTAATTCTGTTAGACTTATAGGTCATAAAGAAGATAAATTACTTAAGTCTTTCAAGAAAAAGTTACCTAACGTTGTAGCTGGAGGTGGAAAGGTGCATAACGATAAAGGAGATATTCTTTTTATTTATAGGAATGATAAATGGGATTTACCTAAAGGGAAAACTGAAGGAAAGGAATCTATTGAAGAAACTGCTATAAGAGAGGTTAAAGAAGAAACAGGAGTCGGTAAACTTGAAATCGTAAAACCATTACCAAATACCTATCATATTTTTAAACGTAACGGAAAGGTGAAATTAAAAATAACGTATTGGTTTGAGATGTACTCTACATTTTCTGGTAAATTTTATCCTCAATTAAATGAGGGGATTACTGAGGTTAAATGGTTAAATACAGAAGAAGTAAAGAAAGCGTTGGGTAATTCTTATTCCAATATCAAACTTCTGTTTTAATAGTATTACAACTATTAAAAAAGTCTTTGCACGATAAAAAAAATTATTAATTTTTACATTTAATCTGCTAAAAATGTAAGTTTTATCCTTTTAAAGACAAATATTGCATTTAGGCTATTTTTTTTCTGTAAGGGTTTTCTGTTAGGTAAATTTGTTAGGTAAATGTTAATAATAAAAACCAAACGTATGTGTAAATTTTTACCTAACCAAACACTAAATTTTAGAGCTCTATTTACTTTAGTTGCTTTAATTTTTTCATTTCAAGCTTATGCTTTTGTAGACACCAATTGTGGATCAATTTCTGGATTTGAATTTTCTAATGGTGATTCAACAATAACAATTAATGATAATCAATCTTATTTTATAGGAGACTTACCAAACAATTTTTATGTTGATTTATTAGTAGATGGTTACTCACAAAGTGCCAAATTTGATGTTACAAATCTAGATACAGGTCAGTGTTATAATATTACTGAAAATCATTTACCATATACATTTCCAGGAGGAAATTGCGCATGGAATTTTGGATGTGGAGATTTTAGAATTAAAGCAAGATTATACAAATATGATGGATGTGGAACAATCTGTGATACAGAAACTATAAATTTTTCAATTACATGTACTCAATCATGTGGAGATATATCTGGATTTGAATTTTCAAATGGATCTGACACTGTTTCCATAGTAAATGATGGTTCGTATGACATTGATGCTTTGCCAGATAATTTTTATGTAGACCTATTAGTAGATGGTCAGTCTGAAAGTTCTAGCTTGAGATTAGAAAATTTAAATACTGGTGATGTTTATAATGTAGGTGAAAATCATCTTCCTTATACAATTCCAGGTGGTAATGCTGCATGGAGTTATGGTACAGGATATTTCAAATTAAAAGCAAAAATCTTTGAATTTGACTATTGTCAAGGAGATCCATGTGACGTGCAGTCAATTTATTTTACAATAAACGATAATGTTTGTGGGCAAATAGATGGATTTGAGTTTTCGAATTTTTCTGACCCTTCAGTAGCGATAGTCGATGGTGGTAGTTATGATATCAATAGTATACCTGCTAATTTTAATATTAACGTATTAACATCAGGGAATATTGAAAGCACATTCAACACACTAACTAATATAGATACAGGTGAAGTGTATACCAATCTAGAAAACGTTGTGCCTTACACATTCCCAGGAGCAACAAACGAAGTTTGGAATTTAGGTTGCGGAACATTTAATTTCTGTTCTAGTGTATATGATCAAAACCATGCCAATGGAACAGAATGTGATACACAGTGTATAACATTTACAATAACTAATTGTTGTGGTACAATAGATGGATTTGAGTTTTCGAATTTTTCTGACCCTTCAGTAGCAATAGTCGATGGTGGTAGTTATGATATTAATGCTATACCTTCTGACTTTAACATTAATGTATTAACTTCAGGTAATGTTGAAAGTGCGTTTAACACCCTAACTAATTTAGATACAGGCGAAGTATATACAAAACTTGAAAACGTAATACCTTATACATTCCCAGGAGCAACAAATCAAGTTTGGAATTTAGGTTGTGGTACGTTTAATTTTTGTTCTACTGTTTACGAAGAAAATAATGCTAGCGGAACAGAATGTGATACACAATGTATAACATTTACTATAACTAACTGTTGTGGAACTATCGATGAATTTGTTTTCACTAACGGAACAGAAGATGTTTCTATTGTAGATGGTAGTACTTACGATTTATCTGAGTTGCCTTTAGATTCCTACATCAATAGTATTGTTAGTGGAACTGCAGATAGTGTTATGTATACTATAACAAATACAGACACTAATATTTCATCTTTACTTACAGATAATAGTATGCCTTATACATATCCAGCTGGTGAAACATCATGGGATTTAGGTATTGGTAACTTCATGATTACAGCGCAATTGTATACAGTTTCAACAACAGGCGATTGCGATAATTCAACAGATAGAGTAGCCAATAATAATACTACTAATTCAAAATCTGCAACTAGTAATAATTGTCTTCAGTTATGTGAGGTACAAACTATAAGTTTCACATTAACAGATGGTGTTGCTTGTCAACCTGTTTCAGCAGGAACAGGATCGTTAGCTGCTAGTGTAGTATTAGTTGATCCAAATGTTGACTTTTTTGTAACTGTAACACCAAATGGTGATGCATCAATTCCTCAAGGATATCAATTAGGTACTGTTGTTACAAGTGGAAACGCATTAACTATTCAACAAGTAAGTAGTACAACAACAATACAGTTACCAGCAGTTGGAGGAAATTATAAAATACATATGTTGGCTTATAATCCTTCAACATTAGATTTAAACGATATTAGTTTAGGGGTAACTACTGCTTCTGATGTGCTTAATTTAATTAATAATGGTCAAGTATGTGCAGATCTTGATACAGTTGGAGTTTCAATTTTAGTAATTCTTTCAGGATCTACCGATAAGGTAGCTAATAATTCTAGAACAAGCAATACTAGTAATAGCGACGATGTAACTTTAGTTTCTGATATTAAATTATATCCTAATCCAGTTGTTAACGAGTTAAACGTTGATATCACATTATTAGAAGGTGAAGTACTTAATTACACTATGATAGATTTAAATGGTAAACAAGTACTTTCTGGATCACTAACTAGTAATAGAAATATAATTAAAACAAAAGAATTAGCTGGAGGACTATATATATTAAAATTAAAGTCTGAAGGAAGAAGCTTTACTAAGAAAATTTTAGTAAATAAATAATCTTTAAAATAAATAAAGAAAAAACCGTTACAATTGTAACGGTTTTTTTATGTTTTGTAAATTAGTTTTAATGTTTTATGCGATATATAGGATATTGTAAATGCGCTTGTTCGTAATTATCACTTTGTTTATGCAACCAATCTAATTGCGCAAACCAGTTATTTTTGAAATTGTTGTCGGTTACTTTTTTCCTGTTGAATTCATTCTTGATTTCTGGATGATTATTCAGTAGTAATTTAGCTTTGTCTTCCCATACATAAGGCGAAAAACCTTCTTTTTGCTGAAGAACGGTATCAAAGAAATTCCAATTAAAAAATGAATCAGGTGCTTCAGGCTCTAAGGTTTCTAGTAAATACCTAAATGCTTTTTGATTAGTTTCAATAATATAATCTCCTTTCTTAAAAGTCATTTCTTCTTCAGAAACCTTTACAGTAGTATTGTAATGTTGATAATGCCCTTCATAAGCTCGATTTCTAGTCTCAAAAGCATCGATTTTATAAGATTGTACCATAAATGTCGAATCTTTCTCAAGTGGTTTCATCTCAACTTGATTTAGCTGTAATAACTCAATAACAGACCACCAACCTTGAGGAATGATATAAGCTTTAGGAATAGTTACTTCTGTTTTAGGCTTAAAGTAATTTTGATATACTACAGGTTTTGTAAACGGTTTTGTAGGGTCATATTGTAAACGTTTTGCTCCTGTAATATCACTATCAATCATTTGTCCTTCAAACCCTTTAAATTGCAAAGTCGATGTCTGTGTAGTGTCTATTTGCCAAGCTAAAGGATAGGTGTCTTGGTTTTTTAAATCTCCAATAGCAGTATCACGAAGTGTTTTTATCGTGTCATGGTCTTCTTCAATAATATCTATCATGGATATCATTAGCTCATAGGTACCCTCAACGCGTTGTTTGTAAGGTTTTAGCATATGCGTTTCTACCATCATTCCTAACGTATTAAACAATGTAGTATAGCCTGTAGAATACCTTGGACTATCCATAAATTGAGAAAATCCTGCTTCAGGGACTTGATTAAATACATTAACATAAGGTGTAATATCCCAGCTTTTATTAGCAAGTTTTTGCTCTAAATTGGGCTGTATTTTGGTGTGTAAGTAATTACCCAATGCTCCACCTAATTTATTATGTTGAGTGAATAAATGGGTTAACGTATATTGGTAGTCTGCACCATTACTAACATGATTATCAATAAAAACGTCTGGTTGTATCATATGAAAAATTTGTGCAAAAGTCTTAGCGTTTTTGGTGTCCGATTTAATAAAGTCTCGATTCAAATCATAGTTTCTAGCATTTCCTCTAAATCCATAAGCCTTAGGCCCATTTTGATTGGTTCTAGTACCAGAATTTCGATTTAAACTACCTCCAACATTATAAATAGGAATAGTTGTAATAACAGTATGTTTTGGCATTTTTATAGTGCCATTAGCAATATCTCTAAATAGCATCATGGTAGCATCTATACCATCAGACTCTCCTGGATGGATTCCATTATTTATTAATAGGATGCGTTTCTCTTCTCTAAATAAATCAAAGTCAAAACTCTTATCAGGATTTAAAGTCACTAAATGTAATGGTTTTCCAGAATCGGTCTTACCGAAACTATCTATAGAGATTTCTGGATATACATCAGCTAAATTTTGATAAAACTGAATAGTTTCAACATATGTAGCAGTCTCTAAGCCTTCACTATTTTCAAAAACAGTAGTAAAATCAAATTGTTTTTTTGCTGAATTAGTACAAGAGAATATTGTAAATAGATATATTATAAAAAGTTTTTTCATCATTAATTTATTTGGTGTAAACATGACAAATATAATAATATTGGCTGTTGTTTAGTTAGTTTTTAAAACTTGTAAATCAGCAAGTTGCAAAAGTTAAAATTGTTAAAGATATATTAAACAGAATATCTCAATGATTATTTTGTTTAACTTTATTGAATATTAATTAAACAAAAAAGCGATGAAAAAAGAAATTACTTTCCGACTTCCCAAATCTACCATCCTATTTTTGTTCACTTTATTTTTTTCCTTTCAATCTTACGCTAATGATGACTTAGTATGTGGTCATATTAACAACATTGAATTTTCAAATGGTAATGAAATAACTACACTTGAAAATGGCGGGAATTACAGCATTGGAGATTTACCAAGTAACTTTTATTTAAGTTTAAATGTCAGTGGTTACTCTCAAAGTGCTAAATACCGAGTTACTAATTTAGATACTGGTGAAGTAATAAACATAATTGAAAATCAATTACCATATACTTTCCCAGCAGGAAATACAGCTTGGAATCTAGGAGTAGGTAATTTTGAAGTTAAGGCTAAGCTATATAAATTTAATTATGCATTTGGATTTAAGTGTGATGAAGAAGTTGTTACTTTTTCTTTAAGTGATAATACTTGCGATGCCAATGCAGGCACAATGAGTGCAGACGCTTCACCAGTGACATTAGTAAACGGAACAGCTACCATAAGTGCAACACCAAATGGAGATGCACTAGTACCAGCAGGCTATAGCAACATATATGTATTAACTCAAGGCGATGGATTAGTAATAGTCAACGCAGGAGGTACACCAAGTTTTGATGTGACCGAAGCAGGAGATTACACCATCCACAGTTTAGTATACGATCCAAACACGTTAGATTTAAGCATTGTTGTACCAGGACAAACTACAGGATTTGATGTCAATGGATTATTACTTCAAGGAGGCGGAATGATTTGCGCAAGCTTAGATGTTGCAGGAGCACCAATTATGGTAGAGACTTGCGATGCCAATGCAGGCACAATGAGTGCAGACGCTTCACCAGTGACATTAGTAAACGGAACAGCTACCATAAGTGCAACACCAAATGGAGATGCAATAGTACCAGCAGGCTATAGCAACATATATGTATTAACTCAAGGCGATGGATTAGTAATAGTAAACGCAGGAGGCACACCAAGTTTTGATGTGACCGAAGCAGGAGATTACACCATTCACAGTTTAGTATACGATCCAAACACGTTAGATTTAAGCATTGTTGTACCAGGACAAACTACAGGATTTGATGTGAATGGATTATTACTTCAAGGAGGCGGAATGATTTGCGCAAGCTTAGATGTTGCAGGCGCACCAATTATGGTAGAGACTTGCGATGCCAATGCAGGCACAATGAGTGCAGACGCTTCACCAGTGACATTATTAAACGGAACAGCTACCATAAGCGCAACACCAAATGGAGATGCAATAGTACCAGCAGGCTATAGCAACATATATGTATTAACTCAAGGCGATGGATTAGTAATAGTAAACGCAGGAGGCACACCAAGTTTTGATGTGACCGAAGCAGGAGATTACACCATCCACAGTTTAGTATACGATCCAAACACGTTAGATTTAAGCATTGTTGTACCAGGACAAACTACAGGATTTGATGTCAATGGATTATTACTTCAAGGAGGCGGAATGATTTGCGCAAGCTTAGATGTTGCAGGCGCACCAATTATGGTAGAGACTTGCGATGCCAATGCAGGTACAATGAGTGCAGACGCTTCACCAGTGACATTGGTAAACGGAACAGCTACCATAAGCGCAACACCAAATGGAGATGCAATAGTACCAGCAGGCTATAGCAACATATATGTATTAACTCAAGGCGATGGATTAGTAATAGTAAACGCAGGAGGCACACCAAGTTTTGATGTGACCGAAGCAGGAGATTACACCATTCACAGTTTAGTATACGATCCAAACACGTTAGATTTAAGCATTGTTGTACCAGGACAAACTACAGGATTTGATGTCAATGGATTATTACTTCAAGGAGGCGGAATGATTTGCGCAAGCTTAGATGTTGCAGGCGCACCAATTATGGTAGAGACTTGCGATGCCAATGCAGGCACAATGAGTGCAGACGCTTCACCAGTGACATTATTAAACGGAACAGCTACCATAAGCGCAACACCAAATGGAGATGCAATAGTACCAGCAGGCTATAGCAACATATATGTATTAACTCAAGGCGATGGATTAGTAATAGTAAACGCAGGAGGCACACCAAGTTTTGATGTGACCGAAGCAGGAGATTACACCATTCACAGTTTAGTATACGATCCAAACACGTTAGATTTAAGCATTGTTGTACCAGGACAAACTACAGGATTTGATGTCAATGGATTATTACTTCAAGGAGGCGGAATGATTTGCGCAAGCTTAGATGTTGCAGGAGCACCAATTATGGTAGAGACTTGCGATGCCAATGCAGGTACAATGAGTGCAGACGCTTCACCAGTGACATTAGTAAACGGAACAGCTACCATAAGCGCAACACCAAATGGAGATGCAATAGTACCAGCAGGCTATAGCAACATATATGTATTAACTCAAGGCGATGGATTAGTAATAGTAAACGCAGGAGGCACACCAAGTTTTGATGTGACCGAAGCAGGAGATTACACCATTCACAGTTTAGTATACGATCCAAACACGTTAGATTTAAGCATTGTTGTACCAGGACAAACTACAGGATTTGATGTGAATGGATTATTACTTCAAGGAGGCGGAATGATTTGCGCAAGCTTAGATGTTGCAGGAGCACCAATTATGGTAGAGACTTGCGATGCCAATGCAGGTACAATGAGTGCAGACGCTTCACCAGTGACATTAGTAAACGGAACAGCTACCATAAGCGCAACACCAAATGGAGATGCAATAGTACCAGCAGGCTATAGCAACATATATGTATTAACTCAAGGCGATGGATTAGTAATAGTAAACGCAGGAGGCACACCAAGTTTTGATGTGACCGAAGCAGGAGATTACACCATCCACAGTTTAGTATACGATCCAAATACGTTAGATTTAAGTATTGTTGTACCAGGACAAACTACAGGATTTGATGTCAATGGATTATTACTTCAAGGAGGCGGAATGATTTGCGCAAGCTTAGATGTTGCAGGAGCACCAATTATGGTAGAAGAATCTCAACAGTGTAATGCACAAGCAGCTGTCATGTATTCTCAAAGTCCTATTAATTGTCTTTCAGGTGGAACAGCTAATCTTACCGCTACTGTATTTCAAGATGCGGTAGTACCAAATGGTTATTCAGAAATATTTGTATTGACTAACGCTTTTGGATTAACTGTTTTAGATGTTTCAGCAACTCCGAGTTTCGACATTAGCACGACTGGCTTCTATCGTATTCACAGTTTAGTCTATGATCCAAATACTTTAGACTTAAGTGTGGTAGTACCAGGAACAACTACTGGTTTTGATGTTATTAATTTAATTAATGATAATAACATATGTGCATCATTAAATCCTAATGGAGCAATAAACATAGTTATAAACAACACTTGGTTCTGTAATTTTATTAGTAATTTCTTTAATAACAACCGTGTGGATATTAGCGAGTATTTAAATACAGCAGTATTAGAATTTGATAGTTATGAAGCTTTCAAAAACTCATTTACTGAAGCAAATGCAAATACAGACATTAAATTATTTCCTAATCCAGTAATTTCAGAATTAAATATTGACATACAAGTATTTGATGATGAAATAATGAATTACACTATTAATGATGCAAGTGGACGACAAGTTATGAGTGGTATTTTAAATACAAATGGTGGAACCTCAGTCATAAATACTAATGCATTATCTAGCGGAATGTACCTAATTAGTTTAGAGTCTGAATATAGAACAATCACTAAAAAAATAGTGGTGAATAAATAGTCTTTTTTTTAGAGTATTTATTTTAAGAGCTACAAAAATCTTGTAGCTCTTTTTTTGTTAGCTATTAAATTAATAGACATTGATTTGACAATCTATATATAAAATGTACTTTTGCAGCTTGAAAATTAGACTATGACCGCATTTTTTAGAAGACAAACCGCAAACGCAAAAAACGATATTTTATCAGGTTTAACAGTAGCTTTAGCTTTAGTACCTGAAGCAGTTGCTTTTGCATTTGTTGCAGGAGTTGATCCTTTAGTTGGATTATATGCAGCATTTATGATTGGATTAATTACTTCCATTTTTGGTGGTCGTCCAGGAATGATTAGTGGTGCTACAGGCGCTTTAGCAGTTGTAATGGTAAGCTTGGTAGCAGAAGGTAATGCAATGGGACAACCTAGTGAAGAATTAGGCTTATATTACTTATTTGCAACTGTGATTTTAATGGGAATCATCCAAATGCTGGCTGGTGTTTTTAAACTAGGAAAATTTGTTAGGCTAATTCCACATCCAGTAATGATGGGATTTGTTAATGGTTTGGCTATAGTTATTTTCTTATCGCAATTAGGAATGTTTAAAGAGACAGTAGGAGCTACAAAAGTATGGATGCAAGGATCAGAATTATGGATAATGATAGGTTTGGTAGCCTTAACTATGTTAATTATGTTTGGGTTACCTAAACTAACTAAAAAATTACCAGAAGCTTTAATTGCTATTTTAGTGGTATCTGCAATTGTTATATTAGGTAATTTAGATGTTGCAACTGTTGGAAGTTTTATAAGAGATGGTGGTGGAGCAGGTCTTAAAGGTGGACTCCCAGAATTTCAATGGGATATTTTTAATAAAGTGCCTTTTAACTTTGAAACTCTAAAATTCATTTTTCCGTATGCATTAATATTAGCAGCTATTGGATTAATAGAGTCATTAATGACTCTAAATTTAGTGGATGAAATCACTGAAACTAGAGGAAATTCCAACAGAGAATGTTTAGCACAGGGTGGTGCAAATATTGTTACTGGATTGTTTGGCGGAATGGGAGGATGTGCCATGATTGGTCAATCTTTAATTAATATAAAAGGTGGAGGACGTGGACGTTTGTCTGGTTTAGTAGCAGCATTAGCCTTATTAGCATTTATTCTATTTGCATCTGGACTAATTGAACAAGTACCAATTGCAGCATTAGTAGGAGTGATGTTTATGGTTGTAATTGGAACGTTTGCATGGTCTAGTTTTAGAATCATGAATAAAATACCAAAAGCAGATGTTTTTGTTTTAGTTTTAGTGTCTGGTTTAACCGTTGTTTTTGATTTAGCTATAGCAGTTATAGCTGGTGTAATAGTTAGTGCATTGGTGTTTTCTTGGGAAAACGCAAAGCGTATTAGAGCTAGAAAACGTGTAAAAGAGGATGGAACTAAAGTGTACGAAATATGGGGACCATTATTTTTTGGAAGTATTCAAGCGTTTAACGATAAGTTTGATGCTAAAAACGATCCTGATAAAGTAGAAATTGATTTTGTTGAATCTAGAGTCAGTGATCATTCTGCATTAGAAGCCATTTTTAATTTAGTCGAAAAATACGAAGCTGAAGGCAAGCAAATTAGACTAAAACATCTAAGTGAAGACTGTAAAATCTTGTTATACAAAGCAAGTCCAAAATTTAGAGAAGTGGTTATTGAAGCTATTGACGATCCAAGGTATCATTTAGCAGAAGACCCTGAAAAATTTCCAAAACCAATCTCTGAGTATAAGTTCTAAGTATTTCAAAGTTGTAAGTACTTAAAGTTAAGAGTGTTTAAAGTTTGAAGTATATAAAGTTTAACTATTAACTATTACTTCACTCGAACACTATCAGGTACTAAAACGGTATAGTCACCATTATTTCTAATAACATCTCTAACAATGGATGAAGAAATAAAACTGGTTTTAGCTGCAGTCAGTAAAAACACAGTTTCAATTTTGGATAGTTTTCTATTGGTATGTGCTATAGCTTTTTCAAATTCAAAATCAGCAGGATTACGTAAACCACGTAAAATAAATTCAGCATTAATTTCTCTACAAAAGTCAATGGTTAATCCTTGATATGTCACTATTTTTACTTTTGGTTCATCTTTAAATGCGTCTTCTAAAAAACGTTGTCTTTCTTCTAGAGAGAACATGTATTTTTTATCTGCATTAATACCTATTGCTACAATTACTTCATCAAAAAGTTTAACACCTCGTTGTATAATATCGTAATGTCCTAAAGTAATTGGATCAAAAGATCCAGGAAAAAGTGCACGTCTCATAATTTAGTATTTAGTCTCTATCTACTTCAAAAATAACGTTTTCATCAAAAAGAGATTTAATCTCTGCTTTAGAAAAACCACCTCTTTCAGTGGTATAATTTTCAATTTTATCTATTTTATAAATCTTAGATTTTTTGTCAATCTCATAATCATTATAAATTACAAAAATACTGTCAGCAGTTACTTCAGAAACTTTCATAGAGCTATAAAATCCTTTTTGTGAAGTCTCAACAGAATACACATCACCAACTAAAGGCTCTTGGATATAGCGTTTATCATTTTCAGCATCTTTTTTGCTTAAGTAAAAAGCGGTAGCTACAAGTATAGCTAAAACAGCCAAACCGCTAAAATACCAAATAGGGTAACTAGCACCAGATTTTTCAAGTTCAAATTTTTGCTTTATTTCGTTTGGTAATTCTTTTAAATCGTATGTACGTTTACATTGATTACACTCTAAATAATTTTCTTTACCTACAGGAAACATTGGAATCCAATAGAGGTAAGCATATTTTCCGTAAATGCCATATCGCATAGAGCGTCCTTCTTCGCAATTTGGACATTGTACATTTATAAGTTGTCCTTCTTTTAATGTTGTTGCTTTAGTTCCGTAAAAAACCATAGTTGGTGAGATTATTTTGGTTAGTTAGTTTTTAAATATAGAATAATTTATTTACTTCAAAGCTTCTTCAATAGCATTACTAAACAATTCAGCCATGCTTATTCCAGCTATTTGTGCTTGTTGTGGTAATATGCTTGCATCTGTTAATCCAGGTACAGTATTGACTTCTAGTAAATGAGGTTCGCCATTTTTAAAAATGTATTCACTTCGTGAAAATCCTTTCATTTTCAAGACTTCATATACTTTTTTAGCTATGGTATTCACCTTGTTTTCTTGCTCTTTTGTTAATCTAGCTGGTGTAATCTCTTGAGATTTTCCTAAATATTTAGCTTCGTAATCAAAAAAGTCATTATCGCTAACTATTTCTGTAATGGGTAATACTTTAGTAGTTCCTTTATAGGTAATAACACCAACAGATACTTCTGTACCGTCTAAAAAAGATTCGATAATAATCTCGTCATCTTCTTCAAAAGCATATGTAATGGCTTGCTGTAAATCTTCCTTTTTATGGACTTTACTTATACCAAAACTACTTCCAGCTTTATTAGCTTTTACAAAGCAAGGTAACCCAACTTTTTCTATTATTTCATCTTCTTTAACTGTATCACCTAGGTTTAGGTAATAGCTTTCAGCAGTTAAAATCCCATAAGGTTTTAAAATACTTAAACAGTCCCGTTTGTTAAAGGTGATACTTGCTTGATACATACCACAACTGGTATGAGGTATGTTTAACAGTTTAAAATACCCTTGCATAAATCCATCTTCTCCTGGACTACCATGTATGGCATTAAATACACAGTCAAACGTTGTTTTATTACCATTTATGGTTACAGAAAAATCGTTTTTATCAATAGCAAACTCTGCATCGTTATCATCAACATACACCCATTTGTTTTTAAATATATGTATACGATAAGTGTTGTATTTACTTTTATCTAAATGTTGGTAAACAACGTTTCCGCTTTTTAAAGAGATTTCATATTCGCTAGAATAACCTCCCATGATTATGGCAATGTTTTTTTTCATGCTTACAGTTCCGCAATAGCGGTAATCTTAAAATGTTTTAAGTTTATGCTAAAGCAAAAACCTTAATAATTCAATAAATGTAAATATTAATCGTTTTGTAAAAATATCATTTATTTTAATCCGAAGATAAAACCTTTTTGTTTTTATATATTTGTCTACTTAAAATTTATTAAATGAGCATAATTAGTTTTCTTAAAAGTAAAATGTTTTTTAAGCAATTAGCAATAGCTGTAGTAGCTTCTATTGTATTAGTGTTTTTAATGCTAAAATGGCTAGATATAACTACTAATAATGGCGATTTTGAAACTGTACCTGATTTAAAAGGTAAGTCTATTGAGGTGGCTAAAATGGAATTAGAACAAAATAATTTAGAGTTAAAGATTCAGGATTCTGCTAACTTTAATCCTAATTATCCTAAATATTCTGTTATCGATCAAGATCCAAAAGCCAATGCTCAGGTTAAAGAAAACCGAAAAATTTATATCACACTAAACCCTTCAGGTTATCGTAAAATTGCTGTTCCGGACTTACGTCAACGTAGTTTTAGACAAGCAAAACCAACCTTAGAAGCATTAGGATTTAAAGTAGGTAAGACCACATATATAGATAATATAGGAAAAGATATGGTGTTAGGACTACGTTATAAAGGTAAGGTCTTAGAACCTGACACTAAACTCCCAAAAACTGCAGTCATAGATGTGGTTTTAGGTAATGGAAACCGTCCTTCAGCCAATTAATTATGGACGATTACACACCAGAATTACCCAATGATGATGCAGACGAGTTATACGAGCATCATAGTTTTGTAGCCGATAAAGGTCAAAAACCATTGCGAATTGACAAATGGTTAATGAACAAAATCGAAAACGCTACACGCAACAAAATACAAGAAGCAGCAAAAAACGGAAGTATTTTTGTAAACGAAGTCCCTGTAAAGTCTAATTATAAGGTTAAACCAGACGACCAGATTGCAGTACGTTTTGAGCATCCACCTCACGAAAACTTACTAATAGGCGAAGACTTACCTTTAGACATCGTGTATGAAGACGACCAATTATTAGTAGTCAATAAACCAGCAGGTATGGTGGTGCATCCAGGACATGGTAATTATTCTGGGACGTTAATAAATGCGTTAATATTCCATTTTGATAATTTACCTAACAATTCAAGTGATCGACCAGGATTAGTCCACAGGATTGATAAAGATACCTCAGGTTTGCTTGTTGTAGCTAAAACAGAATTGGCTATGGCACATCTATCTGCACAATTTAAAGCTAAAACAAGCGAGCGAGAGTACCTAGCAATTGTTTGGGGAAATATGGACGAAGAAGAAGGCACAATAGAAGGCAACATAGGAAGACATCCTAAAAATAGGTTACAAAACACGGTCTATCTAGATGACGATGCAGATAAAGGTAAACCAGCCATTACGCACTATAAAGTTTTAGAGCGTTTAGGCTATGTCACATTAGTTAGTTGTAAGTTAGAAACAGGACGCACACACCAAATCCGTGTCCACATGAAACATATTGGACACACCTTATTTAATGACGAGCGATATGGCGGAAACCTGATCTTAAAAGGTACCACTTTTACCAAATACAAACAATTTGTAGATAATTGCTTTAAAGTATTACCACGTCAAGCACTGCATGCCAAAACCTTAGGGTTTATGCATCCAACAAAAAAGGAGTTTATGAGTTTTGAAGCGCCAATCCCACAAGACATGCAAGATTGCATAGAGAAGTGGAGAGGCTACTCTAAACATATGGAATAAGCTTGTTGAGTTGTCATACTTCAATACAAATTACTCTTACATAGTTAAACCTTATTTCAAAATAGAATAATTCAGTTTTGAATCAGTTAGACTTATAGATTTCTATCTTATTTTTAATGTATGAAAATCAATCAGATTACATTATTCACAAATAATGTTTTAAAACAAAAACAGTTTTATAAAACTGTTTTGGGTTTTCAAATTATAGAGGATAATCCTGATAGAATTTCATTTAAAACAGGAGAGAGCATACTAGCTTTTGAATATAAACATGAAAAAGTAAACTCATCTCATCTTGCTTTTAATATTCCAAGTAATGCTATTTATAAAGCTTTAGAGTATTTAAAAGACAAAACAGAGATACTTCCATATGAAAATGAAGAGGTTATTGGCTTTGAATCGTGGAAAGCTAAATCTGTATATTTTTATGATAGTGACAATAATATTATGGAATTTATTGCAAGAGAGCGTGTAGATATAAATAGTGACATTGCTTTTACATCAAATTCTATTTTGTCAATTAGCGAGATAGCAATAGCTACAGATAATATCAAATCTATTTATAATACAATTAATAATATTAAGCCTATCACTATTTTTGATGGTAGTTTTGAGCGTTTTTGTGCTTTAGGAAATGATGAAGGATTATTTATTGTTATAGACAAAAATAAAAAGAAATGGTATCCAACAATGGAAGACGCATTTACTTCAGATTTTATAATTAAAGGCGATTATAATTTTAATTTTGTAAATGGACAAATTAAAGAATTAACGTAATTTAGTAACAGAAAAATTTATCTATGAAATTAGTCATATCACCAGCAAAATCTTTAGATTTTGAAACCAAATTACCAACTACTAAAGCAACAGAAGCTCAGTTTTTAGAACAGTCTAAACGATTAAATACGCTATTAAAAAAGAAGTCACCAAAGGTACTATCTAAGTTAATGAGTATTAGCGATAATTTAGCACAACTAAATTACGATCGTAATCAAGAGTGGTCACTACCATTTACAAAAGACAATGCAAGACCAGCTATCTACGCCTTTAATGGAGATGTTTATAGAGGTTTAGATGCGTATACTATTCCAAAAGAAAAGTTAGAAGCAACCCAAAATACAGTCCGAATTTTATCAGGTTTATATGGAGTATTAAAACCATTAGATTTAATACAACCTTATAGATTAGAAATGGGAACTAAATTAAAAATTGGAACTAAAAAAAATTTGTATGATTTCTGGAAAAAAGACATTGTTAAGGCGTTGAATGAAGAGCTTGAATACGACGAGTTGTTTTTAAATTTAGCCAGTAACGAGTATTTTAAAGCTATAGATACTAAAGCATTAAAAGTACCAGTAATTGATGTAACTTTTAAAGAATTAAAAAACGGAAAGCTTAAAATAATCTCCTTTTTTGCAAAAGAAGCACGAGGGTTAATGGCTAGGTATATTATAGATGCTAATGCCAAAACATTAGACGATGTAAAGCAATTTAACTACGATAATTATCAATTTGATGCCAACCTCTCAACAGAAAAAAACTTGGTCTTTACAAGATAATAAACGCACAGAAGCAGAGCGTAATTTATTTAAAGCTACCGGAAAACCCAAAAAAAGCAAAAACGTTGTGTATTTGCTTTCGGTTATTGGTGGTTTATTAGTATTAAGTTTTTTACTGCCACAATTTTATGAAAAAGCAGTAACTGTATGTGTTACAGACACGTTTTGTGTAAATTCAAAAACAGATGTGTTACTCTTTACTTTATATGTGTTTTTTACCATCGTTATCTTAATTTTGGCTGTTTATGGTGCCTATGTTGTTGGTAAAAAACTAGCTAACGCTATTAAGCTTTAGTTTTTGCTTTTTTATCTACACTAATCTTAGCTTCAGGACGTACGCGTTTTTTAATACGTGGACGTCTTACTCCAAAAGTTCCGCTATTAATTTTTCCTCGTCTTGATTTTTTATCGCCTTTTCCCATAATTTTATTTGTAATTTGTCGTCTTAAAATACAAAAAAATAAAACCATAACAAAGCTAATTCGTGTTTAAACACCAACATCCATATCCACCATTCATAAATAAAACCACCAAAAAACTAATTGTTGGGACTTTACCACCTCCTCGTTTTAGCACAGGAGATTTATTAGATAAAGATGTGGACTTTTGTTACGGAAGTTATTACAACAGTTTGTGGTTGTTTATAGATAAAATTCATAATTTAAAGTTGCGCTATGATAACTCTAAAGAAGCTATCCAGCAACGTAAAACCTTTTTAATACAACATAATATTGGTGTGTGTGATATTGTAGAAAGCTGCGAAAGAACAAAAATTGATGCCTCAGATTTAGGGATGACCAATATAAAACTGCGAGACGTTATTGGTTATTTAAAACAATATCCAACCATTGATACCTTATTGTTTACAGGTGGAAACAGCAAAAACGGACCAGAGTATTTTTTTAGAAAACACATTAAGGATTATAATATAAAAATGGAGTTAGTGTCAAAAGACACACCAAAAATTCATCAATTTAAATTGCCTGTCATTACACGTAACACGAAGGAATCTGTAGATAGAATAATTAAAACTGTTTCCTTAACCTCTTCCTCTGGAGCTGCAAATATCTCTATAGGTAGTAATCCGTTATACAAACAACTAAAAGCAAAAAATCCGGACTTTAATACCTTTGATTTTAGAGTGATGCAGTATAGCGAGTTTTTTTAAATTATTAATCTTAGAAGATGTGTAATTTTTTTGGCATCATTTATGTTATAAATTAATTCTATTAATCAATTAAATCATTTGTCATGAAAAATTTAATCTTAACATCTGCGTTATTTTTATTCTCAGTTTCTTTTGGATTTGCTCAAGGTAATGAAGCGCCAAATGTAATGGAAAGAAAACAAATGGAGGAAAATAACTCAAATAGAAGTCCAGCTGGATCAACTAAAAGTAAAAGCGATATAACTTCTTATGATGGTAGAAAAACAACTGAAACTGATCCTTTAAAAGAGCTTGATGAACAAGAGATTAGAGATTATGGACCTAGTGGTAATTCATCTGGTTCGAGTGGTTCTTCAAACTCTAGTGGCAGTAATAGTGGAAGATCAACACCATCCTTGGGTGAAGCAAGAGGTGGAAGAGATGACTAGAAAAATAAAAAGCAGGTTTTGATAACCTGCTTTTTTTATAGATATTTAAACAATAATTACTTAGTGCAAGACCACGATAAATCTAAAAAAAACAAAACCCCTTGGCCAACTAAACAAGCCATGCAACAAGTATATGCTAAGCAACTTTGGGGAAGCAATCAGTCTAAGTTTTATTCTGGAGAAGGATCACATCATCCAGAATTAGTAACTCCTTATATCGAGGTTTTAAAAACATTTTTAACCTCGTTTAAGCAACCGTTAGTGGTTGCAGATTTAGGTTGTGGTGATTTTAATATTGGTAAACAATTAGTACAGCACACAAAACAATATATTGCAGTAGATATAGTCCCAGAATTGATTGCATTTAATGACAAAACCTATAAAGCAGACAACTTGCAATTTCAGTGTTTAGATATTGCTAAAGACCCATTACCAAATGCAGATTGTGTTATAATAAGACAAGTATTACAGCATCTATCCAATCCTGAGGTACAAAGTGTATTAAACAAGTTATCCAATTATAAATACATTGTCCTAACTGAGCATGTACCTCAAGGCGACTTTGTGCCTAATAAAGACATAATTTCTGGGCAAGGGATAAGATTAAAAAAGCAAAGTGGATTAGATATTTTACAACCACCTTTTAGTTTTAAAGTTAAGACAAAAACACAACTTTTGTCTGTTAAGTTGGATGATGGTAAAGGGGTTGTTGTGACTTGGTTTTATGAGGTGTTTTGAAAGGTTTCGTTGAACGTATTTGTGTATGGTTAGTTGCGTGGTTAAGCACCTAATTTAGCAAATTAATCTCAGTACTTTGTTAGCTAACGTTTTTTCTTTTTAAATTCAGCTTATTTTATTTAAAATAATCTTTTGTCAAATGTTCTTTTCTGTCAGAAACTGAAAAATCAAATGTATTTTTTAAAGACTTGAAATGACCATCTAAACCAGGGAATAAAGTTCCATTATTTATATTCATACGATTCAAATCTTTTAAAATTTCCATTCTCCATTTAGATGGAATTTTAATTTTATACATAGGCGAAAAACCATTTTCCAATGCGATTAAATAATTTGAATATAAATTAGATTCAAAATCGATTTTCAAATCACCTTGACATAAAAACACACCTTGTTGTTTCACTAACCTTTCAAAATAAGAAAATGGTTGTACTAATTCAACGAACTGAAACTGTCTTTCTCCTAGTACGAGTTTGTCAAAAACATTATTTGCACTCATGTTTCCGCTAAATTTATATCCATTTATTTCATCACTGTTATCATCTAATTGGTTTTTAAATAGTAAACGAGTTGATGATAGTAATTCCATATAATTTATCGCATAAATAGCACATTCTTTATAACAATTGTCAATAGCAAAAAAAGAAGCAATATATGGTGATTGTGTGAAATCTAGAAGTCTAGTTGGCGCTCCATGATGTTGCAATAATGAAATGATTTGAAAGTCTGTACTTGTTAAATAAGGATTGTCATAATGAAATTCAGTATGTCGTTTAAAATCTCTAATCATGTAGCTTTCAAACTCTTTTTTGTAATTCTTTAAGTCTTGAAATGGGATTTCCACTCTGTCCATGGAAGTTGTAAGTTTCCAATTATAATTAGATTGTCCTCTAAAACACCAACTAGAATTTTTGTCACCAAAAAATGTTTTTAGTTCATTCCAATTTTTAAATTCTATTTCTTCAAAAAAGTTCATTGTTTAGTTCAAGTTTTTCTTGAGTGTAATGTTAGCTAACTTAAATGATATGAAAACGTTTCAATAACCAGTCAAGCTGGTCACAAGTGTTTTATATCTGTCGTTCAACGAAGTTACCCTAAAATTCTGACAAACCCAAACCTCAAAAACCCAAACAAAACCCAATTAAAATCTTAAACCCATTAATTAGCTGTACCTTTGCGTTAAATTAAAAGAGGTAGCCTAACTAAATAGTGTTTATCTCAATAAACCCTATTTATGTCATTTCAATCTCTAGGCTTATCCGAAGCCTTGCTAAAAGCGATTAGCAAAAAAGGATACACTACTCCAAGTCCAATTCAAGCAAAAGCCATTCCGCCAGTATTACAAGGTCACGATGTGTTAGCCTCTGCACAAACGGGAACTGGTAAAACCGCAGGTTTTACATTACCATTATTACATATATTATCCGAAAATCCAAAAGAAAAATACAGACCTATTCGTGCGTTAATCTTAACACCAACTCGTGAGCTGGCAGCACAAGTCTATGCAAACGTCAAAGAGTATAGCGAGTTTTTAAACTTGCGTAGTGCTGTTATTTTTGGTGGAGTTAATCAAAAACCACAAGCTGCGACCATACGTCAAGGTATTGATATTTTGGTAGCAACGCCTGGACGTTTATTAGATTTAGAAAGTCAAGGCTTACTATCTTTAAAACGTGTCGAGATTTTTGTATTAGATGAAGCCGACCGTATGTTAGATATGGGATTTTTACGCGATATAGAACGTGTCATGAAGTTAATGCCAGACAAACGTCAAAACTTAATGTTTTCGGCAACCTTCTCTAAAGACATTAGAAAATTAGCAAACGGAATTTTAAAGCGTCCAGTACAAGTAGAAGCAACACCAGAAAACACAACGGTTGAAGCTATTACTCAAAAAATATACCGAGTAGCAAAAGGTAAAAAAACCGAGTTAGTAATTAAGTTAATCACTGATGGAAATTGGAAACAGGTTTTAGTATTTACACGTACAAAACATGGTGCTAATAAGTTGGTTCAAAAAATGATGAAAGCCAATATTAAAGCTGCTGCCATCCATGGAAATAAAAGTCAAGGTGCACGTACTAAAGCATTAGCTGGATTTAAAAGTGGTAGTGTAAGCGTTTTAGTTGCTACAGATATTGCTGCACGTGGTTTGGATATTCCGTTATTACCACATGTTATTAATTTTGAAATCCCAAACATTTCTGAAGATTACGTTCATAGAATTGGTCGTACAGGTCGTGCAGGTGCCAATGGAGAAGCAATTAGTTTAGTAAGTGCAGATGAAACCTCTTTTTTAAGAGATATTGAAAAGCTTATTGGTATGAAGCTACCAGTAACTATTCTGGAAGGATTTGAACCAGATCCAAATGCCTCTACTGCACCAATAAAACCTAGACAGAATAAAAGACAGCAGTCTAGACATAGTAAGTCTAAAGGTGGCGGAAACAAATCTAGAGGGAATACATCTTCTAATGTAGGAGGACGAAACAGAAACCGAAATAAAAGTAGAAACCGAAGTAGCGATAGACGATCTAATAGTTAATTTAGGATCGCATTTTAATAGTATTTTCTTGTCACACATGGAAACACAAAAAAATAATCCATTACACGGAATTAAATTAGAACAAATTGTAACCGATTTGCAAGCGCATTATGGTTGGGAGTATATGGGTTACAACATTAATATTAGATGCTTTACAGATAACCCATCTGTAAAATCTAGCTTAAAATTTTTACGTCGTACACCTTGGGCAAGAACCAAAGTAGAAAATATGTATTTAGAGTATTTGAAGAAGAATAAAGTATAATTATTTTATTCTTTCAAAATAAATAGAGTTTTCTTCATCAAACTCTGTGGGTCTATCACTACCATCAAATCCTACACCTAAACGAAGTTTGTCTTTGTTTTCAAATTGTATAATACCAAACAATCTTTGTGTATCACCAGATTCTAGTAAAGTAATTACGAAATCAATTTCCATAGGTTGTGTCTCTTTATTTAAGATATAAGTCATTTGTGCTTTTTCATCATCCATCATAAATTCTTTTCCTCCCATGCTTTCTCCATTAGACTCAAAAGTAGCATAGCCTTCTTTATCAAAAATGGCATAACCAATGTCTCCGTTGTCGTAACCTTTCCATTTCCCAACAAGGTCAAAGTCAGTATTTAATAGATTAAAAGACATTAACGGAAGTATAAAAACAAGTAATAATAATTTTTTCATTTTAAATAGGTTTAATAGTGTCTTTCAAATATAGAAAATATTTAAAATAATATTGGTTAATTTAAAATTTAACCTGTTGATTTTCAGCTAAAAATTTAGCTAATTTTTTACCATTTTTTCTGTCTAAATAACGACGTAATACACCACCTTTTACATTGTTGACATCAAATTCTACAATAAAAGCATCTTCGTCTATATTAGAAACTATACGATGCATTTTTTTAATATCGATACGATTAATTATGGTATGGATGATATCAAAATCTTCAACTTCTCCTTTGCTACCAAACCCTTTTCGACCTTTATAAATAGTCATTCCAGCACCAAGCTCTTTAATAATATCTACTTTGATTTTATCGTAGTGTTTAGATACAATGGTTATACCAATAAAATCTTCAAATCCTTCGATAGTTAAATCTGTAACCTTAGCAGTAACAATGTAGGTTAATATGGAATACATGGCAACTTCTTTTGAGACTACAAAAGCAGTAATGGTGAATAAAATAACATTAAATAGTAAAATGACTTTACCAATACTTATTCCAAACCTATCATTAATAAACACGCCTAAAATCTCTGAGCCATCCAAAACAGATCCATTTCTTATAGCAATTCCAATTCCTGCGCCAAGAAATAATCCACCAAAAATGGATATTAAAAATTTATCTTCGGTAATGATTCCGAAATTTTCAAAGTGAATAAATAGTGCTAAACCTAAAATACTAACAATGGATTTTAAAATTATGCGTCTAGACACTGTAAAATATCCCATTATTAAAAACGGAATGCTAAACAACACTAAAAGTAAAGAGATATTAATATCTACCAAACGGTTAACTAGTAAGGCAATACCAGTAACACCACCATCCATAAATCCGTTAGGTAATAAAAATGCTTTTAAGCCAATACTTGCTAAAATAATGCCTACAGCAATCTGAGTATATTCTGACAGAGATTTTAAAGCTTTCGATTTTTTTGATGTCATAGCATTATTATTTTAATTGTCTTAATCCTTCATAAATAACAATACTCACAGCATTAGCTAAATTTAAACTCCTAATATGTTCGCTGTAAAGCGGAATTTTATAAAGTGAATTTGAATGTGTTCTAATTAAAGTTTTGTCCAGTCCAACAGACTCTTTCCCGAAGATAAGAAACATGTTGTCTGTAAATGGTATGTCCCAATGTGATTTTGCACCATGACTTGAAAATAACACAAAATTTTCATTTTGATTAATATCAAAAAATGCGTCAACAGAATCGTAAATAATAACTTCTAAATACTGCCAGTAATCCAATCCAGCTCGTTTTAATCGCTTATCACTTAACTCAAATCCAAAAGGTTTTACCAAGTGTAATTTGCTGTTTGTTGCTAAGGCTAATCGACCAATATTGCCTGTGTTGTTTGGTATTTCGGGTTCTATTAAAACTATATTAAGCATTTTTTTTAGAAAATAATTTTACTATTACTAATCGTATTAAAAGCACCCAAGGAAAGCCATGCACAATCACATCAAACCAATCCATAAATTGCATGCCATTTGCTCCTCCAGCAATCCATTTAAGTTTTCCCCAGAGATGAGGTTCTGGATAAAAAGGAGCTAATCCTAAGGTTAAGCACATTACTAAAATTAGTCTGTAGTCGTTTACAAGTTTCATAAAAAAAAATGCCTATTCAAATATACTGAATAGGCATTTAATAACGATACTAAAAGTGATTAGCTAATCGTTTTATTTTGCTGTTTTTTGATAGTCATTTTATCGATATCAAAATCGTTTGTTTTAATGTTGACATTTCCTGTTGGATTTGTCGGATTAGTTTGTTCTACTGTAGTTTTAAATTTCTTTCTATCTTTTATCATTCCCATTTTTTATTTGTTTTTTTGGTTCGTAATAAAGATACTTAATATCAAGAGAAAAGGCTCACAAGGCTTCGTTAAAACCTTGGTAATAAACGTTAAACTTAGTTAAAAAGATGTTGTCAATTGAGGCTTTTTACTTTTTCTATTGTATCCCAAGTGTCCCAAATGTCTTTTAGGAATATTTTAAAAGCTACAGAGTCTTTAGTCGTTTTGATACTATCAAATACATCGTGCATCTCTCCTCTAAGAGTTGGATATTTATTAGTAATTAACATCATATTATTCCATGCATCAATATGGCCTTTAAATGCAGATGAAAATGATTCTGGACAGTTTGAATAATCTAAAGCATTTAACGCATCTGTATAACTTAATATGGTGTTGCTTAATGAGTGCTCTTTACTAGCATCATTTCTTATTCGACCTAAAGAATCATCTTGTTTTAAAATAGTGTCGATACATGCTGTTTGCTTTAATACATCACTTTTTTGAGTATTACAGGATATTAAAACAAGACTAAAACTAAAGATTATATGTTTCAAGTCAATATTCAAGATTATAGTATTTTAGTCTAAATTTAAAATATTTTCAACAAACGTATGTGTGTTTTGTGCAGAGTTGTTAGATAAATATTTAATAAAAGCACTACCAATAATTGCCCCTTTTGCATATTGAGTGGCTTGCGTAAATGTTTTATTATCTGAAATTCCGAAACCTACTATTTGTGGATTTTCTAATTTCATGTCTGCAATACGCTTAAAATAGTTGGTTTGTTCATCGCCAAAACCGGAACTACTTCCAGTAACACTTGCACTACTAACCATATAAATAAATCCGTTAGAAATCGAGTCGATAAATCGAATACGTTTTTCTGAAGTTTGAGGCGTTATTAAAAACACGTTGATTAACCCATATGTTTCAAAAGTGGTTTTATATTGTTCATTGTAAACATCTAGAGGTAAATCTGGAATTATGAGTCCATCGATACCAATGTCTTGACATGTTTTACAAAAGGCTTCAACACCATATTGCAAGATTGGATTAAAATAACCCATTATAATTAACGGAATAGACACCGTTTGTCTAATGTCTTTTAGTTGGTCAAACAGTACTTGGGTTGTCATACCGTTTTTTAAAGCTTCTGTAGAACTGGCTTGAATGGTTGGTCCATCTGCTAAAGGATCACTAAAGGGTAAACCTATTTCGATCATGTCAACTCCACTTTTCTCTAAGTTTTGAATGATTGAAACGGTATCGTTTAAATTGGGATATCCTGCTGAAAAATATATGGACAGTAGCTTTTTGTTTTCTTGTAATTTTGATTGAATGCGGTTCATTTTAATATATTTCGTCAACCTGAACTTGTTTCAGGTTCACATTATTTATGTTGCGTTAAGGATTGAAAGGTTTGTTTGAGCTCATCTTTGATAGCGAGCCTTGAAAGCCTGACCCTTGTGGTAACGCTATAATTCTACAATTTAAAATAATCAATATAATTCTGTAAGTCCTTGTCGCCTCTTCCTGATAAATTTATAACTACAACATCATCGTCTTTAAATTTATAATCTTTAAAAACTGCTAGAGAATGTGACGTTTCTATTGCAGGAATAATACCTTCAAGCTGACTTAATTCCAAACCAGCAGTCATGGCATCATCATCTGTGATAGAAATAAACTCTGCACGACCAGTTTTGTACAAATGCGCATGCATGGGTCCAACTCCTGGATAGTCTAATCCTGCTGAAATTGAATATGGCTCAGTAATTTGACCATCCTTAGTTTGCATTAGTAAGGTTTTACTACCATGAATAATCCCTTCTTTTCCTAAAACAGAGGTAGCAGCACTCTCTCCAGAATGTATTCCTTTTCCTGCTGCTTCTACTGCAATTAGCTTAACATCAGTATCTTCTAAATAATGATAAAAAGCACCTGCAGCATTACTACCACCTCCAACACAAGCGACCACATAATCTGGTTTTTCTGTACCTTCTTTGTCTAGTAATTGCCATTTTATTTCTTCGCTAACCACTGCTTGAAAACGTGCAACCATATCTGGATAGGGATGAGGTCCAACAACACTACCTATAATATAATGCGTGTCTACTGGATTGTTAATCCAATCTCTAATAGCTTCGTTAGTAGCATCTTTTAAGGTGCGACTTCCAGATAGAGCTGGTCTAACTTCTGCACCTAACATTTTCATTCTAGCAACGTTTGGTGCTTGACGTGCAATATCAATTTCTCCCATGTAGACAATACATTTCATACCCATTAAAGCACAAACAGTTGCTGTTGCTACACCATGTTGTCCAGCTCCAGTTTCAGCAATAATTCTGGTTTTACCTAAACGCTGAGCCATTAGTATTTGTCCAATAGTATTGTTTACTTTGTGAGCACCTGTGTGATTTAAATCTTCTCTTTTTAGATAGATTTTAGTGTTATATTTTTCGCTTAATCGTTTAGCAAAATAGAGTGGAGAAGGACGTCCTACATAATCTTTTAATAATTGGTCAAACTCTTTTTTAAATGAAGGCTCAGCCATTATTTTTAAATAGTTTTGACGCAACTCTTCTACATTTGGATACAGCATTTCTGGTATGTATGCGCCTCCAAATTCTCCATAATATCCTTTGCTATCTATATTATGCTTCATAATTATTTGCTGTTAATTGTTGTTTAAATGCTTTTAGTTTCGCAACATCTTTTAAACCTGCTGCAGTTTCGAATTTGCTATTTAAATCTAATCCAAAACACAAATGAGATTCTGGTCGTTTTAAAAATAATAGAATGGCGTCCATCTCTTTTGGTCCTAATCCACCACTTAAAAAATAGGGTTTAGCAGATGGGTATTTTTTCAAGACATTCCAATTAAAAACATAGCCATTTCCACCTGGTTCTTTACCTTTTGTGTCAAATAAATACAAATCGCAAACGTCCTCATAAGGTTCTAAAACTTTAAAATCGAATTGATTTTTAATAGAAAACACCTTTATAACAATAATGTCAAGCTCTTTTAATCGTTGACATAATTCAGGAGATTCATTTCCATGAAGCTGAACACCTTGTAAGTCATATTTTTCAACTTTACCACGAATATAATCGAAAGTGGCATCAACAAAAACGCCTATTTTTTTAATATTTTCTGAGATTTCAGGAATATTTCCATTAAAATAACGTGATGACTTTTCATAAAAAATAAAACCCATATAGCTAGGCTGCATAACTGCAACATCTTGGATGTTATGTTCTAATTTCATTCCGCAAACTTTTAGTTTCATTGTTTTCTTGCGACAGTGGGAATCTCACCACACGCCATAAATTTTGATTATTATTTTAATTTTTCTATAAATTGCATAGCGCTTTCGCCAGCATTGTTGGTTTTCATAAAGTTTTCACCAATTAAAAACCCTTTATAACCATAAGGTTGTAATTGTTTAATTGCTTGTATGTTGCTTATTCCACTTTCTGAGACTTTTACAAAGTCTTCAGGAATTAAATTACTAAGTTGTTTACTAGTGTCTAGGCTTACCTCAAAGGTTTTAAGATTTCTGTTGTTTACGCCAAGCATGTCTAAACTTGGCATAATAGATTTATGTAATTCCGCTTCGTTATGTACTTCCAAAAGCACATCAAGATTTAAACTTTTTGCCAATTCTGAAAATTGTTTGATTTCTGCATTAGTCAGGATAGCAGCTATCAATAAAATAACATCTGCTCCATAAGCTTTAGCTTCGATAATCTGATAAGGGTCAATTATAAATTCTTTGCGCAATAATGGTAAATGACAACTTGCTCTGGCTATTAATAAATCTTCCAAACTACCACCAAAATATTTTCCGTCTGTTAACACAGACATACCACAAACTCCTGCGTTTTCATAACCTTTAGCGACATCAAATACATTTAGATTGTGATTAATCACTAGTTTTGATGGCGAACGACGTTTGTGTTCAGCAATAATACCTGTGTTACTTGCTTTTAATTTTTTTGCAAGTGAAATGGTGTCACGTTCAAATAAAACGGATTGCTCTAATTGTTTTATGGGTATGAGTTGTTTGCGAAGGTTTACTTCTATACGTTTATCGTTTGTTATTTTTTGTAATATGTCCATATTATTTTTCCGTCAGTTCGAGTGATTTCGATTTTTATCGAAATTGTATCGAGAACTTTATTAGCTTCTTGATACATTTTTTTTGTACCTCAAAAATCACTCGAAGTGACGTTTATATTTATTTACTCAATTCTATTAATCGTTCTAAGCTAGCTTTAGCTTTTCCGCTTTCTAAACTCTCTTTTGCCAATTCAAATCCGTCTTGATGAGAGATTTGATTGACTGTTGCAATTGCTAATCCTGCATTGGCACAAACCACATTGTTTTGCGCTTCTGTTCCTTTTCCATTAATTATGTTTTTGAATATTTTGGCAGCAGCTTTTACTGAGTGTCCTCCAAAAATATCTGACTGTTCTATTTGTTCTACACCTAAATCTGATGGACTTAACATCGTTTCGGTTGTATTAGATATAATTTTGGTGTTCCCTGTTAATGAAATTTCATCATAACCATCAAGCGCGTGAACAATGCTATAATTTTTATCAGTATTTTGATAAAGATACCCATAGATACGTTGTAATTCTAAATTGAAAACACCAACCATTTGGTTTTTTGGGAACGCTGGATTTACCATTGGTCCTAACATGTTAAAAAAGGTTTTCACACCTAATTCTTTACGAATTGGAGCCACATTTTTCATCGCTGGATGAAATAAAGGCGCGTGTAACACACAAATGCCAGCTTGATCAATAGCATATTTTAAAAAATCTGATTTATTTGAGAAATGAATCCCTAACGCTTCCATAACATTTGAAGATCCTGATGCAGAAGAGACTCCGTAATTACCATGTTTTGCTACTTTTACTCCTGCACCTGCAGTTACAAAAGAGGCTAATGTGGAAATATTAAAGGTGTCTTTTCCATCTCCACCAGTTCCGCATAAATCAATAGCATTAAAATCTGACAAATCTATTGGAATACACAATTCTAAAAGTGCATCTCTAAAGCCTTGAAGCTCTTCCAGAGTGATGCTTCGCATCATATAAACGGTTAAAAATGAAGCGATTTGGCTTTGGTTATATTGTCCTGCGGAAATATTAACCAACACGTTTTTTGCTTCTTCGCTGGTGATGCTTTCTTGGTTTATTAATCGGTTTAGTATGTGTTTCATTGAAAAACTTGTTTTTCATTTCCGCGAAAGCGGTAATTTTTTTAATTATACTTTTATTATCTTCTAAAGCAATTTTATTTCTGTTCATTTTGTCTTGATACAAAACGAACCAAAAAATCATATTGAAATGAGGAAATTGCTAAAGCACCATTCGCTTTATCCTTAGCGCTAGCTGGCACATACGCTAAAAATGTATACTATACATTTTTTTAACGCTCTGTCCTGTGCTTGAAGCTACGCTTCGCATCTTCATTCCTTCACTCATTATTTCTGCATTTCAATGTTCAATTCTGCGAATTGATTTGGGACTTTTCTTTTTTTTTTCTATTTTTTTAATTCCTAATTTATTTCAATTTTTGCTAACTGCTAACTGCTAACTGCTAACTGCTAACTGCTAACTGTTCACCCAATTTTCTAATATTTGTTTTCCATTTGGTGTTAAAACACTCTCTGGATGGTATTGTACGCCTTTAACGTCATATATTTTATGTCTTAATGACATGACTTGACCGTTTTCATCAAACGATGTGGCTTCTAAGACGTCTGGTAAATTTGCATTGACGACCCATGAGTGGTATCGTCCAACTTCAAAGGTTTTATCTAATCCTTTAAATAAAATCTCGTCATCTACACTGGTCGTAACTGTGGTTGCTACTCCATGGTAGACGTCCTCTAAATTTATTAATGTACCTCCAAAAACTTCACCTATAGCTTGCTGTCCTAAACACACTCCTAAAATACTTTTAGTAGGCGCATATTGCTTTATAATAGCTTTTAGCAATCCTGCCTCGTCAGGTATTCCTGGTCCTGGTGATAATACTATTTTATCAAAAGCCTCAACATCGTCTAAAGTGAGTTTGTCGTTTCGTTTTACAGTAACCTCACAATCTAAATCTTCTAAATAATGGACTAGGTTGTAGGTAAAACTGTCGTAGTTGTCTATTACTAATACTTTCATATATTTTAGCTGTTTGCTTTTAGCTTTTGGCTATTAGTTTTAATTTTTTTCACTTCTTACTATTTTAAATATTCTTTGCTAACTCAATAGCTTTTGTCAAAGCGCCTAGTTTATTGTAGACTTCTTGTAATTCGTCCTCTGGGTCAGATTTTGATACTAATCCAGCTCCTGCTTGCCAATGTAGTTTATGGTTTTTACTCATAAAAGTTCTAATCATAATAGCATGATTATAATTACCTTCAAAATCCATAAAACCTATTGCGCCTCCATAAAAAGTACGACTTGTTTTTTCGTATTTTTCTATAAGTTGCATGGCTCTGTGCTTTGGTGCACCACTTAAAGTTCCTGCAGGAAAGGTATCTGCTACTACTTGCATGGTTGGAACATCTTTATACACTTTTCCAGTGACTTTACTTACTAAATGAATAACGTGAGAAAAAAACTGAGCTTCTCTATACGTTACTACTTTAACTTGGCTTCCATGTCTGCTTAGGTCGTTTCTTGCCAAGTCAACTAGCATAACATGTTCTGCATTTTCCTTTTCATCTGCAGCTAATTGTTTTGCTAATTCCGTATCCTTTTCATCGTTACCTGTACGTTTAAAAGTACCTGCAATTGGATGGATTTCTGCACGACCTTTATTAACTACTAATTGTGCTTCTGGCGAGCTTCCAAAAATTTTAAAATTACCATAGTCGAAATAAAACAAGTAAGGTGATGGGTTAATACTTCGCAATGAACGATAAACATTAAACTCGTCGCCTTTAAACGCTTGTGAAAATTTTTTTGATAGTACTAATTGAAACACATCACCTCTGGCACAATGTTGCTTTGCTAATACAACTTGTTGTTTATATTCATCATCTGTTAAGTTTGATTCAATTTCAGAGTTAGTTTTAAAATCATAAGACGCAAAGTTTTTAGATTGAATCAGTTGTAAGACTTCTTCAATATTATTTTCGGTTTCAAAGCAATGTGCAAAAATATAAGCTTCATTTTTAAAATGGTTTATTGCAATAATATTCTGATATACAGCATAATAAATATCTGGTATGTCTAAAGAGTTAGGTTTTTTTGAAATGTCAATGTCTTCAAAATGTTTGACCGCATCATAAGCGGTGTACCCAAAAATTCCGTTATTAATAAATTTAAAATCTTCAGAATTTACTTTAAATCGTTTAGTAAATTTATGAATCATTTTAGTGACATTACGCACTTTGTTCTTCATTACACTTCCATCAGGAAACGTTTGTGTAATGGCTTTATCATCTACTTTAATAGAGGCAATAGGATTAAAACAGATGTATGAGAAGCTATTGTCGTTAGCATGATAATCGCTACTTTCTAATAGAATACTGTTAGGATATTTATCCCTTATTTTAAGGTAAATGCTAACAGGTGTAATGGTATCTGCTAATATTTTTTTGTAATGTGTATATAAACTAAATGTTTTCATGTTTTGGTTTAAAATGAAAAAAGGCTTGTCGTGAATGACAAGCCTTTTTGATATTTTTTGTTAAATATACCTATAGCGTTAGTTCACGAATGTTGATTTTCGAGAGTTCCACCACCAAGTATGATTTAAAGTTGCGTTCATTTGTTTTGTAAAGTTCAAATATAGAAATCAAATTTTAGTTTTCAAATGTTTTGCCATTTAATTATTTGTTAAAAGATAAAAACACATTGTATTTAATACTATTTTTACTTTATGAAGTTTATTTTACTAATATCGTTTTTACTTTTAACGCCTTTAGGTAATAACATTGGCAACTCTAATTCTACAGTAAAAGAATCTACTACTTTCTATTCTGATGCATTAAAAATTTTCAATTTTAACGAGTTAGAAGTTTACTTGGCAGCTAAAGATAATAGTAAAACTTACGTCGTTAATTTTTGGGCCACTTGGTGTGCACCATGTGTCAAAGAATTACCTTATTTTGAAAAATTGAACAAAGACTATGCTAATAAAAAAGTTGAAGTTATTTTAGTAAGTTTAGATTTTCCAAAGCATTTAGAAACTAAGCTAAAACCATTTTTGGCAAAGCACAAACTTAAAAGTGAAGTCATACTACTAAATGACGTAGACTCTAATACGTGGATTCCAAAAGTTGACAAAGACTGGTCAGGAGCTATTCCTGCTACAATAATATATAATCAAAAGAAAACATTATTTTACGAACACTCTTTTGAATATGAAGAATTAGAAACCGAATTAAAACAATTTTTAAATTAAATAATCATGAAAAAAACACTAAAAATTACAGCAGTAATGTTATTACTAATTGTAGTAAGCGCATTTACAACCAAAACAAATATTGAATCTCAAGGTTATAAAATTGGTGATGATGCTACCGATTTTGAATTAGAAAATATCGATGGAAAAATGGTGTCTTTATCAGATTTTAAAGAGGCTAAAGGCTTTATAGTTGTTTTTACTTGTAACACTTGTCCTTATGCAGTAGCCTATGAGGATAGGATTGAAGCATTAAACAAAAAATATGCAGATATAGGGTATCCAGTAATAGCTATTATGCCTAATAATACTCAGGTTAAACCAGGTGACAATATGGAAGCTATGCAGGAGAGAGCGAAGGAAAAAGGATTTACTTTCCCATATTTAATGGACGAAGGACAAAAAATTTACCCTCAATATGGTGCAACTAAAACACCACACGTTTACATTCTAGAAAAATATGACGAAAAAAATATCGTGAAGTACATTGGCGCAATAGATGATAATTTCCAAGATGAATCAGCTGTTAAAATAAAATATGTTGAAAATGCAGTAAACGCACTATTAAGCGGAAAAGATATTGAAGTTAAAGAAACTAGAGCTATAGGTTGTTCTATAAAAGTATAATACTATTTATACCCTTATATTAAAATCCGAAATTGTAACATTTCGGATTTTTTTACGTCTATATCCTAAAGAAACGTTAATTTTGAGGTAAAATAATAGTAACGGATAATGGCAGATTTAACACAAGAAGATTGGGTAAATCAATTAAAAAATGATGATAATGCAATCATCCTAGATGTAAGAACAGAGGATGAAGTAGCAGAAGGAAAAATACCAAATGCTTTGCATATTGATATTTATAAAGGTCAAGGATTTATATATGAAGTAGAAGAATTAGATAAATCTAAAAACATGTATGTCTACTGTAAAGCAGGAGGACGAAGTGCTCAAGCATGTGCAATTATGAATCAATTAGGCTTTGAAAACACTTATAATCTTTTAGGAGGATTTAGTGAGTGGACAGGAGAAGTTGAATAACTATAATATTATGAAAACATCATCAATCTTATTAAGCTTTTTACTAGTAATAGTATTAATAAGTTGTAAACCACAAATAGAGAGTGAGACTAAAGTAGTTTCTCCAGAAGAGATGCAAACTCTTTTACAATTAGATAATGTACAATTAGTAGATGTAAGATCGCCAGAGGAGTATCAATCTGGTTATATTGCTGAAGCCCAAAATATAGATTTTATGTCTCCAACTTTCGAAGATGACATAAAAACATTAAACAAAGAAAAACCTGTGCTTTTGTATTGTCAAAAAGGTGGTAGAAGTGCTAAATGCGCTGAAAAGATGAAAAATTTAGGGTTTAAAAAAATATATGATTTAGAAGGTGGCTTTTCCAAATGGAAACATGAAGGTTATAAGTACGTCAAGTAGTTTTAAACCTCTTTATAAACTTCCTCAAAAGGTATTCTAAAACGTGGGCCATAAATACCAGACTCCTCTCTAATTCCGCAACCAATAACCATATTTATTTCAGAACCAGACGGTAAATTAAGTATTTTTTTTACGCGTAACGTATCGCTTCCTTCCATAGGGCAAGTATCATACCCAACAGCTGCCATACTAATCATAAAATTTTGAGCTGCTAAACCTGCGCTTTTATGAGCAACAATTCGCATATCACTTAATCTGGTTTGTCTGTATATTGGTTTAAAAATACCAACAATTTGAAAAATTATATATTTTGTAAAACCAAGAATTCCTAAAAAATCCGTGTAAATAGTCGGAATTAATTTTTTATAGTAATTTGTTGCCATTTTTTTTCTTTTTAAGTCTTTATCAGATAAATCTGGCTTATTGTATACACTATTTAAAAACTGAATATTGGCTTTAGCACGTTGTTTCCATAAATCTTTTCTAGTAACAACTACAACTATTTGATTAGCCGTTTTTGCAGCACTTTGATTAAAGCATGCTTCTGCAATTTGCTTTAAAGTTTTTTTATTAGTAACATGATAAAATTCCCAAAGCTGTAAATTACTGCTTGTTGGTGCTAACGAAGCATTGTATAAACATTGCTTTACTTGTTCTGTATCTATGTCTATTTTTTTGTAAACCCTAGTAGAGCGTCGGTACTTAATGGCTTCTGTAACTGTTTTTTCCATACTATATTAATTATAAATAAAAACTCTCCAAAAGTTCTAGACTGTGGAGAGTATAAGTGGAGTCGGAGAGAATCGAACTCTCGTCCAAACAAGTAACCAAAGGGCTTTCTACACGTTTATTTTGTTCTTGGGTTTTCGATTAAAAGCTGGTTACAAACAACCCACTTTTAACTTATCTTCTTTAGTTTCGAAAAAGCATCGAAGCGCTACTTAATCTATATTGACATTTTCGATGCCTCAAAATGGAACGCCGTCAATCAAGGCTTTCCGGAGACATAAAGCTTGCTCACCTTGTGAGCCGAGGCTTAATCCTACTATAATTCGGATTAGGCAGCTAAAGCGTAGTTATTCTCGCCGATTAAAAAGTTGACTTAGCGTTTTACGAGTTCAAAATCATTACTCGACGTGCTTACCATTTAATTAATCTCGCTGTCAAAACCAGTCGACCCCATTTTAATTAAAGGTTGTGTAATTAAGGATAACGAAATTACTAAAAAATATAAAGCAAAGTCTGTACCAATCAAGTTTTATAAAAATCTTAAGATATAATGTCAGGCTTTTAAAGTAATTTAAACAAAAAAATATAAAATGATACAAAAAGGAACAAAAGTACTATGGAAATGGGGTAATGGAACTGCACAAGGAAAAGTCCAAGAAACCTACACTGATAAAGTGACAAAAACAATTAAAGGTACCGAAGTTACTAGAGATGGTGAGTCAGGAAACAAAGCCCTTTACATTAAACAAGATGATGGAGATTATGTTTTAAAAAGCGAAAGTGAAGTGCAACGTGTAGACTAAATTATATTTGCTAAACCTTAATTTTAAAGGTATTTTAGCAACTACAAATTTAGATTTATGAAATTCGCCATTATAAAAGAACGTAAAAATCCACCAGATAGACGTGTTGTATTCTCACCTGACGATTTAAAAAAGCTACAAGCTGATTTTTCTCAAGCTGAAGTTATTGTGGAAACTTCTGATATTCGCGTATTTAATGATGCCGACTATAAAAAATTAGGTTTTCAAGTGTCAGAAAATGTTTCTGATGCAGAGGTTATGTTTGGCGTAAAAGAAGTGCCTATTGAGGCACTGATTCCAAATAAAAAATACTTTTTCTTTAGCCATACCATTAAAAAACAACCTTACAATCGTAAGTTGTTGCAAGCCATCTTAGAAAAAAATATTGAATTATATGATCATGAAACCATTGTTAAACAAAATGGTGCCAGACTTATAGGTTTTGGTCGTTATGCTGGATTAGTAGGTGCATATAATGGATTTAGAGCTTTGGGTTTACGAGACAGATTATTCAATTTGCCTAAAGTAGAAACGTTAGACGATTTAGATCATGTTAAGCAGGAATTAGACAAAATCACTATTCCTAATATTAAGATATTACTGTCAGGTACTGGAAAAGTAGCAAAAGGCGCCAAAGAAATTTTAGATCACTTAAAAATTAAAGAAGTTAGTGATGCCTTGTATTTGACTACTGAATTTTCAGAACCTGTGTATTGCATGGTTGATGTCATGGAATATAATAAACGTAAGGATGGTAAAGTTGGCAATAAGTATGCGTTCTACAAAGATCCAAGTAATTACGAAAGTAATTTTATGCCTTACGCAAAACAAACCGATTTTTTTATAGCAGGACACTTCTACGGAGATGGAGCACCTTATTTATTTACCAGAGAAGATGCTAAGCATCCAGAATTTAGAATCAATTTAGTAGCGGATATCTCTTGCGATATTGATGGACCTGTAGCTAGTACCATAAGACCGTCGACCATTGCAGATCCTTTTTATGGCTATCATCCTGAAACAGAACATGAGGTTGCTTATAACCATAAAGATGCTATAACGGTTATGGCAGTAGATAACCTACCATGCGAATTACCAAAAGATGCAAGTGAAGGCTTTGGAGATATGTTTTTAAAACATGTCATTCCTGCTTTTTTTAATAATGATGCGGATGGTGTTTTAAAACGTGCTAAAATGACCGAAAATGGTCAATTAACTAAGCGTTTTAGCTATTTGCAAGATTATGTAAACGGAAAAGAGTAATGATAAATTATTAAATTAAAGTAAAAACTATTTTTATACGCAACCATTAGTGGTAAGATGCATCTATAAAGTAGGTGATTTACTAATCAACTTGTTATATTTATAAAATAAACCAATTGACATGAAAAAATTAAGATTGTTACTTCCATTGCTTGCACTTTTTGCCATTTTATCTTGCGAAAAAGACAATAATATTCCATTAAATCAACAACAAGTGGATGCCGAAACTGGTAACCCTTTTTTAGACAATTTTGGAAACACTACAACTGCTCGTTTTATGGGAACTGTTGTCAATGAGGATGGTAACCCAGTTTCTGGAGTAACCATAACCATTGGAACATCTATGACGTTAACAGATTCTAATGGTATTTTTTCTTTAGAAAATGCTCAAGTTTATGAAAAATTTGCCTATGTCAAAGCCAGTAAAACTGGTTTTATAGATGGCTCTAGAGCTTTAGTACCAACAGATGGTGTTAATCAAGTAACAATTATGTTATTAGATTTAGATGTATTGACAACAGTTACTTCTGGTCAAGCTATATCTGTAGGTTTACCAAATGGGACAGCTGTAAATTTTGCTGGAGAGTATCAGACCGAAAATGGTTTTCCGTATCAAGGTAATGTAGATGTGGTTTTAAAACATCTTAATCCAGATAACGAGACTATGGATTTACAAATGCCAGGAGCACTTATTGCAGAAAATAGTAATGGTGACTTACGTGTTTTGGAAACTTATGGTATGATTGCAGTAGAGCTAATTGGACAAAATGGCGAGAGCTTAAATATAGCTGAAGGTACGGTTGCAGAGATTTCTATTCCAGTACCAACCAACGCAACTAATCCACCAGCAACTATCCCTTTATGGTATTTTGATGAGCAATATGGCTATTGGGTAGAAGAAGGTTTTGCTACATTAGATGGTAATAAATATGTTGGAGAAGTCACTCACTTTAGTTTTTGGAATTGTGATGCGCCTTTTGATACCGTTCAGTTTTGTGTGACTTTGGTCGATGGAAATGGTAACCCAATACCTAATACTTATATACAATTACAACGTGATGCTATTGGTTGGAGCTCTTCATCAGGTGGTTACACTAATCAAAATGGTGAAGATTGTGGTTTAGTCCCTTTAAATGAAACATTAACATTAACTATTCCTAATTATGGATGTATTAATAACGATTTCACTGAAACTATTGGTCCATTTTCAATAGATACTAACATTACAATAACTGTTTCAGATTCTAACGCAGAAACTACAAACTTAACAGGAGTGTTTAATGATTGCTCTGGTAATCCTGCTACTAATGGATATGTGCAATTATTTTATAATGATTCTACAAGTACAATACCAATCACTAACGGATTGTTAGATTTAGTAATTGATTACTGTGACTCAGATACTAATTTTTCTGCTCAGTTTTTTGATTTAGCTAATGGTCAAAGTACAGACGCAGTTACAGGAAACTTTACCATACCTACAACAGATTTAGGTATGCAAATGTCCTGTGTGGATTTAGTAGATAGTGATGCAGATGGTGTTTTAGATTTTAATGAAGATTTAAACGGAAATAACAATTTAGATGATGATGATACAGACCAAGATGGAACACCAGATTATTTAGACGTTGATGATGATGGTGATGGTGTCAACACCATTGATGAAGATTATGATAATGACGGTAACCCAATGAATGAGGATAGTGATGGTGACCAAATACCAGATTATTTAGATGAACAAGATGTTATAACGTTTTTCTCTGAGATTTTTTCACTTAATTGTGATAGCACAGCTTATGAATATGATTTAACAGACACTTACGGAGTAACTTACCCTAACACAACTTTTACTTATTTTGAAACTCAAGCAGATGCAGATGCTAACATCAATCCAATTGCCAATCCTAGTTTATATGTCAATACTTTAATGTTACAAGAAGTTTTTGTATTGACTACAAATACTATTTCTAATCAATCTGCAGTAGGTATGATATACTTGTTAGGGGAAGGTTTTGCAGATAGTGATCAAGATGGTTTAACAGATTGTGAAGAATTAACCGGAATTAATAATCCAAATTCTAACTGTAATCCTAACGGAAATATTACTGATCCATACGATTCAGATAGTGACGATGATGGAGTAACTGATTGTGATGAAGTATCTGCTGGTACAGACCCTAACGATGCAACCGATTTTCCAATTATTGATACTGATGGTGATGGTGTTACTAACAATGATGAAGTTAACAGTAATACTGATCCTTTAGATACATGTGATTCTGATGAAACTTTAATCTCTCAACCATACAGTAATTATTGGTTGTATTATGCAGATTGTGATGATGATGGTTTATATAATTATGAGGAAATAAACGCAGTGTTAGGTAACATTTCTACTGGATTTGCTCCAACTGATCCATATGACGAAGATTCCGATGATGATGGTGTCAATGATGAAGATGAAATAGATTCAGATGGTGATGGCTTTTTAGGACCTAATGAAACTGATCCAAACGATCCTACAGATTTTTAAAATCTAAAAATATTAAAAAAAGGAAAGCAACAGCTTTCCTTTTTTTATGCTTTGATTGTAGTAAATTGTTTAAACACTATATAGCCAACCCATAAAAACAATCCAAAGACAACTGTAAATAACCAAGCACTTTGGTGTATGCTTGGATTTAACGTAATCTCAAAAATAGTTTCAAAAATGCTTATTGGTTTATTGATAATCTCCCAAGAATTAAAGCGTAAAAAACGTCCCAAATAGACACCAAAACCAACAAGAATAAATAATATAGGTTTACTGTAATTTATAATGCGATTATTAAAATTAGTCTTAAAGATGGTTTCCATTGATACAACCGATTTAAAAAACAGTAGCATTCCAGTTATTGCAAAAGCAGCAATAACTAAAGTGTCTAACCAAATTAAGTGCTGGTTACTATATTGTAAATGAAATAAGTCTGTAATAATATAAGGTGCATTAGGTAAAAAGAGTAACCAAGCAAAACTAACTGCAAACACATAGAACGTATTGGGTTTATGGAGTGTGCTCAAATAAGAGCTTAAAAGGTATGGTATTCCTGCTAAAAATAAATTCCAGACTAAAAATAAATAGTAGTAGGACTGTGTCAATTTCATTCTAACCATCAATAAAATAATACTGAATGCTGAAAGCATGGATAGAATGGAAATGATTTTAAATTCGGTTTTTAAATAGGTTTTAATGGTCTTCATGTGTCATGTATTTTAAATCAATTATAAAAATGGTAATCACGCCTAATGCGTAAGCAATTAAATCTTCTATGCTAAAATGGCTACCTAGTAATATGGCAATAATGCTGTTTCCTCTAACACCTAAATAGTCTAAGAAATTAAACATCTGTAAAAATTCTATGGAAAAAGAAATTACTAAAGCTATTATAGCAATGTAAATGTGTTTTATTTTTAAAAAACTTCTTAGCAATGTGTACACCAAAATTGAAGCTAAAAAATCGCCAACAGTAAAGCGGATAAACCCTTCTTTTAAAAAAAGTGCAATAGCTATTTCTATTAGTAATACTATACCTGTTAGTTTAAGGTAAAGGGTGTTGATACTTATTTTCATTATTAAAATTATATAAATAATGATGCTCATGCCAAAGCAGAGGAGCATCATCACACACTAACTAAAAGGTTAATTATTGTTCCAATCTATTTTTCTTGACACATACATAACTAGTGCTAGTATGATAAATAAACCAATACTTCCCACGATTAAGGCGTAATTTTCTAACTGAATAATAACGTAAATAAAGGTGTATAAAGCAGTTAAGGAGAGGCCAATAAATAGAGGGAACTTCCAGGTGCTTAATATAGATTTTGAGTAGAGTGTAATTAAGCAAATTACAGATACACCAGCAATTAAATAAGCCTTTAAAAAGTTGCTATGCTCACTAATAGACACTAATAGTGTGTAAAACATGGTTAACGCCAAACCAATCATTAAATACTGGAAAGGATGAATATTAATCTTACTTAGTGTTTGTATTAAAAAGAATAACAAAAAGGTTAGTCCAATAACTAGAAAGCCATATTTTGCTGAACGTTCACTTTTTGTGTATTCGTCAACAGGAATCATAAAATTAACACCAAAAGCAAACTCGTCTAACTTTGGCAATGCACCAAAATGTTGCTGAGAAAATGGACGATTAAGATCAAGAATATTCCATTTAGCATCAAAACCTGTTTCAGTAAATTTATCCTCGTTAAAGGGTAGGAATTCTCCAAAAAAGCTAGCGTCTTTCCAATTAGACATCATAGAAGCTTTTGTTTGTTTACCAATAGGAATAAATCTAATTTGCTTGCTTCCTTTTATGTTAAAGTCTAAAGCGAAAGATATGTTTTTGTTAAAAGAATCTTCTGTAAATTCTTTTAAAACCTTAGTTTCTAAGGTATGCATAACTACTTGATTATAGTAGTTATTAGATTTTCCGTTATAGGTTGAAGCAAACTCATAATTGGTATTATTAAGCTTAAGTTTTGCAGTAGTAACTCCTTTTAAGTTTGATGTACTAACCATAAGTTTAGCTTTGTTCCAAAGGATTTGCTCTGGTTTAATGTCTCCTATTGAAAAATCTGGAGTACTAAATTGACCATTTAAATTTATCTGACTATCATAAACCGCAGTTTTAAAGATACCACGTTCTTTTTCTTCTGGATTAACTGTAGACGATATGTTTAAATCTGAAGGAAAGAAGTAAGCATAATATATATTCTCCTTAGTTTCTGTGTAGCTTTTTTTTGTCTCTTGATTAGTGACTATTTTTTCTGAAAAAGTTTTGTACGGAATTTTTAAAACTGGACCATATAACAGTACTTCATTTCCCCATTTTTCATTAATTTCTTGCACAACATCTTCCTGTCGTCTGGAGCGTTCGTCAATTAAAGTTTGAATAAAAAATAACGGAATTAATAAGATTAAGGTTAGAAAACCTACCATTAGTAATCTAGCTGTAATTGATGTTTTAAGCCAATGTCCAAATTTGTTATTGTTTTGTTGTGGTTGATTGATGTGGTGTTGTGAGTGTGTGTTTTCCATTTTTAATTGTAATTTAAAGTACTTTGAAATACAAAGTAAAAAGTTAAAAAAAATCTATTGTTTATTAATTAATTTTTCAAGTGCGTTGATGTGTTTTTTAAATTCGGCTTGTCCTAATTTGGTTGCAAAATATCTTGTGTTGGGTTTACGATCTATAAATTGTTTTTCAATTTTAATATATTCTGCTTTTTCTAATGCTTTAGTGTGACTAGCTAAATTACCATCTGTAGCACCTAAAAGTTCTTTTAGTGTTTTAAAATCGGCATACTCATTGACCATTAAAACAGACATGATGCCCAATCTAATCCTGTGATCAAAAACTTTATTTATGTTATTTATTATGCTCATTTAATTTTAACTTCCAGCAAAAGGTGAATTAAAAATCCCTACTGCTAATTCTGCCCAAATTAATAGGAACAAAACTATTAATACTATAATTATTACTATTTTAATATTTGGATTTTTTATTGTTTTTGCTAAGTAGGTGGCTATTAAACCTAAACTAACTAATAAAACTCCAGCAACTAAAAAATCAAAGACTGACCAATTTACTGTATTGGTAAATTGCATGGCTATTAAAGGTATGCTTAAAATAATCATGACTATTATGACTATGTATAGTACTGTTTTTTTAGACATTTTTATTTGATTTTATCATACTTAAAATGCATAAATGTTCCATAAACAATATGCATTACTCCAAAGCCTAATACCCAAAGCCAGAATCCGTATCCTGGATATATAGCAGCTATCAAACCTAGAATAATTTCGGTGTAACCCAAATATTTGATGTCACCAATACTATATTTGGAAGCGTTAACTAATGCCAAGCCATAAAATATAAGCATTAAGCCACCTGTTTGTCCATATTTTCCTTGACTTAATATAATAATGGTATACAAACCGCCTGCTACTAAAGGAATTAAAAAATTAATAAGTAATCTTTTAGAGGAGTTATCCCAAATTTTTTCACCATTTTTTTTAGCTTTTTTGGTCGTTAAAAAGATTCCAGTTATAATACTTAATGTAGCAACCATAAAAAGTATAAATAGTACTGTTTCAAATATCCAGCCATCAAGTTTTAGTGTTCCATAACTATATTCCGTAACTAAGTAATAGGTAATTGCAGCGCCAATTAAGGCATAAATACCTGCTAAAATTCCTGATAAACCACTTAGTGAAATAAAACGAGACGACTTATTCATTAAGTTTTTAATCTCGTTAATGTCTTTTAAATAATCTTCGTTGCTCATGATAAAGTACTTTGAAAAACAAAGTAAGTTTATTTTTATTTAATACACAAGTTAAAAGTGTCTTAATTTAAAAAGCCAGATTTTACAAATAAATCTTATTCTATTTTTAACAAATTTGAAGATTACTTACTTTTTTTTACTAATTTTAAATTCAACTAATTAACTAAAAAACAAAATTATGGATTTAACAGAATTACTTTTAGACATTGCAAATATTTCTGGTGGTGTATTGCTTGGTTTAGCAACATTAGATAAATGGGATGGCGAAAGCAACTTTTTTAATAAAATAGCAGGTGTTTTGGCACCTTTTCAAACCGTAATAGGTGGTGCCTTAATTGTTTTAGCAATTTTAGAGTTTTGGGATGGTTTAATATTTAATATAGTGAGTATTATTGGTGGTTTATTATTGCTAACTCATGTGTTTGGAAAAGTACCAGCATTGGAGGATACTTTAAGAAAAATATCAGATAAATTGATGCCATTTAAAGCTATCATAGGTATAGCATTGCTAGTAATAGGTATTTTAAGTTTATTGCGTATCCTGTAAGAGTTGAATCCTGCAGAACAATACATATTAAAGCAGCCAGAACCGTTTCGTTCTATTTTGTTAGAATTACAAATGGTTATTGAAGCAATTGTTCCTGAAGCAGAATTATTATACAAATGGAAAATCCCATTCTATTACTGGAATGGGATTCCTATTTGTTATTTAAACCAATCTAAAGACTATGTCGATTTAGCTTTTTGGCATGGTGAGCGATTAAAAGATTATAGATCACATTTTGTGACCACAAACCGCAAATCTGTTACCTCACTAAGGTATTTTTCTTTAGAAGATATTGATGATGAAGTTATTATTTATGTTATCAAAAGGCAATTAGAAATAAATACCAATCCTTTTAAATTAATTTTAAAGCCTAAAAAGAAAATTTGACTATAGGTTTATTCAAACAGATTATTTTTATAATAATTATTTTGTTGAATTAATTTGAGTCTGAGCCATAAATTACAGCATTCCACAATCTTTTATTTAAATTGAAACTTAATGATAATCTATGGTTTGAGATTCCGTTTATAGATTGTCCAAAACCAATTCCATATCCATAAGTTACATTTACTAAACCTCCAAGACTAATTCCTAGTTCTGGAAGAAGTCTAAATTCTGATTGATTATTCTGAAAATAATTAAGTGCTGAAAGCCTTAAAGAAAAAAAAGTAATGGAAAATTCATAACCTAATTTTGGAGCAATTATAAAATCTTCGTTAGCTTTTAAATTGGTTTCTAGCCCAATCCTAAAACCTTGAAAGCCAACAATTGGAAACATTTTTTCAGGAAAAGATGTAGAGACTTCTCCTATTCCGATATTTGCATCTACAAAAACTTCTTTTTGAATCAATACACTAGGAGAGAACACAACATCAAGAGATTTAGATTCTTTAAAAGAGCTGGTTTCTCCACTTTGAGAAAAAGCAAACCCAGACATTAAGACATATAAAATTATAATTAGTTGTTTCAACTTAAAACGATTGTACTAACTTTCTAATTGCAGTTAAGTTAGTCAATAAACCTTCAAGATTATCTAAATGAAGCATATTGGCACCATCACTTTTTGCATTAGCAGGATCAAAATGTGTTTCGATAAATAAACCATCGACGTTATTTACAATTCCAGCACGAGCGATAGTTTCTATCATATCTGGACGTCCACCAGTAACACCAGCACTCTGGTTGGGTTGTTGTAACGAGTGTGTCACGTCTAACACTGTTGGCGCATATTGACGCATAGTTGGTATGCCTCTAAAATCTACAATCATATCTTGGTAGCCAAACATGGTTCCACGATCGGTAATCCATGCTTTGTTGCTTCCTGCATCTTTTACTTTTTGTACCGCATGTTTCATAGCTTCAGGACTCATAAATTGTCCTTTTTTAAGGTTAACTACTTTACCTGTTTTTGCAGCAGCAACAACCAAGTCCGTTTGTCTTACCAAAAACGCTGGTATTTGTAATACATCCACATATTGAGCAGCTTTAGCAGCATCACTAACTTCATGGATATCTGTAACAGTTGGGACATCAAATTTCTCAGAGACTTTTGCTAAAATCTCTAAAGCTTTTTCGTCTCCTATTCCTGTAAAACTATCAATTCTACTTCTGTTAGCTTTTTTAAAACTCCCTTTAAAAATATAAGGTATATCAAGCTTATTAGTAATTGAAACAACTTTCTCAGCAATTCTGTAAGCCATGTCTTCACCTTCAATTGCGCAAGGACCACAAAGTAAAAAGAAGTTATTACTGTTAGTATGTTTTATTTTAGGAATGTCTTGAAGCGTCATAATTAAAATGATTTGTGGTGCAAAGATAGTTTAAATTTCAGTAGTTAAAAGACTGGTGTTTGGTTGTGTCATCTGACCAATTTTAGCGTTGGTATGTTTACGATAATAAAGAGCCAATGCGATAAAAATAATTATACTAATAATAACCAAATACACAATGGATAGTAAAGAATGCTCTACTTGAAGTATACTTAAATAAGGTGCAAAAACAAACTTTAATATAATGCTTATAGCTAAAGCAACAATAATTGAAATGGCTAACACTTTTAATGCTATTGCATGATAAACTTTTGCGATATCTGATTTAGAAAATCCTAAAAAATGAAGCTGCGTAATAGTTTGTTTATTCTTTAAAATAAGCAAGTTAATATTGGTAATGACTAAATACATTGAAAGAATAGTAATAAGTAAACCAATAAAAAGGACAATACTTAATATTAATTTTAACACATAACTTAGTTTAGAATTTTTAACATCGTTTGAGAGGTATTTGTAATTTTTAGAGGCTAAAAATTCTAATAATTTAGGATCAGAAGGATTTTTGACATCCAGTATTAATCTCGATATTTTAGCAGTTTTATTTGGGCTTAAATTCTTATTAGTAAATTTTAAAAAAGATTCTGGAACTAATATCGAATTAATGTTTTCTGACGCATCTAAAATATAAGCTCTAAAGTTTTCAGTTTTGTGCGTTCCGCTAAGGGTTAAGTCAATTGGAACTTGCCTAATTATTTTCTCGTTAATCTGTGGTAATCCAGAACTGGTAGCATATCCAAAATTGTATAAATTAATGTAGTTTTTTGGAATTATTATAGGGACTTCTCGGTCACCTGGTTGCCATTTCCAGTCTTTATTAGTAATATCAATAAACTGGTCAGAGACTGCTTCCAAAAACATTTCAGTAGTAATTCCTGCATGATTAGGGAATGTAACACTAGCTAATACGCGATATGTACCATGGGTAAAACCACCAGTTTTTGTGATAAAGTCTTGCTGTTCGAGTTCTGTAATTTCTGCATCTGTAAAAGCATTATTTCTACCTAAATCTTTGTAAATAATTAGGTTTTGATTACCTAATAAGTCGTTTTTAGAATTAAAAATAGATTGTGTGTCTATAAATAATTGAATAACAACCAATAAAATTCCTAAGCCTAAGCTAGAACTTAACGCAAAAAATAATAATTGAGATTTATGGACTTGTTTTTTTAACAGTGTATCAATCATAGCATGAATGTTTTTGTATAATTGATATTATAAGTGTCGCCCAAACTGGCAATAACTAAAGTAGCGTTATTCTTTGTGACCTCTTGATTAATTAATGCTATGGCGTTGTCTATTTGAGTATTATCAATATGACTAAACGGTTCGTCTAGCAACAACAACTCAAAAGGTTGACATAATGCTCTGATAATTGCAACACGTTGTTGCTGACCGTAAGATAACGTTTCAGCTTTTTTATCGGCTAATTGATCAATATCTAAACGTGACATCATCTCTAAAATGTCTGGTTTAGATTTATGATTGGTTAACCCATTTTTTAGTTGAATATTTTCAAAAGCAGTTAATTCAGGAAACAGTCGTAAGCCTTGAAAAACAATGGAGATTTGATGTTTTCTAATGTTAGTCCAATCGCATTCAGAAAAAGTAGATATGGAATTGTTGTCAAATAAAATGGTTCCAGAATACCGATTATTTAAACCATATAAAAAATTAAAAAAAGAACTTTTACCACTACCGGAAACTGCCTGAATTAAATAACTAGAGTCAGTATCTAATTCAAAATTTTTACTCCAGACTTCTGACGAAGCTGGAGTAAAAAAATCTGGAACAATAGATTTAATGTGTATTTGCACTTAACTTATTTTGTTTTGGTAGATTCTATAATGGTTTCTTCTATTAAGTCTTCAATTTTAACATCCTCAGTTTTATCTTCTAATTCGCTCATAGTTTTAGCCATTTCATCACCATAAAGAATCGTTTGGATTAAAGAGTTTTTGTCACCTTTAGTGTAGGTAAAAGATTCGGCTCCATCTGCATCAATAAAATAGTGGTTTTCTCCAAAGTATTTTTCATATAACTTACCACTTATTTCGGTTAGTTCATCCATTGCATCTACTCTGTAAAAATTATTTCTACCATATGGATTATACATATTTGTAAAATCTTGAGCAATATTGGTGATATTACCTTTAGTGTATAAATAAATGGAGTGTGACAATTTATCTTTGTGTTCAAAGTCTGAAAGGTTAGTGGCTAATTTTCCATTATTTTTAACCTCGTCTGCACTATTAGCATGATTTGTAAAAAACACAAAACTATCTGATATGACCATAAATGTGTTACGATCTACCTCATAATAGTTGGTGCTAATCTCTTGTATTGGTGCACCAAGATCTTTAATTTTATTAAAAAGTCTGTCAAATTTAGCTTTGTCTTTAACGCCAATTGCACCAAACATGTTAGGCATTTTTTTCTCGACTATTTTGTATTCTTCTTCGTCTGTATAATAATTATAACTGTATACTGAGTCTTTTACTGTTTGACCTTCTGTTAAAGCAAAAAGTGCAGATCCATCAAAGATTTTGGCAAATGTTTTAGTGTCCATATTAAATTCTTTGTTAAAGTCTCTATCCATTCGTTTTAAGCTTTTTTTCAGCTCTTCTCTAGCTTCCATTGGTAGCGTTTTGTTGTCTCTTAAGTCATAAAAATGCTCGTGTAAATTTTCTAAATTAATAGATAGTTTTCCAACTAACAAAGCGTCTTTTGGTAAAACGTCTAACATGTCTCTGTTATAATCTGTACTCATCCAATCTTTATAACCACTTAAAGACTTAATATCTTTATTTAATTTTAATTTAGTTTCAGTATGGATATGGTCCTTTTCAAAACTACCATAATAGGCTATATTATTATCCTCTAAATTAACGTCTAAACCAGCAAACATACTTAACAAACCATCAAAAGCATCTCCTAGTGGAGTTGATGTAATATGCACACCCATATCTTGACCTTTATCAAAAAAGTCGTTAAAATATTTTGTGGTTAACACAGTTTCAGAAGCGTCTAATGTTGTTAAGTCTTTTAATTCTGCGCCAGCATAATTATTAGCTCCTATCAAAAGTGCAGTTTTATTGTTCCATCCAATTGCTAGCTCTCGGTTAGAATACACAGTAAAAGCATCATCTTTTCCTACGTTAGTTTCTTTTTCTAATCTTGGCATTTTATCAATCATAGGTTGTATAAAAGCTTCAAATGATTCTGCGTTATTAATTGGTAAAATTAGTCCACCAACACCAGTAAGCCTTTTGTAAGTCATAAATCCTAGGATATATTCTTTTCTAAAGGTTTTATTTATGTTTTCAGACGTCATAAATTCACTCATAAAGTCTTTAAGTTCTTTAGGTGCTTTGTCTTCCATTAAGCTATTAACCTTTAAGTCTTTAAAGTCCAGTCCTTCACTTTTTTCTGAAAGTGATTTAACATTAACATACATGACACCAATAGCATGTTTAGGGATAAATTTTGCTTCTTCACTTTTAGTGCCACAACTGGCAAACAAAATGGCAATGGTTAGTAGGTAGATGATTTTTTTCATGAAAAATGATGTTTTTTATATTATTGATTAAGTCACAGATACAAATCTAAACATATATTGTTTTTATAGAAATTAATTGGTCAATTAACCATTAATTTTTCTCTTGTAAGGATAACTATCTGTGTATGATAAGTTAAAAACGTTACAAGATTATAAATTGAAATCATCAAATAAATGATAAAACCCTTTAAATCGATAAAAATTGAGTACCTTTGCACGCTTAAAATAAGGCACTATTATGGCTAATATTAAAAACATTGCAATTATTGCACACGTTGACCACGGGAAAACGACTTTGGTTGATAAAATTATGTATCACTGTCAATTATTTCGTGAAAACGAAAACACAGGAGATCTAATCTTAGATAATAACGATTTAGAGCGTGAAAGAGGAATTACAATTACTTCTAAAAACGTATCGGTTATTTATAAAGACACAAAAATCAATATTATTGATACACCTGGTCACGCCGATTTTGGAGGAGAAGTAGAGCGTGTATTGAATATGGCAGACGGTGTTTTGTTATTAGTAGATGCTTTTGAAGGTCCAATGCCACAAACACGATTTGTATTACAAAAAGCAATCGATTTAGGGTTAAAACCTTGTGTGGTAGTTAATAAAGTTGACAAAGAAAACTGTACTCCAGAAGAAGTACATGAAAAAGTGTTTGATTTAATGTTTGAATTAGGAGCAGAAGAGTGGCAGTTAGACTTCCCAACAGTTTACGGTTCTGCAAAAAACAATTGGATGAGCGACGATTGGCAAAAGCCAACCGAAAATATCGAACCATTATTGGATATGGTTATCGAGCATATACCTGCACCAAAAATTCCTGAAGGAAACACACAAATGTTAATCACATCTTTAGACTTTTCGTCGTTTACAGGTCGTATTGCAATTGGACGTTTAACTCGTGGTGAATTAAAAGTAGGACAGCAAATTTCTTTGGTTAAAAGAGATGGTAAGATTGTTAAAAATAGAATTAAAGAATTACACGTTTTTGAAGGTCTAGGTCGTATTAAAGTAGATCAAGTTCAGACTGGAGATATTTGTGCAATAGTAGGTTTAGAAGGATTTGATATTGGAGATACAGTTGCCGATTTTGAAAATCCTGAAGGATTAAAAACTATAGCTATTGACGAGCCAACAATGAGTATGTTATTTACTATTAACGACTCGCCTTTCTTTGGTAAAGATGGTAAGTTTGTAACGTCTAGACATATTAAAGAAAGACTAAATAAAGAGCTTGAAAAAAACTTAGCACTTCGTGTTGAAGAAACAGATAGTGCAGATAAATTTATGGTTTTTGGACGTGGTGTATTACACTTATCGGTGTTAATAGAAACTATGCGTCGTGAAGGTTACGAGTTACAAATTGGACAACCACAAGTTATTATTAAGGAGATTGATGGTGTTAAATGCGAACCAGTAGAAGAAATGACTATAGATTTACCAGAGCACGTATCAGGTAAAGCTGTAGAGATGGTAACGATGCGTAAAGGAGAAATGTTAAGTATGGAAGCTAAAGGCGAGCGTATGGTATGCGAGTTTTTAATTCCGTCAAGAGGTATTATTGGATTACGTAATCAATTATTAACTGCAACAGCTGGTGAAGCTATTATGGCACACCGTTTTAAAGAGTATCAACCATTAAAAGGTGGTATTCCTGAACGTCAAAACGGATCGTTAGTGTCTATGGAAAAAGGGCAAGCAATACCTTATTCTATCGATAAATTACAAGATAGAGGTAAGTTTTTTGTTGATCCAGGAGAAGATATTTACGAAGGTCAAGTGATTGGAGAAAATTCTCGTGGTGACGATATGGTGGTTAATGTTACTAAAACTAAAAAGTTAAGTAACGTACGTAGTAGTGGAGCAGATGATAAAGCTAAAATTGTGCCTGCAATTAAGTTTTCGTTAGAAGAAGCTTTAGAATATATTCAAAAAGATGAATATGTTGAAGTTACACCTAACCACTTACGTTTACGTAAAGTATTTTTAACTGAAGTAGAACGTAAAAGAAATAAAATTATCTAATAGTTTAAACTATTACTTTCATAAAAAGAGAAATACTAAACAGTGTTTCTCTTTTTTTATACAAACAACTAGCCTATAAAAGGCTGTATTCATTTTTATTACTTGTTATTAAAGAAAAATTAGTACTTTCAAGCCTTGATAACTAACACCATTTGTTATATTTTTAATAACCACATATACTAGTAAAAACAAAGCGCTTTGGGATAGTTTTATAGCTCAAGCTAAAAATGCAACCTTTTTGTTTTATCGAGATTTTATGGATTACCATAAAGACCGATTTACAGACCACTCGTTACTAGTATTTCAAGATGAAAAATTAATTGCAGTGTTACCAGCCAATATAACTGAAGCTACTTTACACTCGCATCAAGGACTAACTTATGGAGGGCTGATTTATTCTGAAAAGTTAAAGTTTAAAGTTGTTTTAGATATATTTAAAGCTATTTTACAATATTTACACCAACAGGAAATTAAGCTGTTAAACTTAAAAATATTACCTTCTATTTATACCAAAATTCCTAATGAAGAGCTTAACTATTTAATGTTTTTAGTAGAGGCTAAACTACATAGAAGAGATGCTTTATCTGTTGTCAACATGAGTCAAAAAATCAAGTTGTCTAAAGATAGAGTAGAAGGTTATAAACGAGGAGTGAAACAAAACTTAGTCGTCAAGGAAGTAGGACAATTTGATGAGTTTTGGAATTTAATTTTGATACCTAACCTCAATACTAAACACAATACAAGTCCAGTCCATAGTTTAACAGAAATAACGACACTTAAACAAAATTTTAACTCTCAGATTAGACAATTTAATGTTTATAAAGATGATAAGATTGTTGCTGGTACAACGATATTTGAAACTAAACATGTGGCGCATTCCCAATATATATCAGGAAATAACAATAAAAATGAACTAGGAAGTTTAGACTTTTTGCACCATCATTTACTAACTAATATTTTTAAAGACAAACCGTATTTTGATTTTGGAACGTCTAATGAAAACGAGGGTAAAAAAGTCAATCATGGACTGCAATACTGGAAAGAAGGTTTTGGAGCACGAACAATTATTCAAGATTTTTATTCAGTAGACACTAAGAATTTTAATAAGTTAAATTCAGTTTTTATATGATTAAGTTTTTAGACTTAAAAAAAATAAATGCTCGTTTTGAGAACGAATTTAATGCAGAATTTTCTTCGTTTCTAAATAATGGACAATATATACTTGGCGAAGGAGTAAAAACTTTTGAAGCTAATTATGCAGATTATTGTGGTACAAAACACTGCGTTGGTGTAAGTAATGGTTTTGATGCTTTGGTTTTAATTTTTAAAGGCTATATAGAGTTAGGTGTATTAAAAAAAGGGGATGAGGTTATTGTGCCTGCTCATACTTTTATTGCTTCAACTTTAGCCATTATTGAAGCTGGATTGACACCAGTTTTAATTGAGCCAAATCCAGATACCTTCAATATCGAAGCCACAACTATCAAACATCATATTACTGATAAGACTAAAGCCATTTTAGTCGTTCATTTATATGGACAACTATGTGATATGCAATCCATAACAGAATTAGCCAAATTACATAATTTAATAATCGTAGAAGATGCTGCACAAGCACATGGTGCTAAAAATCAAATAGGAAGTGCAGGTAGTTTAGCAGATGCAGCAGCGTTTAGTTTTTATCCTGCAAAAAATTTAGGTGCTTTAGGTGATGCTGGAGCAATAACGACTAACAATTCTAGTTTAGCAGAAGTCGTTTCAAAACTCAGAAATTATGGAACCACAACCAAATATCAAAATGAAATTTTAGGCGTAAATAATAGATTGGATGAACTGCAAGCATTGTTTTTAAATATAAAATTAAAGTCTTTGGATCAGGACAACAAAGCTAGACAGACCATTGCAAAACGTTATATTTCTGAAATTAAAAACCAAAAAATAAAACTTCCATATTATGACGGATCACAAAATCATGTGTTTCATTTGTTTGTGGTTTTGGTAGAAAACAGAAAGTCTTTTATTGAATATTTAAAAGTAAATAATATAGAAACTGCAATACACTATCCAACTCCACCACATAAACAGCAAGCGCTTTATCGAATTAACCACTTAAAATTTCCAATAACAGAAAAAATTCACGAAACTTGCGTGAGTTTACCAATTAGTCCGATAATGACTAATTTAGAGGTAGATACAGTAATTGATAAACTGAATAATTACTAATTGAAACGAGTTTTAGCGTACATAAATAATAATGTTTTAGTAAAGGTTGCTTCACTTAATTCTGTGTCTGTAATCATTAAAATTATTGCTGGATTTTTAACGTCAAAATTTATTGCACTTTTTGTTGGGTCAGAAGGAATGGCTTTAGTAGGAAATCTAAGAAACTTTGTTGGGTCTATTCAAGCCATATCTATTTTAGGATTGTACAAAGGTGTTGTAAAATATATAGCACAGTTTAAAAATAACACCTTAGAGCTAAGTAAAACCATTTCTACAGTATTTTACTTAGGCTTTATTGCGACTATGCTAATGAGCTTTTTGGTGTATTTTAAAGCAGACTATATTAACGATTTAATTTTTAAAGAATACAATAACTACGCTTACGTTATTAAAATTTTTGCAATAGCACTACCATTTTATGCTTTAAATATGTTAGCATTTTCCATAATGAATGGTTTTGCTAAGTATAAGTACCTAATCATTTTTAATATTTTCGGTCAAATTTTAGGTGCTGTTATAACTATATTACTAATATGGTTAGAACAAATTGATGGAGCATTAATTGCTGTAGTTATAGCCGAATCTTTGATATTTTTAATCACTTTAGTTGGTATTATTAACCGTAAAAACTTTATACCTTTAATTAAAGCCAGCAATTTTAGTTTCAATTTTGCAAAAAAGTTGAGCTCTTATTCTGGTATGGCATTATTTTCTGCAATCATTTTACCTTTTGTTGCTATATTGATTAGAAGTTATATTATTGATAATGTTGGTTTAAAAGAAGCTGGATTTTGGGAAGCGATGAACCGAGTGTCCAAGTACTATTTACTTTTTGTAAGTACATTATTAACCATGTATATCCTTCCAAGATTTTCTGAAATTGATAATATTAAAGATTTTAGAAAAGAAGTCTTTAGCTTTTATAAAACTATTATTCCAATTTTTGCTTTAGGATTAATTGCAGTTTATTTTTTGAGACACGTAATAATACAAATGGTATTTACTGACGAGTTTAAACCAGTTGAAGAATTATTTATTTGGCAATTATTAGGCGATTTTATAAAAGTACTGTCTATAGTTATTGCTTATCAATTTTTAGCTAAGCGCATGTTCTGGCATTATATAATTACAGAAGCGTTCTCTGTAGTTACTCTATATTTTACTAGTAAATTTTTAATTGACGAGTTTGGAGTAGTTGGAGCAAATATGGCACACTTCGCAACTTATGTCATGTATTATGCCATCATTTTATTGATCTTTTACTCGTCTTTATTTGGTGTTATACCAGATAGAATTGAAGAAGAATAATTACGCTTTGTTCCAAGTATCTAGATACTGTTTTGCAATCTTTTTATAATGATGATGAGTTTTAATAAACGCTATTGCATGTTTAGAAATACGCTCTATTTGGTCAGGATTATTAATTAACCAATCTAATTTTTCAACAAGATAATCTACACTTGGAAGTGCATGTATTGCGACTGTATCTTCTTCTAGATTGTAATAGTCTAGCCATTCTTTTTCTGCACCTGTAAATACTACTTTACCCTTAGACATAGCTTCTAAAGCATTGTAACCTTGATCATAAGCATATATTTGGTCCATTAATATATGACAACTATTGTATGATGTTATATAATCAGTATATGGTACATTTTCTGTCCTAACAACGTCTACTGTATCTGGATATTTTTTTGAAATAGTATCTAATGCCTTATCAAAAATATCGTTACCTTTTTTTATATAATTTGAAGTATTTATACCATGAAATATAACAATTTTTGATTCATTTTTTGTAGGAGTCAAATCATTATTATTAATTATAATTGGGTTAGGTATCATACCCAAATAGCCTTTTTTATTATTGTATGGTAGGTGGTAATCTAGATCGCTAGATATAATTCCATTGGTATTATTCTGTAAAAAAGCGAATAACTTTTGATTGGCTGAAGATGTTTTTTTTAAAATATGGTTATAGTATTTTTTTAAATCAGCATTATTAAAATAGGGTGTCAGTATTGAATATTTAAATTTCTTATCTAAGGCGTATTGCACGCTAACATAGTCTGTACCACAAGCCAACAAAAAAGTTTTTTTATTTTGACTAATTAACTTGTTTAATAATCTTTTCTCAATAAAAGGATGCGTTTTAATACTATTTTGATTAATTAATTGTACAACATCAAATCCTTTTAAAGATTTCAATATTTTATTAAAACGGTAAGCATATTCAAGTTTTATAAGATTAATAGTGGTAAGTTTTAGTATTGCTTTTACTAACCAATTTATGCTTGGTCTGGTAAAAAAAGTGGCTTCGTAGTTAATGTCCACATTAAAATTTTTAAACCCATCAGCTGTTCCAACTAACAAAACGTCATGTCCTAAAGTAACTAATCCTTCTTTTAAGGAATTATGAAGTCTGCTATACTCGCCAACCAATAAAATTTTCATAAAATGATTACATTTGTTTCAAAGATAAATTAAATGAGTAAATCCTCGAAAAAAGATGTTGATTTTGAAATTTTGGTGTCAACGATGCATAGAACATCACTATCGTTTTTAAAACCAATGTTTCAAAACCTACAATTAGAGGATTATCACATATTAATTATTAATCAAACGACTCCAGATAAACTCTTAGAATCATCTCATGATAATATAAGAGTTGTAAATTCTTTTGAAAGAGGACTGCCTAATAGTCGAAATCTAGCAATTAAACATGCTATAGGTAAAATCTGTTTAGTTGCAGATGATGATGTGATTTATGTAAATAATTTAAGCAATATTATCTTAGAAGCGTATCAAAAATATACTGATGCAGATATTGTAACTTTCAAAATGACAGATTTTGATGGTAATGAGTTTAGAGATTATAAACCTACTGTTATACATGATAAAAAAAGCATTTTTACGGTCAATTCTGTTGTAATTACTTTTAATCGAGACAGTTTAATTAATCAGCTAGTAGAGTTTAATCCTAATTTTGGTTTGGGAGCCGAATTTAAAACAGCAAATGAATATGTGTTTTTGCGTAATGCTTTAAAAAGTAATTTAAAGTTGTATTTTCAACCCAAAATTATCTTGTCTCATCCAGCCTTTAGTTCTGGTCAAGATTCGGCTAGTGACACTTTAATTTATGCTAGAGCTGCTTTATTTTATAAATATTCAGGTAGTTTGGCTTATTTTAGATTAATAAAACAATTGTATTTATTAATACAATTAAAACAGTTAAAAGCAAAATTGTTTTTACCCAAATTTAAAGTAGGACGCTCAGGTATTTCAAGATATAAGCAATTGTTAAAAGAAGGTTTAGAAACACGCTAAAATGTACATAAGTGATTAAAATAATTGAAATTCCAAAAATCAAAGACCCAGAAGGAAGAGGTAATTTATCTGTAGTAGAGAAGGATATTGTACCCTTCGATATTAAGCGAGTGTACTATTTGTATGACGTACCAAGTGATGCTTACAGAGGTGGTCATGCACACAAAGCGTTATACCAGTTTCTGATACCTTTAAGTGGAAGTTTTGATGTTATTTTAAAAGATGGTACTAATATAAATTCGGTAACGCTAAATAAGCCAAATAAAGGATTATTAATTGTTCCTGGTATTTGGAGAGAACTGGAAAATTTTTCTTCTGGAGCTGTCTGTTTAGTTTTAGCTTCAGAGGTTTATGACGAAGCCGATTATATTAGAGATTATAATGCATTCAAGCTATTTAAAAGCCGATAAATAAATATTGTTTTTAATTAAAAAGTGCTGAATGTTCTTAAGAATATTCAAAACAGTTTTTGGTAGCTTTAACAGTAGTTTTTGTTTGCTGTTTAGATTGCTATAATCAATTTCTCCTTTTATTTTTTTAAAGTTATACTCATCATTATTTAGCTTGTATCTAATAGCCAATGCATATCTGTTAATATCCAAATAATGCTTTAAAGAGGGGTTATCATACTCTTCAGTTTTGTAATTATTTATTAGTAGATACCTATCGTCATTAAATGTACTATTGGATAAACTTAAAGTGTCATATAGGTTATAAGTCATTGTGATTTTAGGATTAAAAGCTACTTTGCCTAGTAGTCCAAATTTAATCCATAAATCAATATCTTGACCTGTTCTTAAATTTGTGTTATAACCATTGAGTTTTAAAAAATCTTCTTTTTTAAAGGCAACTGAAGACGATGTAGGTATAAAATTAATGGTGTTAGCTTTAAAAAAATCTTGAATAATCAAGCAATGATCTTGATAATCAAAATTAAATGCAGCAGGAGTAATCAATCCACCAAGTCTTTTTATTTTATAATTAGTACAATATAAAACAGCGTTTTCAATACTTTCTATACACGCTTTAAGTGCTTGTAAGTGATTGTTTTCCCAAATATCATCTGCATCAAGAGTAGCGATGTACTGACTTTTTGAAGCCTTAATCGCATTATTTCTAGCAATTGAGGCGCCTTGATTAGGTTGTTTAATTAAGGTAATTCTGTGGTCAACTATAGTCTCAATAATCTCTACACTGTCATCTGTTGAACCATCATCAATGATAATGATTTCAAAATCTTGAAACGTCTGATTTAAAACAGATGTTAAGGTGTTTAAAATGTATTTTTCTTTATTATAAAGCGGAATGACTACAGAGAAGAAACAGCTCATGTTTTTAAGTTGATATGACAAAAGTAGCTAATTCTAAACAAATCAAATAAAAATAGAGAAGGTCGTTTGGAAGTCAAATTTAGTTTTATTAAAGGACTAATCAGATAATAACTAGCTGCTAAGATATAATTAAGTTTCCACTGTTTTAGCTTAGTAAAGTATACTAAAAACGGAATAAAATGATAGTCAATCAAATTTGAATTATAGATATAATCTAAATTCTGCAATCCGTTTTTTGTCTTTTTTAAAAACACAGAACTAAAATCGACATCACCATGTAAAATAGGATTATCAATATGTAACACCTTAGTTTGTAATTGACTGGCTTTATAAGCAAATAAAGTGTCCTCATGACCATATTGGGTTAACGTTTTTTCAAAACCAATGGTGTTAAAGATAGCTTTAGTCATTAATGTATTATTACAAAACATGCGTTTGTATGGGTTTTGCTCTCTTTGTTTGGCAGTCAAATCTTCCCGATGTGTACCGTATTTCCAACGTAATTTTCTTTGTTTAGAAACTTGTTTTGGATGAATACGTCCACCATAAATTATAGCAGTTTCTGCAGTTATTGCTTCAAGATAATTACTAATATAATCTGGATCAATTACTAAGGAATCACCATCAATAAAAAGTATATAATTGTATGAAGCGGTATTGGCTAACAGATTCCTGTTGTTACTTAAGCCCACATTTTCAGGGTTTACTTTAAAAGTAACAAAGTTTAGTGTGTTAAGCTTTTGGTTTTCTTTGGCTATTTCTGTTTTAGAGCCATCATCAAAAATAATGATTTCAAAAGCAATTGTAGACGCTATTAATTGCTTATGTAAGGCAGATACCAACTTGGTGACATCGTAATTGTAAGTCGGTATTAAAACAGATAGCATAGTTTAATTGGTTTTACGTTGTACAACCTCAAAAACCTTATTGTCATCACATTTTAAAGTTTTGCTTGGATACTTTAATAGTAAAGCATAATCATGAGTTGCCATTAAAATAGTATTACCATTTTTATTAATATCCTGTAGTACTTCCATAACCTCAATGCTAGTCTGAGGATCTAAGTTACCAGTAGGTTCATCAGCTAAGATTAATTCAGGATCATTTAATAAAGCACGTGCTATGGCAATACGTTGTTGCTCTCCACCAGATAATTCATGTGGAAATTTAAAACCTTTAGTTTCCATAGCTACTTTTTTTAAAACAGAAGCAACACGTTCATTCATTTTTGCTTTGTCTTTCCAACCTGTAGCTTTCAGTACAAATAATAAATTGTCGTTTATCGTTCTATCGGTAAGCAGTTTAAAATCTTGAAATACAATACCTAGCTTCCTACGTAAAAACGGAATATCTTTTTCTTTTAAAGTTGGTAAATCAAAATCAACAATATGACCTTCACCTTTTGTCAACTTTAAATCACCATAAAGTGTTTTCATAAAACTACTTTTTCCAGAACCTGTTTTACCAATTAAATACACAAAATCACCTTTATTAACCTCTAAATTAACGTCAGATAGTACTAGGCTATCACCTTGAAATATAGAGGCGTCTTTTAATTCTAAAACAGTATTTGACATAAAATAAATTTATTTTTAGCTGAAACAACGCGATTTAATGCTATTAAATTGCGCTTCACAAAGTAAACAATTAATGTCATAAACAGAAAACGGAAACTCTATTATTTTTAAGGCAACTTTTGTTTATTAAATAGGGCTTAAAACAACTTTAGTTGTACTAGATTTTTTATTTTTAATAACTCCGTTTATAATTATTGACTAATTCTAACGTTAGACCTATAGATTAATTTATCTTTGATTTTGAATTAAAAAATAATGTCAATGTTAGTAAAAAAGCAACTTACATTTTTAATATCCATAGCGTTTTGTTTTCAGTTACTTGCACAAGAATCTGCAGTTTACACTAGTAGTTTGGGCGATTATCAAAAAGCATTGCAATTGTATAATAGCCAGCAGTATTTAGCAGCCCAAAACTTATTTACTCAAATAAAAAAAGCATCTGATGATGAAAACATTCAGAGCAATTGTGCCTTTTATATTGCCAATGCAGCTATTAGATTAAATCAGCAAAACGCAGATGTGTTAATGGAACGTTTTGTAGAAAACTATCCAACAAGCACTAAGCGTAATACAGCTTTTTTAGACGTTGCAGACTATTATTTTACCAATGGTAAATATGCGTATGCTCAAAAATGGTATGCCAAAGTAGATGATAATGCATTATCTAAAGCAGATAGAGAAACCTATAATTTTAATAATGGTTACGCTTCGTTTATTACTAAAAATTATAAGGATGCCAAAAAGTATTTAACACGTGTAGAAACCTCTCAAAAATATGGATCACAAGCGAAATATTATCTAGGATTTATGTCTTATGAAGGTGATGATTACGATGGAGCTAATAAATACTTTGAGCAAGTCAGTGATGAAGAAAAATATAAAGAAAAACTAAGTTATTATCAAGCCGATTTAAATTTCAAATTAGGAAAATTTGAAAAAGCTATCGAGCTAGCCAAAGAAAAACTGCCTACTAGCGATAGAGATGAAGTATCTGAATTAAATAAGATTATAGGTGAAAGTTATTTCAACCTAGAACAATATAGCGAAGCTATTCCGTATTTAACCGAATATAAAGGAAGAAAAGGTAAGTGGAGCAACACCGATTACTATCAATTAGGGTATGCCTATTACAAGCAAAAAGATTATGACAAAGCCATATCTGAGTTTAATAAAATAGTAAGCGCAGATAATAGTGTGGCACAAAATGCATATTACCATTTAGGAGAAAGCTACGTGAATGTAGGCAAAAAGCAAGAGGCTTTAAACGCGTTTAGAAACGCTTCACAAATGGATTATGATTTAAAAATCCAAGAGGACGCGTGGTTAAATTATGCCAAAATTAGTTACGAGATTGGTAATGCTTACCAATCGGTACCACAAGTATTAACGGGTTATTTAGAAAAGTATCCTGATACGCAATATAAAGAAGAGATAGAAACACTTTTAATAGATTCTTACATCACTTCAAAAAACTATAAGGAAGCTTTAGAATTATTAAAAAATAAAAATAGCTACGAAAGTAAAGTCGCTTATCAAAAAGTAGCATTTTACAGAGGATTGGAATTGTTTAACGATAATCAGTATCAAGAAGCCGAAAATTTATTTGATAAATCATTAAAAGAACAACAAGACCAAAAATTTACCGCAAGAGCAACATTTTGGAAAGCCGAAACTGATTATAATTTAACCAATTATGAGGATGCGTTAATCGGTTTTAAACAGTATGCTCAACAAAGTGAAGCTTCAGCTACAACCGAGTTTCAGAATTTAGAATACAATATTGCTTATGCGTATTTTAAACAAAAAAACTATGACCAAGCAACAACGTATTTTAACCAATACATCCAAAAAAATCAAACGGACAAGGTTAGATTAAACGATGCGTATTTGCGTCTAGCAGATGGTTATTTTGTCTCCAGTCGTTACGGTGAAGCTATTTCGGCTTATGATAAAGCAATGCAAGTAGGTACTATGGAAAACGATTATGCGTTTTTCCAGAAAGCAATGAGTCATGGATTTATTGGAAACGAGAATAGTAAAACTAGTCAGTTAGAGCAATTTATAACTAAATATCCAACATCAAAATTACGTGACGATGCGATGTATGCATTGGGTAATAGTTATGTTAAGGCTGGTCAAGATGCTAAAGCAATTGCTATTTACAACCAACTTAAAAAAGAGTATAGTAACAGTCCATTTGCCAGCAAAGGACAATTACGTCAAGGATTAGTGTATTACAATGCAAGTCAAAACCAGCAAGCGTTAAACACGTTTAAATCGGTAGCAAAAGACTATCCAGGAACTCCAGAGGCCAATCAAGCAGTAGCTACTGCAAGATTGATTTATATAGATTTAGGTAAGGTAGACGAGTATGCAGCTTGGGTAAGAACACTAGATTTTGTTGAAGTTACAGATGCCGATTTAGACAATGCAACATATGAAGCTGCAGAAAAACAGTATTTAGATGAAAATGTTAATGATGCCATCAAACAATTTAATGGATACTTAAACCAGTTTCCTAAAGGGTTACACGCTACTCAAGCCCATTTTTATTTAGCGCAACTATACTTTAAAAAAGATTTAAAAGCTAATGCAGAACCACACTATGCCTATGTTGTTAATCAATCGCAAAGCGAATTTTCTGAAGAAGCTTTGTTGCGTTTGGCGCAAATTCAATTGGATAAAAAAGATTGGAATGCAGCTATCCCAACGTTGCAGCGCTTAGAAGTAGAAGCTAACTTCCCGCAAAATAGTTTGTTTGCACAATCTAATTTAATGCAAGCTAACTACCAATTAAATAATTATAATCAAGCAGTCGCTTACGCGGAAAAAGTGCTTGGCAACGCTAATTTGGACAATAAAATTAGAAGTGATGCCTATGTTATTATTGCACGTTCCGCAATTAAAACTAACAACGAAGCTAAAGCCAGAACAGCTTATGCACAAGTAGAAACTTTTGCAACTGGTGAAACTGCAGCAGAAGCTTTATACTACAATGCGTACTTTAAAAATAAAGATGGTTTGTATAACGAGTCTAACAAGGTAACTCAGCGATTAGCCAAAGATTATTCTGGTTATAAATACTATGGAGCAAAAGGCTTAATAGTTATGGCTAAGAATTTTTATGCGTTAGGTGATGCGTTTCAAGCTACTTATATCTTAGAAAGTGTTATTAAAAACTTTTCAAATTTTGAAGATGTAAAGGCAGAAGCACAAACCGAATTAAATAAAATCAAAGCTGAAGAAGCCAAAACAAATTCATCAGTAATCACTGAAGACTAATATCATCAATCGACAATTGTCATTCATAAATATTAATTATGTTTAATAAAAAAAAGCAAGTCATCTTATTAATTGTTTCGTTGTTAATCACTGTCTTTGCATTTGCCCAAGATAGAGAAAACGATACCATACAAACAGGAGTTATAGATGTTGTAAAACCTTATACACCAACTATATCTGATGCGTTCAAAGTAAAGGAAACTCCAACTTTAGATGATACCGAAACCACCACAAAAAAGGAGGTAAAATATAATATCTTTTCATTTCCGGTAGCATCAACCTTTACGCCTGCAAAAGGAAAAGCTGCAGTAGTTGATAAGGCAAAAAAAGCAAAGCTTTTTGATAATTATGCGACGTTAGGTGTAGGAACTTATACAACTATTTTGGGTGAGGTGTATTTAAACCATGCAATAGGTAGAGATGAGATTTTTAGCGCGTACGTTGGTCATCATTCGTCACAAGGCGATATTGAAAATGTATTGACAGACAATGGGTTTTCAGACTCAAAACTAAACTTAACCTACAGTAAAAATAACCGTGATTATAGTTGGTCGGTTTTAGGAGGTTTTCAATACCAAACCTACAATTGGTATGGGTTACAGCAACCTTTGTTTGATCAAACTACTGCGGACGCATTAGACGTTGGTCACAGCTTTACCAATGGATATGTTGGAGGTGATATTACTTTTGAAGACGCTATCCTATCTTCTGGAAGTGTCTTTTTTAGACGTTTTGGAGATAACTATGGTTCTGGAGAAAATAGGTTTAAGGCTAATGGAATAGGGACTATTAATATTCAAGATTACGATGTAGATATAGAAATATTTACAGATTATTTAGGCGGAAGCTTTGATAAAGCTTATGCATCTCCAACTGAGTTAAATTACGGAAATTTTCAAGTAGGTGTTGCACCAACATTTCAATTAAAACAAGATGATTTAACAGTTGATTTAGGTGTAAAAGCGGTTTATTTAAACGATACTGAAGCAAGCAAGAATAAATTCTTTATTTACCCAAACATCTCTGCTAGTTATAGATTAGTAGATGAGATTTTAATAGCTTTTGGAGGTGTAAAAGGTGGTTTGATTCAGCATTCGTATTATGATTTTGCTCAAGAAAATCCGTTTGTATCTCCTAATTTATTAGTGGCTCCAACAGATCAACAATACAACACTTTTGTAGGATTAAAAGGGAAGTTATCTAATACCATGAGCTATTCGGTAAGTGGACACTATAAAGCTGAAAAAAACAAACCTTTATTTGTAAATAATGACGTCACACAAACTTCTGAACCTTACACTTACGGAAACTCTTTTGGAGTAACTTATGATGATGTCACAACCTTTAGTATTGCTGGAGAGTTAAATGTAGATGTGAACAGAAATTTTACGCTTGGTATCAAAGGAGAGTACTTTGCTTATGATGTCAAAAACGAAGCTGAAGCATGGAATCTTCCAGATATTAAAGCATCTGTGTTTTTAGACTATCAAATTAATGAGCATTGGTTTGCAGGAGCAAATTTATACTTTGTAGGAGAACGTAAAGATCAGTTTAATGTTCCAAGCTTAGTGATGCCTACTTTTGGAGTAGTTACACTTGATAGCTATTTTGATGTTAATGCACATGTTGGTTACAACATAAACGACCGTTTTTCGGTATTTGCAAAAGCCAATAATATTGTCGGCGAAGAGTATACCAAATGGCAAAATACACCAGTACAAGGTATTCAATTTTTAGCTGGTGCAACTTATAAGTTTGATTTTTAAAACTCTCATGTTCATACTATAAAAGTGATGACTATTACAATTTAAAAAAGCCTCAACTTGAGGCTTTTTTTATTCTTATATTTACGCAAAATTTTAATTTATGAAAATCAACCAACTCCTCATTTTATTTTTAATACTTACTGCTTGTACTTCAAATAAAACAGAAGTCGACACTATTGTTACTAATGCAACGATTTATACTGTAAATTCTCAGTTTGAAACTGTGGAATCTTTTGCTATAAAAGACGGAAAGTTTGTTGAGGTTGGGACAGCATCAGATATTCAAAAAAAATATCAAGCAGCCAATATTATAGATGCTAAAGGACAGACTATTTTACCTGGATTTATAGATGCGCACTGTCATTTTTATGGCTTAGGATTAAACCAGTTGCGTGTTAATTTAGTTGGTACCACCAGTTTTGATGAGGTCATGAAAGCAGTCATCGATTTTCATAACAAAAGACCTTCAAATTTTATAATTGGTAGAGGTTGGGATCAAAACGATTGGGAAGACAAAACCTATCCTAATAAAGCATTGTTAGATAAGTTGTATCCAGATACTCCTGTGGCATTAACCAGAATAGATGGACACGCTATGTTATGTAACCAAGCAGCTTTAGATCTAGCTAAGATTGATAAAAATACAGTTGTAGAAGGTGGTGAAATCCTTAAAGAAAATGGTGAACTTACAGGAATATTAATCGATAATCCTATGGAGTTGGTTGAAGCTATTTTCCCAGAACCAAGCAAACAGCAACAGATTGATGCCTTGTTGGAAGCACACAATATTTGTACTGATTTAGGTTTAACGACGGTTTCAGATGCTGGATTGGATAAACAGGTTATTGAATTGATCGACAGCTTACAACAAGCAGGTAAATTAGACATGCGTGTGTATGCTATGATTAGTAATAGAACAGACAATTTAGAGTATTATTTGTCAAAAGGAAAAATAAAAACAGACAGGCTAAATGTACAATCTGTAAAAGTTTATGCAGATGGTGCTTTAGGCTCAAGAGGTGCAGCTTTAAAACAAGAGTATTCAGACCAGCATAATCATTTTGGTGCTTTAGTTATTGGTACACAAGAGTATGTAGATTTAGCGGAACGAATATCTCAAGCAGGTTACCAAATGAACACACATGCAATTGGTGATTCTGCAAACAGATTTGTGCTTCAAACCTATGAGAAAACCTTAAAAGGAAAATCAAACAGTAGATGGAGAGTAGAGCATGCACAAGTTATTACAGATAATGATTTTGATTATTTTAAAAATGAAAACATTATCCCTTCCATACAGCCAACACACGCTACTAGCGATATGTATTGGGCAGAAGACCGTTTAGGGAAAGACAGAATAAAAGGGGCTTATGCTTACAAAACCTTACTAGAAAAAAGCGGAAGAGTAGCACTAGGGACAGATTTTCCAGTGGAACAAGTAAGTCCGTTTTTAACCTTTTACGCAGCAGTGTCTAGACAAGATACTAAGCAATATCCTGAAGGTGGATTTAATAAAGAAGAAGGACTAACAAGAGAAGAAACCCTTAAAGGAATGACTATTTGGGCTGCATATGCTAACTTTGAAGAGCAAGAAAAAGGAAGTATCGAAGTCGGTAAATTTGCCGATTTTATTATCTTAGATAAAGATATCATGACAATCGATGAAAAAGAGATTCCAAATATTAAAGTAAATCAAACGTTTATTAATGGTGTGGCACAATAGTTGCACTTTTTTAAACGAATCAAACTGACTAAAATGAAAAAATTTTTCACATTAATATGCTTTTTAGCAATCGGAACATTAAGCTTTGCACAAGTTGATGAGTACAGCGAAGATGTAAAAAAGTGCATTAAAAGTAATGGTACTATGACTTACTATGAAGGAGTTATAGATCAAATGTTTACTATGTTAGAAGAGCAATTTGCTTCTCAAGAAGTACCTGCAGAAGTCTGGAGAGAACTTAAAAAAGTCAAACCAGAATCTATGGATGAATTAGCACAAATGATTGTAAGTGCCTACAGAGCACATTTTACGCACCAAGATGTTAAAAACATGAATGCCTTATATGCTACCAAAGCAGGTCAAAACATGTTTAAACCTGAAGCATTATCTGAAGGTGATAAAATTATTTTAAAAGAATTTTACCAAAGCGAAACAGGACAAAAAATTGTAAGCTCTCAAGATTCGATGAATGCTTCAATGAGTGATATTTCTATCATGTGGAGTGGCGATTTATATAAAAGTATGATAGCAAAACTATCAGAAAAAGGATATACTATCTAAATATAAAGTTTAGCTAAATAGTCATAATGCTCGCCTTCCGCGAGCATTTCGCATTTTAGCCCTACAGCAGTACAAGCGGTGAGTAAGGTGTTAAAATCAAGATAAAGCCATGTCATAGGTGCTTCCTCCTCACCTTTATAGCTTAAAAAGTAATCTAATTCGCCATAATAATTAGCATTCATATCTTGCCAAAACCCACCATCCTCATCAACATACATGTATTGTATATCACTAGAATCTATAAGGATTTGCCCATCTTCATTTAATAAAGATTTTAAATGCTTCAAATAAGTTGTAACACGATGTAGTTTTTGAAAAATTCCAGTACCATTCATTAATAGTAAAATGGTGTCAAAAGTTTCGGTTTCTTTTAATACATCTATCATTTCAGCACGTCTTACACCTCTTATTTTACAGACTTCTATAGCGCCTTTAGAAACGTCAATAGCTTTTACAGTTAGACCTTTTTCTTGCAAATACAGACTGTGGTTACCTGCTCCACAACCAACATCTAATACGTGTCCTTTGGATAGCTGCAATGCTTTTTGTTCTAATTTAGGCATGTTTTTGTAACCTCTAAATAGATAAGGAAGAGGTAATATATCCTCTCCAGAAATATTAGTTGAGGTTATTAAATCTTCTGTGTAATCACCATTTTGGTAATCTAATAATGCTGTTCCAAAAAGGTCTTTCATAGTCATTTAATTATCACAATGCGTCTAGTCAAAGTGTCTTAAAAATAGTATTTTTGTACGATGGAAGCATTTTTAAATAATCTCCCAAAGCTTGCCAAAGATAAGCATAAGGACAATAAAACTTTTTTTACCAAATTAAAAAAGAAGCCACCAAAACAATTAGATTATTTAATGCAAGAGTTGCATGAAGAGGAGTTTAAACAAACCGACTGTTTAACTTGTGCAAATTGTTGTAAAACCACTGGACCTTTATTTACTGATAAAGATATACAACGCATTGCAAAACATTTTAGACTAAAACCACAACAATTTATTGATAGTTACTTGCGTTTAGACGAAGACAATGACTACGTCCTACAATCTGTACCTTGTACTTTTTTAGGAGCTGATAATTATTGTTCAATATATGATGTACGTCCAAAAGCGTGTGCCGAATTCCCGCATACCAACAGAAAAAAGTTTCAACAAATATCTAATTTAACATTAAAAAATGTAGCCATTTGTCCTGCAGCTTTTAATATTGTCGAGAAGATGAAAACGTTAATAAAGTAAATTGTATTTGAATTAAAAATTTATCTTTTTATCTTAACAGTATGAAAAAAATATTACTCTTAACCTTATTATGTGTTGTTACTATTAATACCTCATTTTCTCAGGAATGGCTGACCTCTTTTGAATTGGCCAAACGCTTAGCACTATCAAAAAATAAAATGATTTTAGCAGTTTGGGAAGATGCCACATACGATTCTTATCCTGTAGCAATAAGAGATAGCAATGGAAAATTTAAAGTGGTAGAGTTGTTTAATAATGATAGTATTAAAGAATTAGTTTGGGACTATTTTGTGCCAGTTATTATTCAAGAGTCTAGTTATGATAAACTGGCTAAAGAGGTTGTTGGAAAGCGAAGTTTAAATTATGAAGAGAGATTTAATGATGATAATCTTAAAGTTATGGATCCTAATGGCTTTATTTTAAATGCCTCACCACAGGATTATTTTATGGATCAAAATTTATCGTTTATCATTAAAAACTATGCTTTAAATACTTCTTCTTTAAATCCGGAATTAGGTATTTATTTTGAAGATAAAAATTTCTCTACTGCTTTCAGATTAGGTGTTAAGTATCAAGAAGCAGCTATTTATGCAAACCAAAATATTAAGAAGGATATAATAAATTTGTCAGACATTTATTTAGAGGAAGCTAGAGTATTTTTTGAGAATACAGATTTAGACAATAAAGATGCATTAACGCAAAAGCTGGATTTGCTAATTGTTAAAAAAGAGCTGCTACTAGGAAAACCTAAAAAAGCTCGAAGACTTCTTAAAAAATATAAAGACTTAAAAATACATGATATAAACGCTTCTCTATTTGCCTTCTTAAACTATACAACATTTACATATTTAAAAAAGATTGATGAAGCTTTATTATGGAGAGATCAAGTACAACAAATCGACCTTAAAAAAGTCCAGTTTATTGTCAATTAACTTATAATAATTATAAATGGAAACCCTAATAAATTATTTTGAAACTATACCATCACCTCATAGAGCCATTATACTCATTGGAGGTATCACTTTATTTTGGTTATTAGAAGGTATTTTACCTTTAGTAAATTTTAAATACAAAAAATGGACACATGCTTGGCCTAACTTGTTTTTTACAGCAACAACGGTTATTATTAATTTTGCCTTAGCTGGTTTATTGTTATTTACCTCAGATTGGGTAGAAGCAAATAATTTTGGAATTATCAATTGGCTTCCAGATATGTCCTTAGGGTTAAAAGTCATTTTAGGCGTATTACTTTTAGACTTTTTTGGTGCCTATTTAGCACATTATGTAGAACATAAAGTAAAACCACTATGGATGATTCATCTGGTGCATCATAGTGATCATAAAGTAGATACCACTACAGCAAATAGACATCATCCCTTAGAGAGTATGATTCGGTTTGCATTTACTTTATTGGGAGTTTTTATAGTCGGGACTCCAATAGCAATCGTGTTTTTATATCAATCCTTATCCTTGGTAGCTACTCAGTTTTCTCATGCTAATATCAGATTGCCAAAAGCAGTAGATAAGGCGTTAAGTTTTATTATAGTATCTCCAGATATGCACAAAGTGCATCATCATTATAAACTGCCTTATACAGATAGTAATTACGGAAATATTTTTTCTATTTGGGACCGATTATTTGGAACGTTTATGACCTTAGATCGAGACAAAATTGTGTATGGCGTAGATACTTTTCCAAACGAGACGGAAAACAGTAGTTTAAAGCACTTATTAAAGCAGCCGTTTCATAAATACCGTAAGCCAACCATAGAATAAGAATTATTGATTTTTCAATATTTTTTGTAAATAAACAAGAATATTTTATAGCATTGGTATGTTTTTTGAATATCTATTACTAAAATCATATATCGTGCTTTAATTCATTGATAATCAGATAAATTAACTATTCATCGACTTTTTTGTGTCGTTTAGCTAATAATAGCTATTTTATTGAGTGATTAATATGGAATCTCCCAATTTCATTATAATTTTGGTTTCCCCTTGAACTGATTTTTAGCGTAATGATATAATTTGTAATTATGACTAGGCAAAAAATAACATACCTACTTTCCTTAACTCTGTTGTTAAGTACGCTTTCTTTTTCTCAGACAAGAAGCAGAACAACTATAGTGGAAAATGTTAACGCTACTAAAGCAGGTCTTGTACACGTATTAAACAGAACAGGAGATACTATTATTCTTAAAAGTAGTAAAGAAATTTTTAGATTTAGTTTTTTATACCACACTCAAAAAGAGTCGGTTTTAATGGATTTAGGTAGTAAAGAAGCAAAAATACCATTACATCATTTTGAGGTTGGTCGTTATACTGTTGTAGCTTACAGAGAAGACGCTGTATACCCAATTTCTTTAAATAGAATAGAAGTTATTTTAAAACCAGAAAATGCTATTGCAGATTTGGAAGAAGATATTTTAAGAGCTAGTTTATCTGAAGACGAACAACGTAAAAGAAACATCAAGCCGAGAGTTAAAAAAGAAAGAGATACGCGTTTAGCCAATGTTAATTCTAGACCAGACCGTTCTAAAATTGAAGCAGAAGAACGCGAAAAGAGAGAAAGAATTAAAAGAGAGTCTGAAGAGCGAGCTAAAAAAGAACGTGCCTTAGCAGAAGCTAACAAAGAGCGATTAGCTAGAGAAAAAGCTGATAGAGAGAAAGCTCAAATTGAAGCCAATAGAAGAGCCATAAAAGAACGCGCATTAGCAGAAGCTAGACAAAAAGAAGAACGAGAAAGAGCGTTAGCTGAAGCTGAAAAAAGAAAAGCAGAAGAAGCAGCTATTGCAGAAAGAGAAAAGAAAAATACTGTTAAAGACATTGATAAAAAAGAAGTAAAATATAATATCTCTGATATTGACAATGGTGGTTTAGACAAACAATCAAGAGAAGAATATAGAAAGGAAAACTTAAGACCTAACGGTAAAAAGTATGATGAAGCACTTGAAGAAGAGAAGAAAAATAAACAATAGATTTAGTACAATAAATACGGTTGTCTTTTATCCATAAACTTACTTAAGCCACTTGCCCAAGTGGCTTTTATTTTGTCTGCACTCCAACCCGCTTCAATCTGTTCTTGCAATGTTTTAGTACCTGCTAGTTTTGTAAAAAAGCCATTCTTTAAGAAAAAATCAGCCTTATTTTTAGTCGTGTTATAAGCATTCAATAAGTAACTTAAATCTAGAGTTTTTAAAGGCGACACGTCGCTTAAATTGTACCCATTACAAATTTTATTTTCATGCTTAGGATATTTGGCTCCTTCATTAGGTTGTGGTATAAAAATAAAATCAGTTTTTGGTAAATATGGCGATCCGTATACCTGAAACTGCAAGTCTGTACCACGTCCAACACTAATAGTAGTTCCTTCAAAAAAACACAAACTAGGGTACAGATTTATGGATTGCGCATTGGGTAAGTTTGGGGACGGTTTAATAGGTAAATCATAGGCCATATTGCGGTTGTAGTTTTTTATTGTTATAACCGTTAAGTTGCATTGCACCTTATTTTTTAACCAATTCTCACCATTTATCATTTGTGCGTATTCACCAATAGTTAGTCCGTGTACTACAGGTATTGGATGCATCCCAACAAAACTAGAATGTTCAGGTTCTAGTATTGGACCATCCACATAATGTCCATTAGGATTTGGTCTATCCAGTACAATTAGCGTTTTATTTTGTTCAGCACAAGCTTCCATAACATAGTGTAAAGAGGAGATATACGTGTAAAAACGTGCACCAACATCTTGGATGTCAAAAATTACGACATCAATATCTTTAAGCTGATTTGCTGTAGGTTTTTTATTGTTTCCGTATAGAGAAATAATTGGTAATCCTGTTTTAACATCAAGACCATCTTTAACTATTTCGCCAGCATCTGCAGTTCCTCTAAACCCATGCTCAGGAGCAAAAACGGTTTTAACATCAACTTTTAAAGACACTAATGAATCTACTAAATGGCTATAACTATTCACTGTTAACTTTTCACTATTCACTTTAAAAATTACACTCGTCTGATTAGCCACAATTCCAACACGTTTCCCTTTTAATAAAGGTAAATAGCCTTCCGTTTGGTTAGCGCCAACAACAATCGGATCAAGCTTAATACTAATGCTGTCTTGCTTAGTTTGTGTGAGTAACTCGCTTGAATCACTAATATTATTTTTCGTTTTAGAAGCACAAGAAATTAATACTAAAACAAATAATAAAACTGTATTTTTGAAAACATTAAATCTCATAGTCTAAATTGAATTTCGAGTTTTTTATAGCTAAACGCATAATTGACAGTAAAGCGTATAAAAGTAGCATATCGGCACCAATAATAAAAATTGGTATCGTAGCAATTGCATTAGGTATAATTGTAATGATGATTGCTATTGCAACCGGAATTGGCTTACAACAAAAAATTAGAGAAAAAGTAATTGCTTTTAATGGTCACACCATTATTGAGAATTACGACAATAACAACTCGCAAGAAAGCATTAGACCAATATCTACAGATCAGGATTTTTACCCAGAGTTTACAAGCGTTCCAGAAGTTACACACATACAAGGCACTGCAACTAAATCCGGAATAATAAGACTAGAAAACGACTTTGAATATGTGGTTATAAAGGGTGTAGGAGCAGATTACGACTGGCAATATTTTAAAGATTTTCTAGTCGAAGGACGTTTGCCAGACTACACTCAAAAACTAAATCAAGACGTTTTACTCTCACAATATTTAGCCAATAGATTACAGCTTAAGCTTAACGATAGAATCAATACCTATTTTTTAAGAGAAGACACCACCAAGCCACCAAGAGTCGTCACGTTTAATATTGTTGGTATTTACGATTCTGGTTTGCAGGAGTTTGACCAATTATACGTTATTGGTGATATTAAACACATCAAACGTTTAAATAATTGGGATGACAATCAAGTAGGACGATTCGAAGTGTTTATAGACAATTACAACAATCTAGAAACTACAGGAAAATCCATATATCAAGAAGTCCCTTCCAATCTAAATGCTAAAACAGTAGATAAAGAATATCCATTTATTTTCGAGTGGATTAAAATATTCGATAATAACATTTATGCCATTATTGGAATCATGATTCTAGTAGCAGGCATTAATATGATTACCGCATTGTTGGTACTCATTTTGGAGCGAACCCAAATGATAGGCATTTTAAAAGCACTAGGAAGCGCCAATTTAAGCATCCGCAAAATATTTTTATACAACGCAGCCTATTTGATTTTAAAAGGACTATTCTGGGGAAACCTCATAGGTATCAGTATCTTATTACTGCAAAAATACTTTGGATTAATCCCATTAGATCCAAAAACGTATCACGTGTCTGCAGTACCAGTGTATATCAATATTGGCTACATTATTGCACTTAATATTGGTACATTTATTTTATGCCTACTCATGCTGTTAGTACCATCGTACATCATTTCAAAAATATCACCAATCAAAGCCATTAGATTTGATTAATTTTTTTTGGGCGTTACCACAAGGGTCGCGTCATCCACTATATCTTTTTTGCACATAAGCGCGCACAAAAAAGGATGTCGTTACTACCGCTAACGCAACCTCATCAAAACATCAAACACTAAAACAAACCTCAAATTTTTCTTCCCACTTGAAATTCCAATATAGTCGGAAAACGTCAAAAATCAGAAATAATGAACGAAGGAATGGAACTGCAAAGCGCAGCTTTAAGCATGTAATTCCGATAGTGAGTGGTGCTTTAGCAATTTCCTATTTTTGACTTGATGTTTTAGTTCGTTTATTCGCCAATATTCATTTTTATGGATCTTATGATTGCTGCGCAGTTTGTATCAAGACAAAATGAACAGAGAGAAAATAAAATCAGAAACAAAGTGAGAAGCAAAGGAACTGCAAATCGTAGCTTTAAACATGTAATTCCTAAAGTGATTAATGCTTTGAAATAAAATAAAACAACTTTTAATTTTCAAGGTTTAACTTTTAACTTATTTTTGCAGAAGCAAAAAATATAACATGCAATACGCAAACAACATATTAGAAACTATCGGTAACACACCCTTAGTAAAACTAAACAAACTAACCGCAGAATTACCCTGTCTAGTCCTTTCAAAATACGAAACCTTTAACCCAGGAAACTCGGTAAAAGACCGTATGGCTTTACAAATGATAGAAGATGCAGAAGCAGATGGACGCTTAAAACCAGGAGGAACCATTATAGAAGGAACCTCTGGTAACACAGGTATGGGATTAGCATTGGCAGCTATAGTAAAAGGCTACAAATGTATTTTTGTAATGGCTGACAAGCAGAGTAAAGAAAAGGTCGATATCCTAAAAGCAGTAGGAGCAGAAGTAGTGGTTTGCCCAACAGCTGTAGAACCTGACGATCCAAGATCATACTACTCGGTTTCTAAACGACTGAGTACCGAAATAGAAAACAGTTGGTACGTAAACCAATACGACAATCCAAGTAACTGTAAAGCACATTTTAAAAGTACTGGACCAGAAATTTGGGAACAAACAGACGGTAAAATAACACACTTTGTAGTTGGTGTAGGCACAGGAGGAACCATTTCTGGTGTAGGAAGCTATCTAAAAATGAAAAATCCAAACATTAAAGTTTGGGGAGTTGATACCTACGGTTCTGTATTTAAAAAATACCACGAAACAGGCATTTTTGACGAAAACGAAATCTATCCTTACGTTACCGAAGGGATTGGTGAGGACATCCTACCAAAAAACGTCAACTTTGATATTATTGATGGGTTTACTAAAGTAACCGATAAAGACGCTTGCGTGTACACACAACGCCTTGCTAAAGAAGAAGGTATGTTTTTGGGTAATAGTGCAGGTGCAGCCATAAAAGGTGTGTTACAACTTAAAGAACACTTTACAAAAGACGATGTGGTTGTGGTATTATTCCACGACCATGGAAGCAGATACGTTGGTAAAATGTTTAACGACGACTGGATGCGCGAAAAAGGATACATCGACTAAACCCTCAACCAGTCATTGCGAGACACGAAGCAATCTCTTCAAGCCTAACAATTACTATTAGCAACATAAAACAAAAAAACTCACCATGGTAATGGTGAGTTTTTTTGTGGGTTTTGTATAACGGATTTAGGTGTGGTTAGTCGTATGTTTATGCAATTAATTAAATATGTTGTATTACTTAATATTTTTAAGATATTACTATTAAATGTATTAATAGTCCAATTAAAAATAGACCAACTAACTTAAAATATCCACTTTTGATTTTTATTTTCTTTAAAAAAACTGTCAAGCCTATTGATATTCCTATCAAACTAAATGATATGAAGATAAAGAGTAACCAATTTGGGTACATAAATACAAATAAAACATCTGTATAATTATATAGATGTAATAATTCACCAAAGTGCCATAACCAATATGTTGAAACTAAGATTTGAATGATTCCATTCAAAGATGAGCTTTTAAATAATTTAATCATTCCTTTCTTTCATTCTTTAAAAAAACTCACCAAAGTGGTGAGTTCTTTTTATTTAAAAACGCTATTAATCAACTATTCTGCAGCTTCATCTTCTGTAGACGTATCCAATTCTAAAGCTTTTGCTTTTTTAGCTTTATTTTGACAACGGTCGCAAATATCTGTAATGTTTTTTAACTCTCTAGCGTTGGCTACGGTTCCTTCAAATATCTCGTTAGTACGCTTAGAGTTAATATAACCACAGTCGCTATACAAATGGTAGCTTTTACCAGACTTGGTCCAATACACATTGTTTCCGCCTGTTAAATCTTGCACCTGTTGGGTTTGCTCTGCATATTGCTCCTGCGAGACTGGATTAAATTCGGTACCTGTAAATCCTGCAATTAATAAGGCAGCTCCTGCAATAGCACCAAGAATTCCTTTTTGTTTTCCATCTAAATCTTTATTGGTTAAAATTAAGACTACTAACGGTAAAAACGCAATAACACTAATAATTAGTCCTAATTGATTTTGAATAAAAAATTTGGTTTTGTTTTTCTCGGACGCTGGATCTAGTCTGTTGGCTTTTTTCCAAAGGATGTTAGCAACTACCACCAGAATTAACATAGCCACTATAAACACAATCATCCAAGTCATGTTAATTGGTGGTTTGCGTAATAATAGTATTGCGTAAATTTCAATACCAATTGCAATTGCCCACAATACAATGGATATTACACGAAACATTTTTGCTTTAGAGGCACTCTCTGGACTTGGTGTAAATGTTGGTTGGTCATTAGATGGTGTTGTGGTTCCGTCGTCGTTTATTTTTGTAATTTTTGCCATTTTGTTTTGATAATTAGTTAGTTATACTGGCTAAATGTAGTAATTAGCACAATTAGTCAGGAATGGCTTACAAATAGTTGTTAACGTTTTTTTTAACATTTCCTGTGTTTAATAGACTATAGTTTGTGTTCAATTTAAATCAAAAGTGTATTTTTAATGCATGCAAGAAGATTTTCTACACTACCTCTGGAAACTTAAAAAATTGGACAGCACTAACCTTAAAACCACAACAGGAGAGTCTATCACTATTAACCACGTTGGAACACACAACCAACATGCTGGACCAGATTTTTTTAATGCACAACTCACTATAGACAATCAGTTATGGGCTGGAAATGTAGAAATCCACATTAAATCCAGCGATTGGTTTGTGCATAATCATGAGGTGGATGCTAATTATGATAATGTGATTTTGCATGTGGTTTGGGAACACGACACCAACATCTTTAGAAAAGACAACACACAAATCCCAACTTTAGAGATTAAACAGTATGTCCAAACTTCTGCTTTAAACAACTATCACAAACTATTTAATAGCAAACAATCGTGGATAAATTGCGAAAACACGATTGCTGAGGTTAGTCCATTCGTCATTAACAACTGGTTAGAGCGTCTCTATTTTGAGCGTTTAGAACGTAAAGCAAAAGATATTGAAGCTATTTTACAACAATCCAATAACAATTGGGAAGCAGTATTATTTAAGCTGCTAGCTAAAAATTTTGGTTTAAAAGTCAATAGTGAGGCGTTTTTAAGTTTAGCTAATAGTTTTGATTTTTCTATTGTTAGAAAGCAACAATCCAACTTGCAGAGTTTGGAAGCTTTATTTTTTGGTCAAGCCAATATGCTAGAAGCAGAGGTGCAAGACGCTTACTACATAGCGTTACAAAAAGAGTATTTGTTTTTAAAGCAGAAGTTTGGATTAGAGAATACTGGTGTGCTTCCGTTTCAGTTTTTTAGATTACGTCCACCTAATTTTCCGACCATTAGATTATCGCAATTAGCTAATTTGTATCATGTGCATCACAACTTGTTCTCAAAAGTTATAGCACTAGATCATGTAGAGGATTTGTACAAGTTGTTTTCTATTTCTACGTCTTCCTTCTGGGACACGCATTACACCTTTGAAAAAGCATCAAAAACCAGTAAAAAAACTATTACTAAAGCGTTTATAGATTTGTTGTTAATTAATACCATTATTCCGCTTAAATTCTGTTATGCTAAGCAACAAGGAAAATCTATAGACGAAGAAATTATTAGCGTAATGGAACATCTAAAACCAGAAAAAAACAGCATTGTCGATAAATTTAAAACCTTAAACGTAGAGGCTAAATCTACATTACAAAGTCAGGCGATTATTCAGTTAAAAAATAACTATTGCGATAACAATCTGTGTTTAAAATGTGCTGTAGGTAATACCATACTAACGCAAAATTAATTACCTTGCAGTATGCAATTTTTATACAAACCATTACACTATTTTCAAAAACGAGGTTATCACGTATGTCAGCGTATTGCAGATCGTATTGGTATCAGAGCCAAGGTAGTTCGTACTAGTTTTATGTACTTGACATTTGCAACGCTTGGATTTGGTTTTGCACTCTATTTGTTTTTAGCATTTTGGATAAGAATTAAAGATATAATATACACTAAACGATCATCTGTATTTGACTTGTAAATTTATGACCAATCCTTTAATAGCAGTTTATAGATCTAAAATATATACAGCAATAGCACTTTTATTAACTGTTTTAATAATTGGTGTGTTAGGTTTTAGATTTATGTCTAATTACACTTGGGTAGATGCGTTTTACATGACAGTAATAACCATTACTACGGTTGGTTTTGGAGAAGTACATCCTTTAGATGATGCGTCTAAAATTTTTACCATTTTTTTAATTTTAACCAGTGTTGTTATTGTAGGTTATGCGTTAGCCATTATAACCGAGTTTATTTTGAGTAAAAGTAATTTTGAAGATTTAAAACAAAAGAAAATGCAGAAAAAAATTGATGGACTGTCCAATCATATTATCATTTGTGGTTACGGTCGAAACGGAAAACAAGCTGCGACTAAGTTGTCAGCTCACAAACAACCTTTTGTTATTATCGAAAAAAACAAAGCGATCATTGAGAAATTTGAAGACGAAAACACGCCTTTTGTATATGGTAATGCCAATGAAGACGAAACCTTATTACAAGCTGGAATAGATCGTGCTAGTACTTTAATATCTGCGTTACCCAACGATGCCGATAATTTATTTGTAGTATTATCTGCAAGACAAATAAAAAGTAACTTAAGAATAATTAGTCGTGCCTCTCAAGAAACGTCTTACGAAAAATTAAAACTCGCAGGTGCAAATAATGTGATTTTACCAGACCGTATTGGTGGAGACCATATGGCATCCTTAGTTGTTGTTCCAGATTTGATTGAGTTTATAGATAATTTGGCTATTGTTGGAGAAAATAATATAAATATCGAAGAAGTTCAAGTAGAACGTTTATACGACCCAAATACCTCTGTAAAAACTATCAGAGATCTAGATTTGCGTAACAAAACTGGCTGCAATGTTATTGGTTTTAAAACCAGAGATGGAGATTATGTGGTTAATCCAGAAGCAGAACAACAATTAGTACCAAACTCAAAAGTCATAGTCCTTGGTAGACCAGAACAAATTAAAAAATTAAATACAGTTTTTAGTTTGGACTAGTTTAAATGTGTAAATAGCATTTAACAGCTTTTCTTTTAAAAATTCAGCATTTTTTTGCATCTTGCTATCCTAACTAAATATTTAACTAACAAATAAATTAATTATGAAGAAATATCTTCTTTCAATTTTAACACTAATAGTACCATTAATAACCTTTGCTCAAGACGATAAGGGTATTGATAAAATCATTGACGAAAAATTTGGAGATGCAACAGGATGGTTTGTTAATATTATATTTTATCAAATAGATTTTGGAGGAGGAGTAAAAGTGTTTTGGGTATTATTTCCGTTAATTTTAGGAGCAATATACTTCACTATTTACTTTAAGTTTATCAACTTTAGAGGGTTCTTTACTTCGGTCAATATTGTAAGAGGTAAATATGACGATATAGATCATCACGAATCCTTAGTTGGTGCAGGTGACTCAACGCCTGGAGGAGATAATATAGAAACAATAGCTATTGAAAATCATGAAGGGGAAGTATCTCACTTTCAAGCCTTAACAGCTGCTTTGTCAGCAACTGTAGGTTTAGGTAACATTGCAGGTGTAGCAATTGCTGTCTCTATTGGTGGAGCAGGAGCAACATTTTGGATGATTATTGCAGGTTTTTTAGGAATGGCATCCAAGTTTGTAGAATGTACTTTAGGTGTTAAATACAGAGATATTGCAGCAGATGGAACCGTTTATGGTGGTCCAATGTACTATTTAACTAAGGGTCTAAAATCTAAAGGATTAGGCGGATTAGGTAAAGTATTAGCAGTCTTATTTGCCATATTTGTGATTGGAGGTTCTTTTGGAGGAGGAAACATGTTTCAGGTAAATCAAGCCTTTCAATTAGTAGAAAACATTACAGGTGGAGATAGTTCTTTATTACATGGTTATGGATGGGCTTTTGGATTGGTAATGGCTATATTAGTAGGAATAGTAATTATTGGTGGAATTAAGTCTATCGCCAAAGTAACCGATAAAATTGTACCATTTATGGTATTAATTTATGTGCTAGCATCTTTATTTGTGATTTTTGCTAAATATGATATGATAGGTAGTGCATTTGCAGCTATATGGAATGGTGCTTTTAGCCCAGAAGGTATTGCAGGTGGAGTTGTTGGTGTATTAGTGCAAGGATTTAGACGTGCTGCGTTTTCAAATGAAGCAGGTATTGGATCGGCTTCTATTGCGCATTCAGCAGTTAAAACTAAGTATGCAGCAAGTGAAGGTATGGTTGCTTTATTAGAACCATTTATTGATACTGTTGTAGTTTGTACAATGACAGCATTAGTTTTAATTATTACTGGATCTTTATCAGGAACAGGTCCTGCTAATGATGCAGAAGCAATTTTAATGACTTCTGGTGCATTTGGTAGCGTAATAAGTTGGTTTCCTTATGTATTAACAATTGCAGTAGTTTTATTTGCATTTAGCTCAATGATATCTTGGTCTTATTACGGATTTCAAGGATGGTCTTTCTTATTTGGAAGAACTAAAAAAGCAGAATATACTTATAAAGTTATTTTCTGTGTATTTGTCATTATTGGTGCTGCTGCAAGCTTAGACTCGGTAATAGGTTTCTCAGATGCTATGGTATTTGCAATGATGGTTCCTAACATGATTGGATTAGTAATATTAGCTCCAAAAGTTAGAGCAGAACTAGGTAAATACATGGCTGCTATCAAAAAATAAGATTTAATTTATAATATTAATATGAATTTTAAATCCCACTTCAAGTTTTCTAAACAACAACGAAGTGGGATTTTTTTATTGTTAATAATCATACTTCTAATACAAGGGTTTTACCATTTAGTATTACCAAAACTAATGCAAACCAATCATGATTTTTCTTCAAATAGTCATGAGGTTTCTGCATTTATCAATCAAATAGATTCGCTTAAAGCAATTGAGATTGAAAATCGAAAACCAAAAATTTACCCTTTTAACCCAAACTTTATCACAGACTATAAAGGCTATAGCTTGGGCATGTCAAATGAAGAAATTGATAGATTATTAAACTTCAGAAAACAAGATAAATGGATTAATTCGGTGAGTCAGTTTCAGCAAGTCACTAAAGTCTCAGATTCGCTTTTGGCAAAAATATCACCTTATTTTAAGTTTCCAGATTGGGTAACTAATCCAAAGCCTAAACAGCAAACTTTTGATAAGCCCTTTTCAAATACACCAAAAACAGAAGCTCAAAAACTGGATTTAAATTCAGCAACAGCTGCACAATTGCAAAAAGTATATGGTATAGGTCCATCGTATGCAGAACGTATTATAAAATACAGGCGTAAAATTAATGGCTTTCATAGTTTTATAGAATTACAAGAAGTATATGGTTTAACACCAGAAGTTATTCAAAATATAAAAGATAATTTTAGTATTAAAACACCAAGAAGTATTACTAAAATTCCACTAAATTATGCTACAAAAGAGCAATTGGTAACCATCAAATTTATAGACTACGAGGTGGCTCATAATATTATTGAGGCTAGGACGCTTCGTGAAGGGTTTAAGTCTTTAGACGAATTAACAAAAGTTAAAGATTTTCCTGTAAAAAAATTAGAGATAATTAAGTTATCTTTACAGCTCGATTAATATCATCAAAAAACATAGCTATGGAAAGTATGTACTTCAAAGAAGAGCATCAATTATTTAGAGAAAGCTTACGCGATTTCTTACAAAAAGAAGTTATTCCTCACATTGAAAAATGGGAACAAACAGGAACAATTGAACGCTTTATTTGGAAGAAGTTCGGAGACATGGGCTTTTTTGGAATCAACTATCCAGAACAATATGGTGGACTAAACCTGGACCTTTTTTACATGGTCATTCTATTAGAAGAACTACAACGTATCAATTCAGGTGGTTTTGCAGCAGCAATGTGGGCACATGCATATTTAGCTATGACCCATTTAAATGCAGAAGGAAGCGAAGCCATAAAAGAAAAATACCTTACAGCAAGTATTGCAGGTGACATGATAGGTTGCTTATGTATTACAGAACCATTTGGTGGAAGTGATGTAGCAGGTATGCGTACCACAGCAGTTAAAAAAGGTGACAATTATGTAATAAACGGATCTAAAACGTTTATTACTAACGGTGTATATAGTGACTACTTAGTAATAGCAGCAAAGACTAAACCAGAGCTGGGTAATAAAGGAATAAGTATTTTTTTAATAGATAGAGATACTCCTGGTGTATCTGCGACTAAACTAGATAAATTGGGTTGGAGAGCATCAGATACTGGAGAAATTGCTTTTGATAATGTAACTATTCCAGCATCTAATTTAATGGGAGAAGAAAACAAAGGGTTCGGTTACATTATGCAGCATTTTGCATCAGAACGTTTAATTATGGGAGTTAATGCTCATGCTAGAGCACAATTTGCTTTAGAGTATACTTTAGACTATATGTCGCAACGTACAGCGTTTGGAAAAACTATAGACCGTTTCCAAGCATTAAGACATAAAATAGCAGACCATTATGCAGATATGGAAATTTGTAAATCTTTTAATTATGCAATCACTTATAGATTAGACAAAGGTGAATATGTGGTTAAAGAAGCAACCATGTCTAAATTAAAATCTACAAAAATGGCAGACGAAGTCATTTATGATTGCCTTCAGTTTTTAGGAGGTTATGGTTATATGGAAGAGTATCCATTGGCACGACTATTGCGAGATAGTAGACTAGGACCAATTGGTGGTGGTACCTCTGAGATACTTAGAGAAATAATCGCTAAAATGGTTATTGATGGTAAAGATTATAAACCAGCGACTAAGTAAAAAAAATTTTAAAATGAAATTCACCCAAATCAAACAATTAGCAATTATCTTTTTTTTGCTAATTACATCATCTACACTTGCACAAACCGAACTTAAAAATAAGGTAGCCGATTTTATGACGATGGTTCCTATAGAAAATGCAAGTGTGTATATCCAAAACACAACTATTGGAACTATAACCAATGCAGACGGTAAGTTTGTATTATTAGTACCTAGTGAATATGTTACGGATACCATTGTAATTTCTTCAATAGGTTATAAAAGTTATAAAACGACTATCGATCAATTTGATAACGAGTTGGATATTCTTTTAGAAGAAGATGTAGCCTCTTTAGATGAGGTATTAATCGTTGCGGAAAACAGACCAACAACTGGTAATGATATTGTGTTACGTGCATTAGAGAAGCTTCAAAGTAACCTTCCAGAACAACCTTACCTTCAAAAAGGATTTTTAAGACACAAAGAGCGTAACAAAAAACAATTTAAATGGTTAATAGAAAGTGCTATTACTTTATATGACGATTCAAGCTATGTGTCTGGCGGAAAAGATAATATGAAAATTAACGTCGATCAGGTTAGAAAAAGTTACGATTTACGTGATGTAGATAGTCTATTTTCATACTCTACTTACCTAAAGTATAATGCTAACGTTAACTTAAAACCTAAAAATTTAAAAAGGGATACAATTAAAAAGTCCTCATTAGTTAAAGCAATTAAATGGAACGATACACGTGTTAACGGATTAGAAAACTTGTTTAAAGGAAAGCTTAATCTAGTTAGAAACTCTAAAAGCCCAAAAGCATTATTAGGCGAAGATATTTTAAAAACTCACCAATTTAAATTAGATACTATTTTAGTTGATAACGAAAGAAAAATCTACAAAATAAAAATCAATAAAAGTGATGACTTTGTTGGTTTAAATACAGAAGGTATTTATAACGAAGGTTATATTGCAGACGGTTGGATCTACATTTATTGGGATAATTTTGCTATTAAGAAGATAGAATATCAATTAAAAGCAGGATCTAACGCTCAGAAAAGTAGAAGTAAAACTTTATTTGATACCCAAATCAATCACAAATTGGTTATCTCTTACATGGAGTATCAAGACAAAATGTATCCTAATTATATCTATTACGAAACGCCTAAGTTGGTTAATGTAGGGTATAAGCCAACAGGAAAAATAGACAAAGAAGAAGAAGCTCTTTTTAATAAAGAAGAACGCTATTATTATACGGTTCAAGAAATATTATTTACAGAAATCATTCAAGATGAAGAAATAGTAGATACAGCTTTACAACAACAATGGGATGCAGATATCTTTTCAATAAAACCTTATGATAAAGAGTTTTGGGAAAACTACAATACCTTATTAGAAAGTGAAGAGGATGAAAAACTAATTAAAGATTTGACAAAGCGTTCGACACTGTTCAAGCAATAATTATTTTTAATTGTTTAATTTAAAATACTTTTTATATTTGCACCTCAAAATTTTAAAAAGAGAGGAGGTTAAGACACTATGTTAATAATTCCATTAAAAGACGGAGAAAATATAGAAAGAGCGTTAAAACGTTACAAACGTAAGTTTGATAAAACTGGAACGCGTAGAGCTTTACAAGGTCGTAAACAATTTACTAAACCCTCTGTAGAAAAAAGAGCTAAGATTCAAAAAGCTCAGTATGTGCAACATTTAAAAGATCAAGAAGCAATCTAATTGTAGATTCTATACATTCAAAATCCCACTAATTTTAGTGGGATTTTTGTTTTACAAACAATCCATTTCAAAATAGTATATTTATACATTACTTAATAGATACTAAATTTTATGTTGTTAAAAGCTTTTTTAGATTATTTATTACTCGAAAAAAAATATTCAGAGCTAACAGTAAATGCTTACAATAAAGATATTCAGTCATTCCTAGATTTTCTAAATGAAGAAAGCTCAGACAATACAATAAAAGAAGTTAACTATTCACAAATCAGGACTTGGATAGTCAGATTAGTGGAAAAAAAAATATCTAATAGAAGTATAAACCGAAAGATTTCTGCTTTAAATAGTTTTTTCAAATTCCTATTAAAAATTGAAGAAATAAAAATTAATCCTCTTGCAAAACACAAAGCGCTCAAAACAAGAAAAAAAGTACAAATACCTTTTTCAGAACAAGAGGTTGCTGATGTATTAGATCAAATAAACCACAATCAATCTTTTGAGGGTATTAGAAATAAACTCATCATAGAACTATTTTATTCTACAGGAATAAGACGAATAGAACTTATAAATATCAAATTAAAAGATGTCGATTTAGAAAATAAAACCATAAAAATTTTAGGAAAAAGAAATAAAGAACGTGTCATTCCTTTATTAAAATTAGTCACAGAAAGTATTAGTAAGTATTTAATTCAAAGAAACCAATTAGAAAATATTTCAAATAACGAGTATTTGTTCCTTACAAAAAAAGGCGTTAAAATTTATGAAACCCTTGTATACAGAATAATAAATGATTATTTTAGTTTAGCTTCAAGTAAGGTGAAAAAAAGTCCGCATATTCTTAGGCATTCATTTGCAACTCATCTTTTAAATCAAGGTGCCGAGTTGAATGCAGTAAAAGAGCTGTTAGGGCACTCAAGTTTAGCAGCCACTCAAGTCTATACACATAATAGTATAGCAGAGTTAAAAAAAGTATATGCTAAAGCGCATCCAAGAAGCAAAAAATAAATGTTTAACCACTAAAATCTCAAGTATGAAGGTAAACACTCAAGCAATTAATTTTAATGCAGATCAAAAACTGTTAGACTTTATTCAAAAAAGAATGAATAAATTAGAAATGTATTATGATAAAGTAATACAGTCAGAAGTCTATTTAAAAGTAGAAAAAAGAAGTGATAAACTAAATAAAATATTTGAAGCTAAACTAAATGTGCCAGGCGATAGTTTAATAGTAAAAAAACATTGTAAGTCTTTTGAGGAAGGAGTTGATGTGGCTGTAGCTTCTTTAGAAAGGCAATTAAAAAAGCGAAAACAAAAATTAAGAGAAAAATTTTAAAATATTTTGAAAAAATGTTTTGAATAAATAAATAAATATTTACATTTGCAGTCCGTTAGAAATAGCGGGCTTTTTTTATAACTAAAAATTGCAGCAAAAAGCCGATGTAGCTCAGCTGGCTAGAGCAGCTGATTTGTAATCAGCAGGTCGTGGGTTCGAGTCCCTCCATCGGCTCTTAAATAAGGAAAAATTGATTAATTTCAATTTGACTTTATAAGTTCTTTATTAGAGTGAAAAGTTTAAAATTGGGGAGATACTCAAGCGGCCAACGAGGGCAGACTGTAAATCTGCTGACTACGTCTTCGCAGGTTCGAATCCTGCTCTCCCCACTTTTTTTAAAGATATTTTAAACATTAAAGGATTTTAAATAATTGCGAGAGTAGCTCAGTTGGTAGAGCGTCAGCCTTCCAAGCTGAATGTCGCCGGTTCGAACCCGGTCTCTCGCTCTAATTATTTAAGCCGGTGTAGCTCAGGGGTAGAGCGTTTCCTTGGTAAGGAAGAGGTCACGGGTTCAAATCCCGTCATTGGCTCTTTTTAAAGATTAATTTAGAATACACTAATATTATTATATAACTAAGATTAAATTATTAAAACATGGCAAAGGCAACTTTCGATCGTTCAAAACCACACTTAAATATTGGTACAATTGGACACGTAGATCACGGTAAAACAACTTTAACTGCTGCTATTACTAAAGTATTAGCTGATGCAGGTTTATCAGAAGCAAGAGATTTCGATACTATCGATAACGCTCCTGAAGAAAAAGAAAGAGGTATTACTATTAATACTTCACACGTAGAATATCAAACAGCAAATCGTCACTATGCACACGTAGATTGTCCAGGTCACGCCGATTACGTAAAAAACATGGTAACTGGTGCTGCTCAAATGGATGGTGCTATATTAGTAGTAGCTGCAACAGATGGTCCAATGCCACAAACTCGTGAGCATATCTTATTAGGACGTCAGGTTGGTATCCCAAGAATCGTTGTATTCTTAAATAAAGTGGATATGGTTGATGATGAAGAGCTATTAGAGTTAGTTGATATGGAGGTTAGAGAATTATTATCGTTCTATGAGTACGATGGTGATAATGGACCTGTTGTTTCAGGTTCTGCCTTAGGTGCTTTAAATGGAGAGCAAAAGTGGGTTGATACTGTAATGGAATTAATGGAAGCTGTAGATACTTGGATTGAAGAGCCAGTTCGTGATATGGATAAGCCTTTCTTAATGCCAATCGAAGACGTATTTTCAATTACAGGTCGTGGTACTGTTGCTACTGGTCGTATTGAGACCGGTGTAGCTAATACTGGAGACCCTGTAGAAATTATCGGTATGGGTGCTGAGAAATTAACTTCTACAATTACAGGAATCGAGATGTTCCGTCAAATATTAGATAGAGGTGAAGCTGGTGATAACGCTGGTATCTTATTAAGAGGTATTGAGAAGTCTCAAATCTCTAGAGGTATGGTAATTACTAAGCCAGGATCTGTAACACCACACGCTAAATTTAAAGCTGAGGTTTATATCCTTAAAAAGGAAGAAGGTGGACGTCACACTCCATTCCATAATAACTACCGTCCACAGTTCTACGTACGTACAACTGACGTAACAGGAAATATTGCGCTTCCTTCTGGAGTAGAGATGGTAATGCCTGGTGATAACTTAACAATTACTGTTGAGTTAATTCAACCAATTGCAATGAATGTTGGATTACGTTTCGCGATTCGTGAAGGTGGTAGAACAGTTGGAGCTGGTCAGGTAACTGAGATTTTAGACTAAATTATAGTTTAATAAATATAGAATTAAGGTGCTTCGTTTTTCGAAGTGCCTTGATTTATATTTACGGGTTTAGCTCAGTTGGTAGAGCACTGGTCTCCAAAACCAGGTGTCGGGAGTTCGAGTCTCTCAACCCGTGCAATAGTTAAACAAGTGTTTATCTCTTGTTAAATAGTAATAAGTTGTCCGCTCATTTTGAAGACATTAAATAATAAAATATGGCTGGAATAGTAAACTACATAAAAGAATCATTTGGAGAGTTAAAAAATAATGTGACTTGGACACCTTGGTCTGAAGCGCAAAGTTTAACTATCCTTGTGGCTGTTTTTTCAATTATTTTTTCTTTAGCTATTTGGGGAATTGATACCGTTTTTAGTAAGGTAATTAGTTTATACTTTAATCTTATAGGATAAAAAATTATGGCTGAGGTAGGAGAAAAAAAATGGTATGTAGTCAGAGCGGTAAGTGGTCAAGAAAATAAAATTAAGACCTATATCGAAAATGAAATAGCTAGACTAGGTTTGCAAGATTATGTAGAACAAGTACTAGTGCCTACAGAAAAAGTAGTTCAGATAAGAAACGGTAAAAAAGTAAACAAAGAAAAAGTTTACTTCAGTGGTTATATTATGATTAAGGCAAACCTAACCGGAGAGATTCCACATATTATTAAATCAATAACTAACGTAATTGGTTTTTTAGGAGCAACTAAAGGAGGAGATCCTTTACCATTAAGACAATCTGAAGTTAATAGAATGTTAGGTAAAGTGGATGAGTTGTCAGTAGATGCGGATGTTAATGTTGCGATTCCATTTACAAAAGGAGAAACTGTTAAAGTAATTGATGGTCCTTTTAATGGATTTGACGGTACTATTGAAAATATCAATGAAGAAAAGCGTAAGCTTGAAGTAATGGTTAAAATTTTTGGAAGAAAAACACCATTAGAATTAAGCTATATGCAAGTAGAAAAAATTTAATAATTGTTACACTAGAGATAAGTGTTCCTTTAGGCTTCCACTTAATAAGAACACAAAACTAAATTATTCAAAATGGCAAAAGAATTAGGAAAAGTAGTTAAACTACAAGTAAGGGGAGGTGCAGCGAATCCGTCGCCACCGGTTGGACCCGCTTTAGGTGCTGCTGGAGTAAACATCATGGAGTTCTGTAAGCAATTTAATGCTAGAACCCAAGATAAGGCTGGTAAAGTATTACCAGTTGTGATATCTGTTTACAAAGACAAATCATTTGACTTTGTAATTAAGACACCACCTGCAGCGGTTCAATTATTAGAAGCGGCCAAAGTAAAAAAGGGTTCAGGAGAACCACACGTGAAAAAAGTAGCAAAAGTTTCTTGGGATCAAATCAAAACTATTGCAGAAGATAAAATGGTAGATTTAAATGCATTTACTATTGACTCTGCAATGAAAATGATTGCTGGTACTGCAAGATCTATGGGTATAACTGTTAAAGGTGGAGATGCACCAAATTAACCTAAAAAGATTTTAAAATGGCAAGATTAACAAGAAAACAAAAAGAAGCTGTAGCTAAAATAGAAAAGGATAAAGTATATTCTTTAAAAGAAGCTTCAGAATTAGTAAAAGAAATTACTAATACCAAATTTGACGCATCTGTGGATTTAGCAATTCGTTTAGGGGTTGACCCAAGAAAAGCTAATCAAATGGTAAGAGGTGTAGTATCTCTTCCTCACGGAACTGGTAAAGACACTAAAGTTTTAGCTTTAGTAACTCCAGATAAAGAAGCAGAAGCTAAAGAAGCTGGTGCAGATTACGTTGGATTAGACGAATACCTTGATAAAATCAAGAGTGGTTGGACTGATGTTGATGTAATTATCACTATGCCTAGTGTTATGGGTAAATTAGGTCCTTTAGGACGTGTATTAGGTCCTCGTGGTTTAATGCCTAACCCTAAAACAGGAACGGTAACTATGGATGTAGCAAAAGCTGTAACAGAAGTAAAAGCTGGTAAAATCGACTTTAAAGTTGATAAAACAGGAATAGTACATGCATCAATAGGTAAAGCATCTTTCAGTGCTGATAAAATTGAAGGTAATGCAAATGAATTATTAACAACTATAATGAAACTTAAACCAACTGCATCAAAAGGAGTTTATGTAAAGAGCATTTATATGTCAAGTACAATGAGTCCTAGTATTGCTGTAGATACTAAAATAGGTTAAGTAGTTAAACACTTTATATTATTATGACAAGAGAAGAAAAATCACAAGTAATTAAAGACTTAACTGCACAATTAGCTGATAATTCAAATATCTACATCGCAGATATTTCTGGTTTAAATGCAGGTGCTACTTCAGATTTACGTCGTGCTTGTTTTAAAGCAGATGTAAGATTAGCAGTAGTTAAAAATACATTACTTGAAAAAGCAATGGAAGCTTCAGATAGAGATTTTGGAGCATTACCATCAACACTAAAAGGAAATACATCTGTGATGTATTCTGAAACTGGAAACGCTCCAGCTAAAGTAATTAAAGCTTTTAGAAAAAAATCTGAAAAGCCTCTATTAAAAGGTGCTTTTATTGAAGAAGCTATTTACTTAGGAGACGATCAGTTAGATATGCTAGTTGACATCAAGTCTAGAGAAGAGTTAATTGGAGAAATCATTGGATTATTACAATCTCCAGCCAAAAACGTTGTTTCGGCTCTTAAATCTAGTGGTGGAAAACTTTCAGGTATCTTAAAAACATTATCTCAAAAAGAGGGATAATTTAAAAAGTACGCACTTTTACAATTATATATTAAATTAAAAAATTATTAAAACGATAGAAAAATGGCAGATTTAAAAGATTTCGCAGAACAATTAGTTAACCTTACGGTAAAAGAAGTAAACGAGTTAGCTACTATTTTAAAAGATGAGTATGGTATCGAGCCTGCTGCTGCTGCAGTAGCTGTTGCTGCTGGTGGTGGTGCTGCTGGTGGAGACGCTGGAGAAGCTCAAACTGAATTTGATGTAATTTTAAAATCAGCAGGTAGCGCTAAGTTAGCTGTTGTAAAATTAGTTAAAGAATTAACTGGTTTAGGATTAAAAGAAGCTAAAGGTTTAGTTGATGATGCACCAAGTGCAATCAAAGAAGGAGTTTCTAAAGACGAAGCTGAAGGCTTAAAAACTTCATTAGAAGAAGCTGGAGCAGAGGTTGAGCTTAAGTAAGCTTACTCAATAATTTTTACAAAGGTTTAGGTCTGAAGCATGTGCTTTTCGACCTAAACCATTTGTCGTATATAGTCATTAGCTATATGCAATCATATTTTTTTTAATCAAAATTTCGTCCATTGATGTTAGTAACACAAGCTGAAAGATTAAATTTCTCGTCTATAATTAATAGAACAGAATACCCAGATTTCATGGATATTCAGATTAAATCCTTTCAGGATTTTTTCCAGTTAGAAACAAAATCTGAAGAAAGAGGTGATGAAGGTTTATATAATACCTTCATGGAAAACTTTCCAATTACAGACACACGTAATCAATTCGTATTAGAATTCTTAGATTACTTTATTGATCCACCAAGATATACCATAGAAGAGTGTATTGAAAGAGGACTAACCTATAGCGTTCCGCTTAAAGCAAGGTTAAAGTTATATTGTACAGACCCTGAACATGAGGATTTCGAGACCATTGTTCAAGATGTGTATTTAGGAACTATACCTTACATGACACCTTCTGGTACATTTTGTATCAATGGTGCAGAACGTGTAGTAGTATCTCAGTTACATAGGTCTCCAGGTGTATTTTTTGGGCAATCATTCCATGCTAATGGAACCAAATTATATTCAGCTAGAGTCATTCCTTTTAAAGGATCGTGGATAGAATTTGCTACGGATATTAACCAAGTGATGTATGCTTACATCGATAGAAAGAAGAAGTTACCTGTAACGACTCTTTTTAGAGCTATTGGATTTGAGCGAGATAAAGACATTTTAGAGATTTTTGACTTAGCCGAAGAGGTTAAAGTGTCAAAATCTGGACTTAAAAAAGTAATCGGTCGTAAACTAGCCGCACGTGTTTTAAATACTTGGCATGAAGATTTCGTAGATGAAGATACTGGTGAAGTTGTATCTATTGAACGTAACGAAATAGTTTTAGATCGTGACACAGAATTAGATAAAGACAATATAGAAGAAATCCTTGAAATTGACGTAAAGACTATTCTTTTACATAAAGAAAGTGCGCAACAAGGAGATTACGCAATAATACATAATACGCTTCAAAAGGATCCAACAAATTCTGAAAAAGAAGCAGTAGAACATATTTACCGTCAATTACGTAATGCTGAACCGCCAGATGAGGAAACAGCACGAGGTATAATTGACAAATTATTCTTTAGTGATCAACGTTACTCTCTTGGTGAAGTAGGTCGTTATAGAATGAATAAAAAATTAGGATTAGATATTGGTATGGATAAGCAAGTGCTTACCAAAGAAGATATCATTACCATAATTAAATATTTAATTGAGTTAATTAACTCTAAAGCAGAGATTGATGATATTGATCACTTATCTAACCGTCGTGTTCGTACAGTAGGTGAGCAATTATCTTCTCAATTTGGTGTTGGTTTAGCTCGTATGGCTCGTACTATTCGTGAGCGTATGAACGTTCGTGATAACGAGGTGTTTACACCAATTGACCTTATTAATGCTAAGACCTTATCGTCAGTAATTAATTCGTTTTTTGGTACAAACCAGTTATCTCAGTTTATGGATCAAACTAATCCATTAGCCGAGATTACTCACAAACGTCGTTTATCAGCATTAGGACCTGGAGGTTTATCTAGAGAAAGAGCTGGTTTTGAGGTACGTGATGTACACTATACACACTACGGAAGATTATGTCCAATTGAAACTCCTGAGGGACCAAACATTGGATTAATTTCTTCATTATCGGTTTATGCTAAGGTTAATTCAATGGGATTCATTGAAACGCCATACAGGAAAGTTGATAAAGGTGTCGTGGATATTAAAGGAGAACCAATATATTTAAGTGCTGAAGAAGAAGAAGATAAATTAATCGCGCAAGCAACTGTTGAAGTTGATAGTAAGGGTAAAATTTTACATGATAAAGTAATTGCTCGTATGGAAGGTGATTTCCCAGTAATGGATCCTAAAGAGATTCATTATACTGATGTAGCACCTAACCAAATTTCATCGATTTCAGCATCATTAATTCCTTTCTTAGAGCATGATGATGCCAACCGTGCATTGATGGGATCAAACATGATGCGTCAAGCGGTACCATTATTACGTCCTCAAGCTCCTATTGTTGGAACTGGATTAGAGCGTCAAGTAGCTTCAGATTCTCGTGTATTAATTAATGCAGAAGGAGATGGAGTAGTACAATATGTTGATGCTAACGAGATTGTTATTAAATACAAACGTACAGAAGACGAAGCAAAAGTTAGTTTTGACAGTGATGTTAAAACCTATCCTCTAGTTAAATTTAGAAAAACAAACCAAGGAACTTCTATCAACTTAAAGCCAATTGTTAAAAATGGAGATAAAGTAGTTAAAGGTCAAGTATTATCTGAAGGTTATGCAACCCAAAAAGGAGAGCTAGCTCTAGGTAGAAACATGAAAGTTGCCTTTATGCCTTGGAAGGGTTATAACTTTGAGGATGCAATTGTAATTTCTGAAAAAGTTGTACGTGAAGACATATTTACTTCTATTCATATAGATGAGTACTCTTTAGATGTTAGAGATACTAAACTAGGAAATGAAGAATTGACTAATGATATTCCAAATGTTTCTGAAGAGGCAACAAAAGACCTTGATGAAAATGGAATGATTCGTATTGGTGCAGAAGTAAAACCTGGTGATATATTAATTGGTAAGATTACACCTAAAGGAGAATCTGATCCGACACCAGAAGAAAAATTATTACGTGCTATCTTTGGAGATAAAGCTGGTGATGTAAAAGATGCATCATTAAAAGCGTCTCCTTCTTTACATGGAGTTGTAATTAATAAGAAATTATTCTCTAGAGCAGTAAAAGATAAACGTAAGAGAGCTCAGGATAAAGAAGATATTGCAAAATTAGAAAATCTGTATTACACTAAGTTTGATGAGTTACAAGCTGTATTAGTTGAAAAGCTTTTTGCAATAGTTAACGGAAAAACATCTCAGGGTATTTTTAACGATTTAGGTGAAGAAGTATTACCAAAAGGTAAAAAATTCACTTTAAAAATGTTAAATGCTGTTGATGATTATACGCACTTAACAGGAGGTACTTGGACTACAGATGAGCATACTAACAAATTAGTAGCTGACTTAATTCATAATTACAAGATTAAAGAAAACGACTTACAAGGGTCTTTAAGACGTGAGAAGTTTACTATATCTGTAGGAGATGAATTACCAGCAGGAATTATCAAATTAGCTAAAGTATACATTGCTAAAAAACGTAAGTTAAAAGTAGGTGATAAGATGGCAGGACGACATGGTAACAAAGGTATTGTTGCACGTATTGTTCGTCAAGAAGATATGCCTTTCTTAGAAGATGGAACTCCGGTTGATATTGTATTAAACCCATTAGGTGTACCATCGCGTATGAACATTGGACAGATTTATGAAACTGTTTTAGGATGGGCAGGACAAGATTTAGGTCGCACATTCGCTACTCCAATCTTTGATGGAGCTACCATAGATCAGATTAATGAATTAACTGATGAAGCTGGAATACCAAGATATGGTCATACGTATCTATATGATGGTGGAACTGGAGATCGATTTGATCAACCTGCAACCGTTGGAGTAATCTATATGCTTAAATTAGGGCATATGGTAGATGATAAGATGCACGCACGTTCTATTGGACCATACTCATTAATTACACAACAACCTTTAGGTGGTAAAGCACAATTTGGAGGTCAGCGTTTTGGTGAGATGGAAGTTTGGGCACTTGAAGCTTATGGAGCGTCAAGTACTTTAAGAGAAATCTTAACTGTAAAATCTGATGACGTAGTAGGTAGAGCTAAAACTTACGAAGCAATCGTTAAGGGAGAGCCAATGCCAGAACCAGGATTACCAGAATCGTTCAACGTACTTATGCACGAATTGAAAGGATTAGGATTAGACATTAGATTAGAAGAATAATTTTAAGTGAGTCAAGCAGTTTTAAATTATCTTAAAACTGCTTTACAAACTGAACACTATAAGAATTATGGCAAAAAAACAAGATAAGAATACAGTACAGAGATTTAATAAAATCTCTATTGGTTTAGCATCACCAGAGTCTATTTTAGCAGAGTCTAGAGGTGAAGTATTAAAGCCAGAAACTATCAATTATCGTACACATAAACCAGAACGTGATGGTTTATTCTGTGAGCGTATCTTTGGTCCTGTAAAGGACTATGAGTGTGCTTGTGGTAAATATAAACGTATTCGATATAAAGGTATCGTTTGTGACCGTTGTGGAGTAGAAGTAACAGAAAAGAAAGTACGACGTGACAGAGTAGGACACATTAATTTAGTTGTACCTGTAGCACATATTTGGTACTTCCGTTCGTTACCAAACAAAATAGGATATTTATTAGGATTACCATCTAAGAAATTAGATATGATTATCTATTACGAACGTTACGTAGTAATTCAACCAGGTAATGCTAAAAATGAAGAAGGAGAACCATTACAAAAAATGGACTTTTTAACTGAGGAAGAGTATTTAAATATTTTAGAAACACTTCCACAGGATAATCAATATTTAGAAGATTCTGATCCAAATAAGTTTATCGCTAAAATGGGTGCAGAATGTCTTATAGATCTATTATCAAGAATAGACTTAGATGCTTTATCATACGAATTACGTCATAAAGCTAATACAGAAACGTCTAAACAACGTAAAACAGAAGCTTTAAAACGTCTACAAGTTGTTGAAGCATTACGTGAGTCTAATCAAAATAGAGAAAATCGTCCAGAATGGATGATTATGAAGGTAGTGCCAATTATTCCACCAGAATTAAGACCATTAGTGCCTTTAGATGGTGGACGTTTTGCAACTTCAGATTTAAATGATTTATACCGTCGTGTAATTATCCGTAACAACCGTTTAAAGCGATTAGTGGAGATAAAAGCACCAGAGGTAATTTTACGTAATGAAAAACGTATGTTACAAGAATCTGTAGATTCATTATTTGATAACACACGTAAATCATCTGCTGTAAAAACAGACTCTAACAGACCATTAAAATCATTATCAGATTCACTTAAAGGTAAGCAAGGACGTTTTCGTCAAAACTTACTAGGTAAGCGTGTTGACTATTCTGCACGTTCTGTAATTGTTGTAGGACCAGAATTGAAGTTATTTGAGTGTGGTTTACCTAAAAATATGGCTGCAGAACTTTATAAGCCTTTTGTAATTAGAAAATTAATTGAAAGAGGTATTGTAAAAACAGTTAAGTCTGCTAAGAAAATTATAGATAAAAGAGAACCAGTAGTTTGGGATATTTTAGAAAATGTTTTAAAAGGACATCCAGTACTTTTAAATCGTGCTCCTACATTACACAGACTTGGTATTCAGGCTTTCCAACCTAAATTAATTGAGGGTAAAGCAATTCAGTTACACCCATTAGTGTGTACTGCGTTTAATGCTGATTTTGATGGTGACCAGATGGCTGTTCACTTACCTCTAGGTCCAGAAGCAATTTTAGAAGCACAGCTTTTAATGCTAGCCTCTCATAATATTTTAAATCCAGCAAACGGATCTCCAGTAACTGTACCTTCTCAGGATATGGTACTTGGTCTATATTATATGACTAAGCACAGATTATCTACTAAAGAGGTGCCAGTAAAAGGTGAAGGTTTAACTTTCTATTCGGCAGAAGAAGTAACAATAGCTTACAACGAAAAACGAGTAGAATTAAACGCAGGAATTAAAGTTAGAACAATGGACTTTAACGAGGCTGGAGAATTAGTACCACAGATTATTGAAACAACAGTAGGACGTGTACTATTTAATGAAAAAGTTCCAGCTGCAGCAGGTTATATTAACCAAGTATTAACTAAAAAATCTTTAAGAGATATTATTGGTAATATCCTTAAAGTAACTAGTGTACCAGAAACTGCTGCTTTCTTAGATGAAATAAAAACTTTAGGGTATAATTTCGCATTTAGAGGAGGGTTATCATTTAGTTTAGGAGATATTATTATTCCACCAGAAAAACAATCTATGATTGATGCAGCAAATGCTAAGGTCGATGGTATTACTGGTAACTATAACATGGGATTGATTACTAACAACGAACGTTATAACCAAGTTATTGATATCTGGACTTCTACCAATGCAGAATTGACAGAATTGTCAATGAAGCGTATTAGAGAAGATCAACAAGGATTCAACTCGGTATATATGATGCTTGATTCTGGAGCTCGTGGATCTAAAGAACAGATTCGTCAGTTAACAGGTATGCGTGGATTAATGGCAAAGCCTAAAAAATCTAATGCAGGTGGTGGAGAAATTATTGAAAACCCAATTCTTTCTAACTTTAAAGAAGGACTTTCAATTTTAGAATACTTTATCTCAACTCACGGAGCACGTAAAGGACTTGCCGATACAGCACTTAAAACTGCAGATGCAGGATACTTAACACGTCGTTTAGTAGATGTATCTCAAGATGTTATTGTAAACAGTGAAGACTGTGGTACTTTAAGAGGTGTAGAAGTAACAGCACTTAAAAAGAATGACGAAGTTGTTGAAGATTTAGCAGAAAGAATTGTAGGTAGAGTTTCATTAAATGATGTCTACAATCCATTAACTGAAGAAGTTCTAGTAGAAGCTGGGCAATTAATTAATGAAGAAGTTGCTGCAAGAATTCAAAATTCACCAGTAGAAGCTGTAGAAGTACGTTCACCATTATCATGTGAAGCTAAAAAAGGTATTTGTGCACAATGTTACGGACGTAACTTAGCCACTAATAAAATGGTACAACGTGGTGAAGCAGTTGGTGTAGTAGCAGCGCAATCTATTGGAGAGCCTGGTACACAGTTAACACTTCGTACATTCCACGTAGGTGGTATTGCAGGTAACATTTCTGAAGAAAATAAATTAGCTGTTAAGTTCGATGGAATTGCCGAAATTGAAGACTTAAAAACGGTTAAAGGTACTGATAACGATGGTAAAGCAGTAGATGTTGTAATCTCTCGTACTTCAGAGCTTAAATTAGTTGATAAGAAAACAGGTATTACTTTAAGTACAAATAACATTCCTTATGGTTCTCATATTTTTGTTAAAAATGGAGATAAACTAAAAGCAGGAGATGTAGTTTGTTCTTGGGATCCATACAACGGTGTAATTATTTCAGAATTTGCTGGAAAAGTAAGATATGAAAATATTGAACAAGGGGTTACTTATCAAGTAGAGATTGATGAGCAAACAGGGTTCCAAGAAAAAGTGATTTCTGAATCAAGAAACAAAAAATTAATACCAACACTTATTGTGGAGGATGCTAAAGGTGAAGCAATTCGTTCTTACAACTTACCAGTAGGTGCGCACATTATGATTGACGACGGAGAAAAAATTAAGGTTGGAAAAATCTTAGTTAAAATTCCTCGTAAATCTGCAAAAGCAGGTGATATTACAGGAGGTTTACCACGTGTAACAGAGTTATTCGAAGCACGTAATCCTTCTAACCCAGCGGTTGTTAGTGCAATTGATGGTGTAGTGTCATTTGGTAAAATAAAAAGAGGTAATCGCGAGATTATTGTTGAGTCTAAATTAGGTGAAGTTAAAAAGTATTTAGTGAAGTTATCTAACCAGATTTTGGTACAAGAAAACGACTTTATTAAAGCTGGTATGCCTTTATCTGATGGTTCAGTAACTCCAAACGATATCTTAAATATTAAAGGTCCATCTGCGGTACAACAATATTTAGTAAACGAAGTACAGGAAGTATATCGTTTACAGGGTGTGAAAATTAATGATAAGCACTTTGAGGTTGTTGTAAGACAAATGATGCGTAAGGTAAGAATTATTGATTCTGGAGATACAATCTTCTTAGAAGACCAACTAGTTCATAAATCTGATTTCATTCAAGAAAATGACGAAATTTTCGGAATGAAAGTAGTTGAAGATGCTGGAGAATCTACTAATTTAAAAGAAGGACAGATTATTTCTGCTTTCCAATTAAGAGATGAAAACTCAATCTTACGTCGTGAAGATAAAAAACTTGTAGTAGCAAGAGACGCGCAACCAGCAACAGCAACGCCAATCTTACAAGGTATTACAAGAGCTTCTTTACAAACTAAATCGTTTATCTCTGCAGCGTCTTTCCAAGAAACTACAAAGGTATTAAACGAAGCAGCAGTAGCTGGTAAGGTAGATACTTTAGAAGGTCTTAAAGAAAACGTTATTGTAGGACACCGTATTCCAGCAGGAACAGGAATGCGTGCTTACGAGAGCATCATAGTAGGATCTAAAGAAGAATTTGATCAAATGATGAAAGCTAAACAAGAAGTTAACTATAACTAATTGTATAGTTTAAGTTATAAATATAATTCTTATTGAATAATTAAAAGAATCCTGCACTATTGCAGGATTCTTTATTTAAAACAAAATAATTATGGCAGATAATAAAGATAATAAACCAAAGCAAGGACAAATAAATATAGAGTTAGACGAAAAAGTTGCTGAAGGCACTTATTCTAACTTGGCAATAATCAATCATTCCGTTTCGGAATTTGTAGTAGATTTTGTTAGTATAATGCCTGGTACACCAAAAAGTAAAGTAAAGTCTAGAATTATTTTGACGCCTCAACATGCAAAGCGATTGTTAAAAGCTTTAGGCGAAAATGTAAAACGATTCGAAAAAGCACATGGTGAAATCAAAGATTATGAGCAACCTCCTATACCATTAAATTTTGGACCTACAGGTCAAGCTTAATTATTTAAATAACAATATAAAATTTGATTTTAGTAGAGGTGCTCAAAATATTTTTTTGGGCAACCTCCTATACCATTAAATATTGGCTTACAGGTCAAGCTTAATTATTTAAATAACAATATAAAATTTGATTTTAGTAGGTGCTCAAAATATTTTTTTGAGCAATCTCCTATTCTTTTGAATTTTGGATCGACTGATTAGGTATAATTTTAAAGTTTAACTAAAAAACCTTTTTACAAATTTGTAAAAAGGTTTTTTTATGAAGAACAACAACTATAATATATTATTATAATATTTAGTGTTTGTTATAAGTATTACTTATAGTTTTAAAAAATATTACTTTATTTAATATGATAAATATGAATTTAAAAATTTAGGTAATGTATTTCTGCATACTAAATAGTAAAACGCTCTTAAATCGCTTTAAAATAAATTTTGGTTTATTCAAATTCAGAAACGTAATGAAATTTAATACTTGGATATTTTTGCTCTGTCATCTGTAAAGAAAAAGCAGAATCTGCTAAAAACACCAATTGTCCTCTTTTGTCTTTGGCTAAAAAACGTTGTTTTACTCTTAAAAATTCCTTGAACTCCTCATTTTTTTTGTCTTCTGGATCTACCCAACAAGCTTTATGCACATTCAAATTTTCATATGTACATTTTGCACCATATTCATGCTCTAATCTGTATTGAATAACTTCATATTGCAAGGCGCCTACTGTTCCAATAACTTTTCTACCATTTAGCTCTAAAGTAAATAATTGGGCTACTCCCTCATCCATTAATTGATCTATACCTTTAAATAATTGTTTAGATTTTAATGGATCTGCATTATTGATATATCTAAAATGTTCAGGTGAAAAACTTGGGATTCCTTTATAATTAAGTACTTCGCCTTCTGTTAGTGTATCACCAATTTTAAAGGTTCCAGTATCTTGTAATCCAACAATATCACCTGGATAGGAAACATCTACAATTTCTTTTTTCTCTGCAAAAAAAGCATTAGGACTTGAAAATTTCACCTTTTTATTATGTCTAACATGTAAATATGGTGTGTTTCGCTTGAATTGACCCGAAACTATTTTAACAAAAGCCAATCTGTTTCTATGGTTTGGATCCATATTAGCATGAATTTTAAATACAAAACCAGAAAATTTATCTTCATCTGGTTTAACTAAACGTTCCTCACTTTGTTTAGCTCTTGGTTTTGGAGCTATTTCAACAAAACAATCTAATAATTCTCTAACTCCAAAACTATTTAAAGCTGAACCAAAAAACACAGGTTGTAAAGTTCCTTTTAAATACTCTTCATTGTTAAACGTTGGATAAATACCCTCAACTAATTCTAATTCTTCACGTAAAGTTTCTGCAGCTTTGTTACCAACTAATTCATTTAATTCATTAGAATTTAAATCACTAATTTCTATAGTTTCTTCAATATTTTTTCTGCTATCTCCACTAAACAAATTAATATTTTTCTCCCAAATGTTATAAATGCCTTTAAAGTCATAGCCCATACCTATAGGAAAACTTAAAGGAGTAACTGTTAGTTTGAGTTTCTGTTCTATTTCATCTAACAATTCAAACGCATCTTTACCTTCCCTATCCATTTTATTAATAAAAACAATCATAGGTATGTTGCGCATACGACAGACTTCTACCAATTTTTCTGTCTGCTCCTCAACTCCTTTTGCAACGTCTATAACAACAATTACACTATCTACAGCAGTTAAAGTTCTAAAGGTGTCTTCTGCAAAATCTTTGTGTCCAGGAGTATCTAAAATATTTATTTTGATGCCATTATATTCAAAAGCCAATACAGAAGTTGCAACAGAGATTCCACGTTGGCGCTCAATCTCCATAAAATCGCTAGTAGCACCTTTTTTTATTTTATTACTTTTTACAGCACCAGCTTCAGTAATTGCACCTCCAAAAAGTAATAGTTTTTCTGTAAGTGTTGTTTTACCTGCATCTGGGTGAGATATAATACCAAATGTTCTTCTTCTTTGTATTTCGTCTAAAAACTTCATTTTGTCAATTTGTGCAAATATAAACGTATGTATATTAATCTGTAAATAAAACCTCTTGTAATTTTTTATCGTAAGTAGTTATAAAACAATCGCTTTAAATAAATGTTAAGTAATTTCTTTCAAAACTTTTGTAAATAGCATTTAAGCGATTATATTTGCATTTTATCTATGATTACAAATTGATTTTGAATAAATTTCTATAAAATAAGTTAATTCACTTTTGTGACATTAAACGACTAAATATACATTTTAACGAAAATTAACACCTTTCAGCGTAGAAGTGAAATAAAAAAGTTTGTAAGTTTTTACATTCGTAGTTAAGTGTGGTTAAAACCACACATTGTAGATATAACCCAAATTAATTGAATATAAAATAATTTTACCCATCAACAATATGAAAATCTCTACTCTATCAGTGCTCAATAAAAAAGTAGCATGTCTTAAAGTATTATTCACGATTATTTTCTTATTAACAACAACTACAGTTTCTTTAGCTCAAATAACTGGTACTTGGTCTCAATCAGGACCTAGTGGAGAGTGGCAAGCGCAAGCAGGAAGTGTTTATGTAAGAGTAACAAATCTTAACAATTGGTCAATTATTGGTACAGAGACAATGGCTTGTGCTGGTTCTTATTCTGATGCTGCAGTAGATAACAATGCATCATTAAGAGTTAGGGCAGCTACTCCAACTGCTGGATCAGTTACTATAGGATTTTATGATGGCCCTACATCTAATAATTTAGTAACAATAGGAAACCCTATAATACATTTAGACCGTCTAGGAGGTGCTTCAGGTACAACTGCTAATTCACCTCTTTATACTTTGGCAAGTGGAACTTGGATTGAACTTTCTGAAAATGATGTTCATTTTGAGTCTACAACAACTACCGTTAGAAGAAGTAATGGAACTACAACTAATGCTCCTGAATGTGGTCCTCCTACTGATGGGACTGCTGCTGGAAGTTTAGAATTGCAAGGTGGTTACTCTACAATTGTTATAAATACAACTCAGGCAACAGGAAGTCCTAATGGAGCAGATCAATTAGAGTGGGTTTTTACAGGAATAAATTTTTTTATTAATGCAAATGATGATAGTGGTAATAATGTAACCGAAGGTGTTGGTGGTGTAGTAGTTTCAAATGTATTAGCAAATGATATTTTAAATACAAGTCAGCCTACAATTGGAGCTGGTGGAGTAACATTAACACAATTAAGTACTACTAATCCAGGAGTATCTTTAAATACATCAACTGGAGCAGTAAATGTTACGTCTAGTGTTCCAGCAGGAACTTATACATTAGAATATCAAATATGTGAAACTGCCAATTCAACTAATTGTGATACTGCAACTGTAACTGTAACTGTTTTACCAGATACAGATGGAGATGGCATAGATGATGGTACTGATTTAGATAATGATAATGATGGTATTTTAGATGCAGACGAGGGTAAATGTGCAACTCAAGTATTATCAGGAGCTTGGACTATTACAGGTGGTACTTCAGCTTCTTATGATTTTGGTAATGGGATTATTGCAGAGATAACTACCACAAATGTGATTAATTTTGCTTCGGGTAATTTTACCAATCAATCGTTTTGGACAGAAAGTTTAGCTAATGCTCCTTCTTTAGAAAGTTCATTTGTTTGGGGAAGCACGCTTACTGTAAACTATGTAGATTCCTTGGGTAATCCAGTATTAGTGACTAATCCAATTGTCCACCTAGACAGATTAGGTGGTACGGATGGTGTTACTACTCAAAATGGAGCAATAGTAACACTTCAAGGAGGTCTCACTTGGACTGAATTAACAGGAACAGACGATTTTTTCACGACTTCAAATACAGCATCTGATGCTGGAATAAATACTCCAGCTGACCCTGGTCACACTCCAGAAAGTACACAAAATGATTCAGATGGTACTGCTGCGGGAACAATGCAGATTAATGGTGAAATTTCAACATTTACTGTCGAGTTTGTACAAGGCGGATTATTTGGAACAGGTACTGATGGTATAGAATTTATTCTTTCTGCATGCCAAAGTACAGATTCTGATGGTGATAATACCCCAGACTATTTAGACACAGACAGTGATAATGATGGTTGTCCAGATGCTGTTGAAGCAGCAGGAACTTTTGTTCAATCAGATTTGACAACAAGTGATAATCTTGCAGATGCAGACGAAGGACAAGTTGATGCTAATGGTGTTCCAGAGGATACTAGTATGAATTCTTACCAGCAAGCAACAACTGCAGCTGTTACGAGTGATACTATAAACTCTTGTTTAGTTAATATTACCATAGGTGACGTCACAGTAGACGAAGGCGATGGTACCGCAACCGTTCCAGTAACTATTGATGCGGTCAGCGCAGTAGATACAGTAATAGATATTGTCACGACAAGTGGAACCGCAGGTACATCAGATTATACAACGACAACCACTACAGTAACGATTCCAGCAGGCAGCACATCAGTAGATGTTAGTATTCCAATAACGGATGATAACATTGGCGAGCCAACAGAGGACTTTACAGTAGATGGAACGGTAACCAGTGGTAACACTAACAATACGGATCCAAGCGGAACGGTAACCATTACGGATAATGATCCAGTAACGGTAACCATAGGTGATGTGACAGTAGACGAAGGCGATGGTACAGCAACAGTACCAGTAACCATCGACACGCCAAGTTCAGTAGATACGGTAATAGATATTGTAACAACAAGTGGAACCGCAGGCACATCAGATTATACCACGACAACCACTACAGTAACGATTCCAGCAGGAAGTACAAGTGTAGATGTTAGTATTCCAATTACAGATGATGCTATTGCAGAAGGACCAGAAGATTTCACAGTAGACGGAACGGTAACCAGTGGTAATACAGTAAACACAGACCCAAGCGGAACGGTAACGATTACAGATAACGATTCAGTAACAGTAACCATAGGCGATGTGACAGTAGACGAAGGCGATGGTACCGCAACAGTACCAGTAACCTTAAGCACACCAAGTTCAGTAGATACAGTCATAGATATTGTAACTACCTCAGGAACCGCAGGTACATCAGATTATACAACGACAACCACTACAGTAACGATTCCAGCAGGCAGCACATCAGTAGATGTTAGTATTCCAATAACGGATGATAACATTGGCGAGCCAACAGAGGACTTTACAGTAGATGGAACGGTAACCAGTGGTAACACTAACAATACGGATCCAAGCGGAACGGTAACCATTACGGATAATGATCCAGTAACGGTAACCATAGGTGATGTGACAGTAGACGAAGGCGATGGTACAGCAACAGTACCAGTAACCATCGACACGCCAAGTTCAGTAGATACGGTAATAGATATTGTAACTACCTCAGGAACCGCAGGCACATCAGATTATACCACGACAACCACTACAGTAACGATTCCAGCAGGAAGTACAAGTGTAGATGTTAGTATTCCAATTACAGATGATAATATCGCAGAAGGCGATGAAGATTTCACAGTAGACGGAACGGTAACCAGTGGTAATACAGTAAACACAGACCCAAGCGGAACGGTAACGATTACAGATAACGATTCAGTAACAGTAACCATAGGCGATGTGACAGTAGACGAAGGCGATGGTACCGCAACAGTACCAGTAACCTTAAGCACACCAAGTTCAGTAGATACAGTCATAGATATTGTAACTACCTCAGGAACCGCAGGTACATCAGATTATACAACGACAACCACTACAGTAACGATTCCAGCAGGCAGCACATCAGTAGATGTTAGTATTCCAATAACGGATGATAACATTGGCGAGCCAACAGAGGACTTTACAGTAGATGGAACCGTAACCAGTGGTAACACTAACAATACGGATCCAAGCGGAACGGTAACCATTACGGATAATGATCCAGTAACGGTAACCATAGGTGATGTGACAGTAGACGAAGGCGATGGTACAGCAACAGTACCAGTAACCATCGACACGCCAAGTTCAGTAGATACGGTAATAGATATTGTAACAACAAGTGGAACCGCAGGCACATCAGATTATACCACGACAACCACTACAGTAACGATTCCAGCAGGAAGTACAAGTGTAGATGTTAGTATTCCAATTACAGATGATGCTATTGCAGAAGGACCAGAAGATTTCACAGTAGACGGAACGGTAACCAGTGGTAATACAGTAAACACAGACCCAAGCGGAACGGTAACGATTACAGATAACGATTCAGTAACAGTAACCATAGGCGATGTGACAGTAGACGAAGGCGATGGTACCGCAACAGTACCAGTAACCTTAAGCACACCAAGTTCAGTAGATACAGTCATAGATATTGTAACTACCTCAGGAACCGCAGGTACATCAGATTATACAACGACAACCACTACAGTAACGATTCCAGCAGGCAGCACATCAGTAGATGTTAGTATTCCAATAACGGATGATAACATTGGCGAGCCAACAGAGGACTTTACAGTAGATGGAACGGTAACCAGTGGTAACACTAACAATACGGATCCAAGCGGAACGGTAACCATTACGGATAATGATCCAGTAACGGTAACCATAGGTGATGTGACAGTAGACGAAGGCGATGGTACAGCAACAGTACCAGTAACCATCGACACGCCAAGTTCAGTAGATACGGTAATAGATATTGTAACTACCTCAGGAACCGCAGGCACATCAGATTATACCACGACAACCACTACAGTAACGATTCCAGCAGGAAGTACAAGTGTAGATGTTAGTATTCCAATTACAGATGATAATATCGCAGAAGGCGATGAAGATTTCACAGTAGACGGAACGGTAACCAGTGGTAATACAGTAAACACAGACCCAAGCGGAACGGTAACGATTACAGATAACGATTCAGTAACAGTAACCATAGGCGATGTGACAGTAGACGAAGGCGATGGTACCGCAACAGTACCAGTAACCTTAAGCACACCAAGTTCAGTAGATACAGTCATAGATATTGTAACTACCTCAGGAACCGCAGGTACATCAGATTATACAACGACAACCACTACAGTAACGATTCCAGCAGGCAGCACATCAGTAGATGTTAGTATTCCAATAACGGATGATAACATTGGCGAGCCAACAGAGGACTTTACAGTAGATGGAACCGTAACCAGTGGTAACACTAACAATACGGATCCAAGCGGAACGGTAACCATTACGGATAATGATCCAGTAACGGTAACCATAGGTGATGTGACAGTAGACGAAGGCGATGGTACAGCAACAGTACCAGTAACCATCGACACGCCAAGTTCAGTAGATACGGTAATAGATATTGTAACAACAAGTGGAACCGCAGGCACATCAGATTATACCACGACAACCACTACAGTAACGATTCCAGCAGGAAGTACAAGTGTAGATGTTAGTATTCCAATTACAGATGATGCTATTGCAGAAGGACCAGAAGATTTCACAGTAGACGGAACGGTAACCAGTGGTAATACAGTAAACACAGACCCAAGCGGAACGGTAACGATTACAGATAACGATTCAGTAACAGTAACCATAGGCGATGTGACAGTAGACGAAGGCGATGGTACCGCAACAGTACCAGTAACCTTAAGCACACCAAGTTCAGTAGATACAGTAATAGATATTGTAACTACCTCAGGAACCGCAGGTACATCAGATTATACCACGACGACCACTACAGTAACGATTCCAGCAGGCAGCACATCAGTAGATGTTAGTATTCCAATAACGGATGATAACATTGGCGAGCCAACAGAGGACTTTACAGTAGATGGAACGGTAACCAGTGGTAACACTAACAATACGGATCCAAGCGGAACGGTAACCATTACGGATAATGATCCAGTAACGGTAACCATAGGTGATGTGACAGTAGACGAAGGCGATGGTACCGCAACAGTACCAGTAACCATCGACACGCCAAGTTCAGTAGATACGGTAATAGATATTGTAACTACCTCAGGAACCGCAGGCACATCAGATTATACCACGACAACCACTACGGTAACCATTCCAGCAGGAAGTACAAGTGTAGATGTTAGTATTCCAATTACAGATGATGCTATTGCAGAAGGACCAGAAGATTTCACAGTAGACGGAACGGTAACCAGTGGTAATACAGTAAACACAGACCCAAGCGGAACGGTAACGATTACAGATAACGATTCAGTAACAGTAACCATAGGCGATGTGACAGTAGACGAAGGCGATGGTACCGCAACAGTACCAGTAACCTTAAGCACACCAAGTTCAGTAGATACAGTCATAGATATTGTAACTACCTCAGGAACCGCAGGTACATCAGATTATACAACGACAACCACTACAGTAACGATTCCAGCAGGCAGCACATCAGTAGATGTTAGTATTCCAATAACGGATGATAACATTGGCGAGCCAACAGAGGACTTTACAGTAGATGGAACGGTAACCAGTGGTAACACTAACAATACGGATCCAAGCGGAACGGTAACCATTACGGATAATGATCCAGTAACGGTAACCATAGGTGATGTGACAGTAGACGAAGGCGATGGTACAGCAACAGTACCAGTAACCATCGACACGCCAAGTTCAGTAGATACGGTAATAGATATTGTAACTACCTCAGGAACCGCAGGCACATCAGATTATACCACGACAACCACTACAGTAACGATTCCAGCAGGAAGTACAAGTGTAGATGTTAGTATTCCAATTACAGATGATAATATCGCAGAAGGCGATGAAGATTTCACAGTAGACGGAACGGTAACCAGTGGTAATACAGTAAACACAGACCCAAGCGGAACGGTAACGATTACAGATAACGATTC